>JBEIKL010000020.1:0-21468 GCA_040379745.1 Bdellovibrionales bacterium | reverse complement strand
CGACGTGCCGTCTGGATTACGGAAGGTGTCAGTACTCCGATTGAGAATCAGCTGACCGCTTCCGGAGCGGACAACCTTTCGGTGACTCCAGTGCTCGATGCGTTGGGGCGCGTGAACAGGTATGTATTGAAAGGGAGTGTATCCCGCCCCGGTTCGGTGTTCTTGCCTGTTCATTCCAACGAGGCATGGTTGAAAAACATTTTCATTGCGGAGTTGAGACGGTCCGGCATCGCTTATTTCCCCAAGGCTTCGCCATGGATCCGTCACGGAGAAATGAAGCCGATGGCTGTGGATCTTTCTTCCGTAACTCTTCGAGAAATGATCGTTCCTTTTCTTCAGAGCAGCATCAACATCGTGGGTGAGCGACTCCACTTTGAAGCGCCTACCGACCTGATCACGCTTGCATCAGTTCTTTCGGATGAAAGCGACTACCGGAATGTGACACTGGTGGATGGTTCCGGCTTGATGGCGGCGAATCGAATCACTCCTAAAACATTTTATAAGTTTCTCTCAGGATTGATGACTCAACCCTACTTTGCCGATCTTCATGCGGGGCTTCCGGTGTCAGGAGAGTCCGGGACGTTGCGCATGCGCATGGATAGCGAGTTCTTGAAAGGCAAGGTTCACGCTAAAACGGGAACCATTGATCTGGTTTCCAATCTTGCGGGATACTGGGTCAAGGCGGATCAATCTCTGGAGCCTTTTGTGATCTTCACCGAATCGTCACTGAGCGCCACCGATGCAAGGAAAAAGATTGATTCAATTGTTGACGAATTTGCCCGAAAAAATTGACCCCCGAGCAGACTGGTTGTAAATATACAGTATGCAAAATCTGAAGAATGAAGAACTGAAGCGTTGGATTCAGGAAGTTGCTGATCTTACTCAACCTGCAAACATTTACATCTGTGATGGTTCTCAAGAAGAATACGATCGTCTCTGTAGCGAGATGGTTGCATCGGGAACACTGAAAAAACTCAACACTGAAAAACGCCCGGGAAGTTTTCTCGCCTGCTCCGACCCTTCTGATGTCGCACGCGTGGAAGACAGCACCTATATTTGCAGCGTGAACAAGACGGACGCCGGCCCGAACAACAACTGGGCTGATCCGGTTGAGATGAAAACCAAGCTCAACAAACTTTTCAACGGTTGCATGCGCGGACGCACCATGTATGTGATTCCGTTCTCCATGGGCCCGATCGGTTCTCCGATTTCACAGATCGGCGTTGAAATCACGGATTCCCCTTACGTCGTGATCAATATGCGCATCATGACCCGCATCGGTTCCAAAGTACTCGATGTATTGGGTAACAACAGTTTCGTTCATTGCATGCACTCGGTGGGCGCACCGCTGGAGCCGGGTCAACAGGATGTGAAGTGGCCTTGCAACAAGACCAAGTACATCACCCATTTCCCTGAAACCAAGGAGATCATTTCTTTCGGAAGCGGATATGGTGGAAATGCCCTTCTTGGAAAGAAATGTTTCGCCCTTCGCATCGGTTCCCACATGGGCAAGAACGAAGGCTGGCTTGCAGAGCACATGCTCATTCTCGGTGCAGAGTCTCCGCAGGGAGAAAAAACCTACATCGCCGCTGCGTTCCCGAGCGCATGTGGAAAGACGAACTTCGCGATGTTGATCCCGCCTACAGCGATGAACGGCTGGAAGATCTCCACCATCGGTGACGACATTGCGTGGATCAAGCCCGGCAATGACGGAAGACTTTATGCGATCAACCCGGAAGCGGGTTACTTCGGTGTGGCTCCGGGCACATCGATGAAAACGAATCCGAACGCGCTTCTCACGATTTCAAAAAACACCCTGTTCACCAACGTCGGTCTGACGGAAGACGGAGATGTGTGGTGGGAAGGGATGACCGATACTCCGCCTGCAAAACTGACCGATTGGCAGGGACAGGAATGGACTCCGGAAATCGCGGCCGAAACCGGAAGAAAAGCAGCGCACCCGAATGCGCGCTTCACTGTTCCGGCATCTCAGTGCCCATCGGTTGATCCGAACTGGGAAAATCCAGAAGGTGTTCCGATCAGTGCATTCATTTTTGGCGGACGTCGTGCCACCACGGTTCCACTGATCACGGAGACCCAAAGCTGGAATCACGGAGTTTACTGGGCCGCAACCATCGGTTCCGAAACCACCGCTGCCGCAGTGGGTGCGGTGGGGCAAGTCCGTCGCGACCCGTTCGCGATGTTGCCGTTTTGCGGTTATCACATGGGCGATTACTTCGCTCACTGGATCGGAATGGGCAAGAAGATCACCCATGCTCCGAAAATTTTCGGCGTAAACTGGTTCCGCAAGAACGACGAAGGCAAATTCATGTGGGCTGGTTACGGCGAGAACATGCGTGTTCTTGAATGGATCATCGGACGCGTAAAGGGCACCTCAAAAGCGGTCGAAACTGAAATCGGTTTCGCCCCAACCTATCAGGACATGAACTGGACCGGTTTCGGCGTGACCGAAGAACAGTTCAAAGAGATGTCCAAGGTGGATTCCGCTGAATGGTCCGTGGAGCTGAAACTTCAGGACGAGTTGATTGAAAAACTGAAGGATCGTCTTCCTTCCGAATTCCTGGAGATCCGTAAATCGATTGAGAATCGTTTTACCGGTTCTTCAAGGGGGGCGGCCAGGAAAAGCCCAGAGCCAATCCTGAATCAATTGTCCATGTAGTTTGAGCTCCCCATAGGGAAAGCTTGGAAAGGAGGGTCCGAAAGACCCTCCTTTTTTCGTTTCGAAAATCCCAATCATATTAAATACATATAAAAAGTGTATCGAGCGTCATTTTCCCCTCAAGTTCTGTCAAGAATCTGCCGATAGGTTAAATGTAGGAGAGAACAACGTATGGGAAAAGGCAAGAAACCGGAAATGTCTGAAATGGTCGCGGCACTGCACTGCAAGTGTGAGGGCTGCAAGAAACCAGAGGCGAAATTCACGTTCTGTAACGAGCACTATGAGTGGTTCAAGTTCGGCTTGATCACCAAAATGGGCAAAAAAGTGGGAGATTTCGACAAGAAACACGAACACTACATGTCGTATCTCGAAAGACAGAAAGCCTTCAAGGTTGCGTAGAAAGTTTGACGGAACAGAGTGATGTTCCAATCAAGTTAGGAAGCCGGGGAGGCTTCCGAAAAGTTGCCGACTGACATAGGGGTACGTCAGCTGGCAAAAATGCTGTACCCACCACCTCCTCAGGTGACGGGCTCAATGGAAGCAGAAATGCTATCTTTTGGGCCCGTCTTTATTTTAAGATGATGGAATGAATTGGTTGATCTTGAGGGGGCTCGTCCGCGAGCAACGGCATTGGGGTGATTTCAAAGATGTTTTCGAAGCAAGACTTCGGGAGTCGAATCCGAAGGCACGGGTTCATACCCTTGACCTGCCCGGTTTTGGAACCGAAGTCAGCAGGGTTTCGCCCAAAACCATTTCGGGAATTGTCCATGATTTGCGCGAACGTTGGGTCGCACTCAAGGAGTCTTCGCATGAAGAGTGGGGAATCCTTGCAGTTTCGCTCGGCGGAATGGTCGCCGCTCATTGGGCCAGTCACCACCACGAGGACTTCAAGCGGGTGGTCCTGATCAATTCCAGCATGAGTGGACTGAGTCCGCTCCATCACCGGATGATGCCGTCGAATTATCCGCGCATCATCAAGTTGCTGATCAGCAAGAACCTGATTGAACGCGAAAAAAAGATCCTAAGCATGACCACCAACCTGGACATCCAGAACATTCTCAAGCAGGCCGAAAGACAAGCTGAATATGGTAAAGATGTGAATCGGTTGAATGCAATTCACCAGATGATCGCGGCCATCCAGTTCAAGCCACCGAAGAAGATTCATGCACCGGTACTGGTTCTGGTCGGAAAGGGAGATCGTTTGGTCTCTCCGAAGTGTTCCGAAGCGATTGCCAGTCATTTCGGGGCAAAACTGATCAGCCATCCGACGGCGAATCACGATCTTGCCACGGACGATCCGAAATGGATTGCCGATCAGGTTGCCACCTGGACCTGAAACACAGATCAAAAGCGCCAAAAATCCGTCATTTGATTCGCCCTCATGGATGTGAAAAAATAATCAAGTCCTCTGGTCTGAAGAAGGAACTGAAACCATGAATAAGAATCAAAATCAAAGTCCGATCCGAACCATCACTGTCACGGCTAATCCGCAAAAGGCGGCGCCAGTGAATGCGCCATTGAATCAGCAGTCGAACCCACAGGCGAAACAGCAAATAAACAGACCGGTAGCGCCTCAGGCACCGCAGTCATCGAATCCCGAAGCACAGCAAATTCAACAGCGTTTGTGGGTAAAGGAGCAGGAAGTGTCGGCACTCAAGGTCCAGAATCGTCACTTGATTGCAAAGCTCGAAGAAGCCGAAAAAAATGCAGAAAAAAAAGCTCAACCAGCCGAAGTCAACACTCAGTTGATCGCTTCGGAGATCCAGAACCAGATCAAGCCCCTGATCAATGAGATCGAAAGAAGCCTGAAGGAGTCTTTCGACATGTTGAAAAGTACGATGCGCGGAATCTATCAGCAGAGTCAGCGTGCTCAACAAGCAGTCGAGGATATCGGAGCGCACGCGCGTGAAGTGGAAACCCGCCATCAGGAAGCGCGCAAGGCCGATCAGGTTTATTATCAGGAAAAAATCCTTTCCATGGTCACTTCATTCGGCGACCGGATCGAACTCCAGCTTGAGAACCGCTTGCGGAATCTGGCGATCGTGGAATTGATGAATACGAAGCAGAACGAAGTCCTTTCCGACGTGGAGATGATCAAAGGCGCGATTTCCGAATTGATCATCAGTAACGAAGCGCTTCGTCAGGAAGTGAGAAGGAATTCGAACATCGAGAAGGTGACCGAAGTGTTTGCGGAAGCGAAGAAGGCAAAGTCGGAGCTCAAGATGGAAGCATCCCAAAGCGAAAATTTCCTGAAACAGAGTGGTCTCCACGTGGAACAGCCTTCCCTGAATGGCGAGGAAGAGAATTCGGTTGAATCGCCGATTACCTTGGACTATCTCTAGTCTGAGATGCTTCATTCCTGGTGGCGTAATCCCTTTTTCATCTGCTTCATTGTCCTGCTCTCTTACGGAATCACCTTGTGTGGAGCCATCGTCCCGCTGACGGGTGATCAAAAAGTCTATCTCTCTACCGCGCTCGAGATTTTCAAGGGAGGCAACTGGGTCGTACCAACACTCTTTGGTGATCCGAATTTCCTGAAACCGCCATTTCAATACTGGGCGACTGTGGTGGGATGGAAGATTTTCGGGATCAGTCTCTTTGGCGCGTTTCTTCCTTCAGTGATTGCACTGTCGGGAAGCGTATTCTTCTCGTTCCGGATTGCGAAGAAACTCGACCTTTCTCAGCCATCGTTGGCCGCTTTACTGACCGCCTCGACGCTGGGGTCGATGACTTACGGTACCACCGCACAAATGGAAATCTGGATCGTGTTTTTCCTGCTCGGGTCCTGGCTTTCCGTGCTTCATGGTCGTATTTTTCTCACTTTTTTATTGGTGGGGATCATGGCTTGGGTGAAAGGTCCACTTTATCCGGCACTCTTCACGTTCAGTCTCTTGTTCTGGAAACCCCAGTTTTTGTCCCGAGTCTCCTTTTGGGCAAGCCTTCTGACGGGAGTCTTCATCGGGTTGGGGTGGTACGGAGCCGTGTCCATCACTCACTATCGCGAACTCATGTCACAGTTTTTCGAAGTTGAAAACGTCGGTAAGATGGCCACCTCGCAGGGAACGATGTACGGTCTATGGGGGGAATTTTTCTTTTCCCTTTTTCCATGGAGCGCATTTGTACTGATTGGAGCCCTTCAGTCTTCGACCCGCAAGCGCTGGAAAACGAATCTGAAGTTTTTCCTGGCTTATTCAGTATTTTCTGCGGTTTTTTTCAGTTTCTTTCCCTACCGTGTTAATACCTACCTCTATTTTCTGACTCCGATCATGGCGATGCTCGTTTCTGAATTGGATTTCGAGTTGACTCCTCGGATCAGGCGAGCAGTGATGGTGGTTCATGCGCTGGTATTCGTCGCGATGCTCTTTGTGATTTTCCATCTTGCCCAAAATGGATGGATTCATCTCGCAACTGGTGCAGGTTTTGCGTTGGCATCGGCTCTGTTCCTACTTTCGATTGAAATCACCAACCGTCGTCTTTTCGCCCTTTCCTCCCTCATGATAGTGGTCTTGGTAAGGGTGATGGCGATTGACATCGGTAGTCTTGAGTTCGGGGACTTGAAAACCTTTGATCGCGAACACCGGATGCCCTTGGCTTATTATCACGAAAAGACGGACATCTGGCATGAGTTTGGAATGGTCTCGGCGACACTGAAAAAGCCCGTGACGATTCTCACGGACATTGGCTCGATGGAACGCTTCCTTGCTTCGGGCGGAGCCGTCATTCTTCAGGATGATCAGAATTTTCCGGAATGGTCGGCAATGAAGTGTTCAGATTGGAAGCGATTGAAGCGCCGGACCAAGTTTCCATTCACTAAACTCATCCGTGAGGGGTTGCGCTGGGGCGATCCTGAAATCATGCGCACATTCCGGATTTGCTTTCAATCAACCTGATTTCAATCAATACTAGTCATTATGTTCAAGGGGTTCGGTCACTTCCGATTCGCTTTACCCGTTCTCATCGTGATTCTTTCGCAATCCTGTACCAGCGCGAAGAAAACCGCGCCTTCCAAGGAAACGCAAAAATCAGCAGTTCAGAAAATCAGAAAAAATCAGGAGCCACTCATCTCGATTCAATCCGAAACCAAAAGGATTGTTCCGGCGGACGAGGGAATTTTCGATGACGACCGTTTCCAACTGAAGACCAATGAGCAAAAATGGAAACTGATCGATGAGGAACAAGGCATCCGCACGTACGAGCGCAGAAGCAATGCAAACGGATTGGTAGCCTTCAGGGGAGAAGTCACCATTGCCGCTCCACTCAAGAAAATCGCCACGATTCTGGTGCATCAGCCACATCAGAAAAACTGGGTTCACGCCTATGTGAACGGGTACAACGTGGTTGAAATCAGCGATACTGAATACATCCAGTACAGCGAGACCAAAGTACCGTGGCCGTTCCAGAACCGTGATTTCGTGTTTCGTGCGCGCGCGATTCTCGATCGTGACCCACCGACAATGCTGATCGCCATGCGCTCTGAGCCGAACGCATCGGCTCCTCCGATTGAAGGAATCGTGCGTGGAGAAATCGTTCATTCCTATTACTACCTGAAGGAAATGGTGGCGGCTAAATCCACACGATTGGTGGTGGAGATGGAAGTCGATCCGAAGGGTGAAATTCCGCTCTGGCTGGTGAATCTGTCCCAGCGGGGATGGCCGATGAACACTCTTTCCGGAGTCCGGAAAATGGCTTCACGGAAAAATCTGAAGATCCTGGAGAAACTGGAACGCTACTTCGAAGTGAAAACAAAAGACGGGGGAATCAAGAAATGAAAACAATGATTTTAGGTTTGACCATGATGACGGTAGGGCTTGCTGCGAACGCACAAAAAATCGAGAGCGGTTTTTTCGTGATGGATCCGGATCATGCGATTCAAAAGAAGTTCGCCCGTCATCCTGAAGTGGTGATCGATCATCCGAGCAGTCAGGGATTCGAGATCTATGGTCCAACCGGACTTTCAAAGGCGCTGGATGAGGCTGGAGCGATCTATGCTGATTTGATGCAGGTTCAGGATTGGGTTGCGGCAGATTATCCGAAGCCGGAAGCCATTATCCAGAAAATGAAGCAGATCCAGGCTCAGTATCCACAATTGGTGACTCTGATCGAGATTGGTAAGTCAGTCGAAGGTCGTCCGTTGATGTTTGCTAAATTGACTGCATCTGCGACTTCTGCGAATCCGAACCCCACTTCCCGTCCCGAGTTCAAGTACGTTGCGAACATGCATGGTGATGAAATCGTCGGTCGCGAGTTGATGATCCGCCTGATCGAGGACCTGGCAAAAAATTACGGAAAAGACAATCGCATCACCCGTATCCTGGACACCATGCAGATTTACATCATGCCTTCGATGAATCCGGATGGAGCCAATCGTCGTCAACGGGCGAATGCGAACGGACGTGATCTCAACCGTTCGTTCCCTGATTTCACCACGACTGACAACCAGAACACACTGGGGAGTCGCGAACCGGAAGTGAAGGCGATGATGGAGTTTCAAGCGCAGCACCGGTTCAAGTTGTCCGCGAATTTTCATGGTGGAGCGGAAGTTGTGAATTATCCTTACGATACGACCTCGGCACACTTCCCTCTGGAAAACCAAGTGATCAACATGAGCCTGAATTATTCCCGAAACATTCCGTACTTCTGGAACTCAAAGGAGTTCGAGCGCGGTATCACCAACGGGTTTGCCTGGTATGAGGTTGATGGCGGGATGCAGGACTGGAGTTATCACTGGTATGGAGACCTTCAGATCACGGTTGAGCTTTCCCAAGTGAAATGGCCGAATTACTCCAAGGTCGACCAATACTATTTGGATAATCGCGGGTCTCTTCTCGGTTATATTGAAGAACTGCCCCAATTGTAAAAAGCCCCGAACAATCAAAGTGTTGTCATTCAGTCCGACATAAGCCATCATGCGACGCATGTTGGCTTTGTTGTTGTTGATGCTTCTTCAGACGGAGCAATCTGCTCCGTTTCGGGTGCAGGTGTTTCCGCATTGGGGAAAATTTCCTGTTCCTCAAGGCAGGGAAACAGTAGTCAATCGCGTTCTGGTGACATCAGAAGGGAACTGCTCCCAGTACCTTGCCAATCAGAATGAAAAGAATCAATGGATACCGCAAGGGAACCCGATCCTCACCGCTCAGCGATTCCCGCTTTCCAACACCCGGCTTTACCGGATGGCCCGTTACTTCTTCCATACCGGACAGGCATTCTATTTCAAATGTGAAAAGCCATTCAAAGTCAACCGCGAGAGAAATCTCGAGTCCCACTCTTACGAAGGGGACTTTGTTGCCATCTACGATGGATCTGAAAAGGGCAAGCCCGTTCGCATCATCAATATCGTTGACCCCGAAAGTTATCTGAAGGGCGTGGTTCCATCGGAAGTGAGTAGTAGTTGGCCAATGGAGGCATTGAAAGCTCAAGCGGTAGCGGCCCGGTCGTATGCGTGGTGGCAGGTGTTGCGAGCGAGGATGACTCCCGGCTCGATTTATGACCTAGACGATACGATCGGTTTTCAGGCCTACTTGGGGAACTCGAAGCGTTCCGGATCGACCGATTCCGCTGTGGATCAGACATCGCGCCAAGTGATGAAGTTTCAGGGTAAGATCATCAAGGCTTATTTTTCCGCCGATAGTGGCGGTACGACAGAGGCTTCCAAAAACGTATTTAACGAGGATCTCCCTTATCTGGTGTCTAAATCCGAAGTCTATGACATCTCTAAAACCAAGACTTTCTGGACCAAGGCCTTCACTCCTGCGGGAGTGGACAGTGCTTTCGGTGCTTCCGTAGTCAGACTGGAGGTCCGGCCAGAGGACCGCAATGAAAGCGGAAGGGTTTCATTCCTGACGGTATATGATCGTGAAGGTCGAGTGACAAAGGTTCCAGGCACCCGGGTTCGCAGTCTTTTGAAATTGCGGAGCACGCTTTTTGATCTTTCCACGGATTCTTCCGGAAACGTCACCTTTTCCGGTAAGGGTTACGGCCACGGAGTGGGAATGGCGCAGATCGGAGCCCGAGAATATGCATCGCAATTCGGATGGAGTTTTGATCAAATCCTGAATTTCTATTATACTGGCATCACGCTTGAATCCGTCACCGAACCCTACGCAGAATGATTTTGTTCCGAACGTTGCCGTGGTGATCACCACCTACAACAACCCGAAGAGTCTCGAGCTCTGTCTGCTCTCCTTTAGCAATCAGACTTTTCGTAATTTCGAGATCTACATTGCCGATGACGGTTCCGGTGATGAGACTCGGGATCTGATTCTCCGCATGAAGCGTGAACACGAGGACCTGCTGATTTACCACATTTGGCATCCGGACCAAGGCTATCGCAAGTCGAAGATCAACAATACCGTGTTTCGCCAACTGGATCCCCTGAAATACCCGATCGTGATCTGTGTGGATCACGACGTGGTCGTTCATCATCGGTTTGTCGAGGACCACTATCGGGCACATCTGTGTGAGAATTTCGGTCCGCTGATGTTCATGGGAAGACGGGTGGATCTTGGCGAAGGATTCACCGCTACGGTTACACCTGAAAACGTACTCAAGTTGAATCAAGGATTGAATTGGGGGCTGCTGGTTTCAGGATGGAAGGGCGAGACGAAAAACATCATGCGTTCGGTCCGAATGGATCCGCCTGACTGGCTTTTAAAGCTATTGAAACGCGATCGGGTTCATGACCTGTTGGGTTCGAACTTTTCCATTTCCACCCGCGTGCTTCATGATGTGAACGGGTATAATGAAGACTTCAATTCCTATTGGGGAGAAGACGGAGACCTTTTCGTCCGCGTTCGAAATTCCGGTGTGAAATGCGTTGGAAAGATCGGATATGCCGTTCAGTGGCATCTGTACCACAAGCGGTTAGAAGAAACGCCCGAACACATTCAAGTGTACCGGGCGCTTCTGGAGAATCACGAATACAAGCGTTGCAAGAACGGGATCACGAAAGCATGAGCATCTCGCGGTACTTCGGCAGTGGCCAGAAGTCGTCCGCTACAAGATTCTCAAGCGCATCGCACTGGTCGCGGAGTGCTTCCATCTGAGGCTTGAGTTCGGCAGCGATCTTGCTGGCCTTGTCTTCCTCATTTTCCATTGAAAGAATGGTCGCGGTGATGCGTTCCAGTTTCTTGAGTTCGGTCTGTGCCGAACCCAACGCCTGGTTCAATTTGATCAGCGGTTCGGATTGAGCAGGGTTGATGCCTGCTGTTTTCGCCGCAGCCACACCTTGTGCAAGAAGACTTGCGTACTGGTAAGCAGCCGGAAGGATCTGGGTTTCCGCCATGGTCTGAAGGCATTCCGCCTCAATCAAGAGCTTTTTGTTGTAAATCTCGATCCGGACATGGAAGCGTGATTTCACTTCCTCTACGCTGAACACGCCGAGGCCGGTCAGCAACTTGATCGATTTATCGCTTGCGATCTGGTGAAGGGCTTCCGGGGTGGTTTTCAAGTGTGGAAGACCGCGTTTTTCAGCTTCTTTCACCCATGCATCCGAATAGCCGTTTCCTTCGAAACGGATGGCTTTGGTTTCCTTGATCGCATCTCGTACCACGGAGAAAATCGCTTCTTCCATTGATTTCGAAGTCTTGATCTTCGCTTCGAGTTGCTGGGTGATCTCATCGATCGCGTCTGCAACCGCACAGTTGATGATGGTAACCGGGAACGCACACGATGCGGAGGATCCCACGGCGCGGAATTCGAACTTATTGCCGGTGAATGCAAACGGTGAAGTGCGGTTACGGTCGGTATTGTCTTTCATGACCGTTGGTAACTTGCTCACGCCAAGCTTGATCACCACTTCCTTGTAATCGAGGTTCTGTTGAGCTTCCTTTTCGATTTCGTTCAACATGTTGTCGAGCATGTTCCCGAGGAATGCGGAAATGATCGCCGGCGGCGCTTCATTCGCGCCCAAACGGTGATCGTTACCCGGGGAAGCGATTGCGGCACGGAGAAGACCTGCGTGTTTATTCAAGCCTTTCAATGTGGCCATGAGGAACAGGAGGAAACGAAGGTTTTGGTGAGGGGTTTTACCCGGATCCAGAAGATTGATGCCTTCGAGTTCCGCCGGAGCAGTGCCGATTCCGAGTGACCAGTTATTGTGCTTTCCGCTTCCGTTCACACCGGCAAATGGTTTTTCATGCATCAGCACTTCAAGATCGTGTTTCTTTGCCACGCGACGAAGGACTTCCATCGTCATTTGGTTGTGATCGACAGCCACGTTCGATTCTTCGAAAATCGGAGCCAATTCGAACTGCATCGGCGCCACTTCGTTGTGACGGGTCTTCGACGGGATACCGAGTTTGAAGAGTTCGTACTCGACTTCGGTCATGAAGGAGAGAACGCGGCCTGGAATGCTTCCGAAATAGTGGTCTTCCAGCTGTTGGCCTTTCGGAGGGCGCGCTCCCAAAAGGGTGCGGCCGGACATCACGAGGTCCGGGCGAAGAGCGTAGAACGCGCGATCGATCAGGAAGTATTCCTGTTCAGGACCGAGGTTGGTCACGATGGAAGAAACTCCTTTGTCGCCAATCAGGTCGAGGAGTTTGATCGCACGGGCGGTGATCGCTTCGTTACTGCGAAGGAGGCCGGTTTTTTCATCGAGTGCATCACCATGATAGGAGATGAATACGGATGGAATGCAAAGTGTGCGGGTCGATCCGGAGTCGTTGATGAAGATCGGGGAGGTCGGATCCCAAGCGGCATATCCGCGAGCTTCAAAGGTGGTTCTCATTCCGCCAGACGGGAAGCTGGAAGCATCCGGTTCGGATTGGATCAATTGTGAACCTGAAAAACGTTCCATCGGATTTCCGCTGCTGTCCACGTTGAGGAACGCATCGTGTTTCTCAGCGGTGGTGCCGGTTTGAGGTTGGAACCAGTGAGTGTAGTGGGTCACACCATTTTCCATCGCCCATTCTTTCACGGCATGGGCAACGACGTTGGCGACTTCGATTTCGAGTTTCTTGCCGGATTGAATCGTCTGGACCAAGCGCTTGTAGATGTCGTTCGGAAGCTTGTGCTTCATTTGCTTCAGGCTGAAGGTGTTGACTCCGTAAAAATCGGAAATCTTGAGGGTATTTCCCTTTTCATCCTTCGGGGCTTCCACATGTTTTGGTTTGCGGGCAATTACGGTTTGCAACGCATTGAAACGCGGGTGTGAGTTTTGGCTTGGCATTACAGATCTCTCCATTCTCTCAATTGGTATGAACATCATTTTTTCATTTTCAGGGTGCATTGACAATGGTGTATTAAATAAAATCTATTTAATACACTTGAGTCATTTTGTCAACGCTCTATTTAAAATATTTAAAAAAGAATGACTAGAACATCTGATAGAGACGATATTCCGAGTCGAGATTACCGTTATGAAGCTTCCATTTCTTGGACGGTTTCAGGGCAATGGCGTGGAAAAGCGGTTGTTCCGACGTGATTACCGCACACTGCCAGCCCTTATAATGGTGTTTCAAGGTGCTGCCCAGGGCTTGGTAGGTCTTTTTCAGGGCTTCCACCTCCTCCAGTCTCACCCCATAGGGAGGGTTGCTCACAATGAGACCGGTAGGTGTTTCTGCCTTGGTCTCTTCAAAAGCAGTGGCATATAGCTTTACGACTCCATCCAGGCCGCAGTTTTGTAGGTTGCCGAGCGTGGTTTTCAGGGCGGCCGGATTGACATCCGAACCCTTCATGAGCGGAAGGTGGTTCGGATCCTTGATGATTTTTGCCAAAAGCGATTCCCTCACCCGTTCATAAAGACCGGGTTGGTGGTCGCGCCAGGAATAAAATCCGAAATGGGTCCGCTGAATTCCCGGAGGGGTATTGGTGGCGATCATTGCCGCTTCGATGAGCAAGGTGCCCGATCCGCAGAACGGATCCATAAATGGGGTTTTCTTTTTCGCCAATTCATCCCAACCGGCAAGGAGCAACAAGCCCGCGGCCAGATTTTCCTTGATCGGTGCTTCGAGGGTTTTGGTGCGGTAGCCGCGCTCATGCAAACTTCTTCCGGAAAGATCGAGATAGACTTTCAGGATGTGATTGTGAAGATGGAGGCGGATGGAAATGTCCGGGTTCTGGCGATCCACATCCGGGCGTTCGCCGAACCGATCGTTGAAATGATCAGCGATCGCGTCTTTCGACTTCAGTGCCCAGTATTGAACGTTGATATTGTTTTTGCGGGCGTTATTATTCGTTTCGGTGAAATAGACCGCAAAAGTGCAGTTTGGCGAGAAGATCCGATGCCACTCGATGCTTCTGATCGCATCGTAGAGTTCCTCGGGCTGAAAGATCTTCTTGAAATCCTGGATCAGCAATAACACTCGGGAAGCGGTTCGCAGCGAGAGACAGGCTTTGTAAGCGATTTCAAGATTGCCTTCGAACTCCACGCCACCCGGATAGACATCGAGGATTTTAGCGCCGATTTGTTCCACTTCTTTTTTCAATACTTCATCGAGTCCGCCCGGACTGATGGCGAACAAACGGTACAGAGCCTCTGATTTCTTGCGAATGATGGTTTTGGTCATTTTTTCTTTTTCTTGGTGTTGGTTCGATCGGGAGTGGGAGTGGTGATCGGGGTCGGGGAAGGTGTCGCACTCTGTTCAGAAACCACGGCGGAGTCGCCGCGCTCACTTTTGCCCGTATCGGTCATTGGAATGCTGTAAAGCGGACTGGGCGGAGCTTTCACTCCGCAGGCGGTGACGCCCGCAACCAGCGCGAAAGCGATTGTTTTGCGTAAAATCACCATTTGATCCCCAAGCCCGCAGCAATGCGATCCCAGCCGATATCCGCACGAAGATACCACTGTGGCCCCATTCGATAGGTCATGCCAACTCCGAAGTTCGGCTGGAATCCTTGAAGGTCCTCGATACTGGATCCCGCATTGCTTGCAGAAAGCATGTAGTTGTATTGGAGGCCTCCGTAAGCATGAGCACCGAAGGTTTTTCCAGGATACAGCTGATAAATCAGATTGGCGTAGAAGGGGAGAAGCGAGTAGTTGTCATTGTTCCGATCGAGATTCAGGATGGAGTACTGGACGATTCCGAGCTCGAGGGATAACGCATCCTGAATGGTCTTGGAATCAAGAAACACGTCTCGGAACATCACCCGCGTGAAAGAGATTCCGACCCCGTTGTTGTAAACCGGTGCCAAGCTGAAGTTCGAAGCATTACCGAAATAACCTGTTCCCAACACGATCATGTTGTTCAGCGGATCGAGAAGCGGGAATTCGTCGAATTCAATCTTCGAATAGTCTTCAAGGTCATCATTGGGATTGTCGCGATCGATGGCATCCAATTTGGTCACCGTATTCGCATCAAGTTCGGGATCGATCTTTTCCGGTTCCACTTCATTCGAGTCGGACTGCGTGATAGCGGTGGGTTCTTCTGTCGGTTCGGCAGGCGGGATCGGTTCTTCGGCAGATTTTTGTTCCGCAATCTCTTTCACGGGTTCCGGTTCTGCAGGAGTGTTCGAATCCGCAAGTATCGGTTTCGAGAGATTACCCGGGGCTGGCAGGAGATCCGCAAGCTTCTCGATCGTGGTGTAGGATTTGTTCACATCGAGGTCGTTTCCGCCTTCGTAACGTCGAATCCTTTTTCCTACAAACTGGTTTTTTTCCTGGTCATTTTTCAGGATCCGGAACGCCATCGTCGGATGATCCTTTTCATAGATCAGGATGAGGTTTCCGGTTTTCGGCAACGTGGCGGATTCAAAAAGATAGATTTTTCCGCTGGTGCTCTTCTGAATGACTTTGGTGTTGAACCGATGTGCCTCGATGTCCGGAGTGACAACAGATGCGATACTGGCTTTGGAAAAGGTCAGAGCAGGGAGAAGAAAGATTGAAAACACGGATAGAAACAGATTCGTTTTCACGCTAGGATCAGTATAACGTATGCGCTCATTTACTGCACTTTTTTTAACTTTTTTTGGATTGGCC
The DNA here is from genome assembly GCA_040379745.1 of Bdellovibrionales bacterium. Lineage (GTDB taxonomy): Bacteria > Bdellovibrionota > UBA1018 > UBA1018 > CAIMNF01 > CAIMNF01. The sequence continues at coordinate 5,875 of JBEIKL010000020.1, read as the reverse complement.
CAACCTTTTTGCCGTGCTCAGGACACCGTTCTGGATTGGTCGAAAAAAGTGATCGAACTGCAGGAAGTCCAGGGTCAAAATTTTGAACAGGATTTATTGCTCGTCAAAGGATTGTTGTATTTGCAGCGCCGATCCGAGGCGCTCGAGCTGATTCAGAAAATCAACCGGATCCATCAGCGCAAGGAGCCTCGTCTCAGTGAACTTCTGGAAACGGCTTCCAATCAGTATTTCCAACAGGAGACCATGGAGCTTTTTGCAGAGGCTTCCATCCTGATTCGCGATGACAATTGGCCTGAGGCGAAAGACCGTCTCGACACCGCCTTGAAAAAGGAACCACTGCACCGTGAACTCATGACGACGGCAATTCAGGTTGCATTGGCAACGGGCAATGTGGATCGGGCAGCGGATCTCGAAAAGGCGGGAGCTCCGTTTTATGGGGACTCAATGGTATGGAAAACCTATCGTGTTTGGATCCAGATTCAGCAGAAAAACGGCAAGGAGGCGATGAAGGTCCTCGCTCTTCTCTGGAATTCCACACGCGCTCAGTTCAGTCGGAATGAGGTATGGATCCTCGCTTTTCTCAAGACGATGGAGCTGAACAAGTATCAGCTCGATTGGGATGCTGTGGTCAAGATCATCCGTCGTCATCCGGAATGGGCTTGTTCAAGATTGGCAAAGATCCGCTTGAAGCCGTTACCTTCGGTGAAACAGAGAAAAGAACTCTTGGAAATCAAAGCGGTTCTTGAGGACCCGAAAAAGTTCCAATCCGTGTTGATGGTGCAGGAAAAAGAATTCCGCAGTCAATACAAGGGGCTGATTCCGCTGGAATCCTGCAGAAAAGAAGTCGATGATCTTCTTTCGAAAATCAGTGAAACAAAGTGATGCCCGGATTCGTTTTCGCCATGTGACTGGATTCACGTTCGCTGGTTTCCTGACAATTCAGACAAAGATGGGCATCCGGACGCACTTTGAGGCGTTTCAGTGGAATCGCTTCGTCGCAATCCTCGCAAATACCGAAAGTGCCGTTTTCCATGCGATAGAGCGCTTTATCAATGCGGCTCAATTCGAGTTTCCAATGCTGATTCATCCGTTCCTTGTTGAACCACGCTTCTTCCGCTTCAGAACGATCAACCGAATCTTTCAGGTCGGATTCGGATTCGCCATCGATCTTCCGGGTTTCACTTTGCATGGACTGAAGTGATTCACGTTTTTCGATGAGGTCTTTTTTCAGAAGGTCGATAGTTTTTGGATTCATGAGGTGCCTGTTTCTATGGTCATCTCGCAGATAAGTCAATAATCGCGCAGCGCGAGAACATACGAATTTATTCACGCAAAGTGTCGAATGATTCAGATGGACAGCGTGAGCAAATCAAAGATATGTACGGTGCATGGTTAAGGGGAGTCAGAAAATTTTTGTCGCAGTTGCTGGGAATATCGGCACTGGAAAAACAACCTTGAGCAGCATGCTGGCGAATCATTTTCGCTGGAAAGCGCATTTCGAATCCGTAACGGACAATCCTTATTTGAGTGATTTTTACGTAGACATGAAACGTTGGAGTTTCCCGCTCCAAATTTATTTCATGACCCATCGGGTGAAAGCGCATCAGCAAATCACCGACGGTACAGCCAGTGCGATCCAAGATCGCACCATCTACGAAGATGCGAATATTTTTGCCCGTAATCTCTTCGAGCAAAAACTCATGGAAGAGCGTGATTATCGCAATTACCTTGAAGTGTACAAAGTCGTGACCAGCACGCTCCAGGCTCCAGATCTCATGATCTACCTCAGAAAATCACTTCCTCGCCTCAAGGAACAGATTAAGAAACGCGGTCGTGACTACGAGCAGGACATGCCCACTGAATATCTTTCCAATCTCAATCGCTATTATGACGAGTGGATTCAAGGGTATGACCTTGGAAAGAAACTGGTCATTGAAAGCGACAGCTTGGATTTCGTAGCAAATAGCCAAGATTTTGACGCAATTTGTCAAAAAGTGGTTGAGTCCCTCGATCAACAAGATTTGTTTCTTCGCTAAAGAACTTTGACGGTTTGGCCGATCCGTAAGACGGAGACCAAACTTATGAAACTTTCAAATCAGATTTTCATGCTGGGATTGCTTCTGATCGGTTCACTTTCGATGACCGCGTGTTCGTCGAAAAAAGTCGGTGAAGCGGATTCAGCCGAAACTGTCGAAACTGCGGATGCGGCAGCGGCGGGTTCTGAGGCTCAAACCGACGCCGTGCCTGACATGGGTGCTGAAGGTGAGCTGGCAAGCGTTTCCGAAACTCCACCAGCGGATCAAGCGGCTGTCGATGCGGCTTCCACTCAGCCCTCTGCGGAATCGGTTGCAAGCAATGACCAGCAAACTGCAATGACAGAAGCACCGGTGACGGACGATTCCTTGAATACTCCTGCAGATGTGCCAGTAACCGATGCGCAGACCGCTCCGACGGACAATGTTGTTGCGAGTGATGTTGCAGATGCAGGCGCAGAACCAGCGGTCATCGCATCCAAACCGAAAAAGAAATCGAAAAAAGGTAAAAAATCAAAAGCTGTTGATGTGGCCGGTGTGCCGGCATCTTCCGGACCTGCTTCCGACTATCAAGTGAAGGCAGGCGATACGCTGATGAAGATTGCATTTGAGCAATATGGTGACCTTTATCGCTGGAAAGAAATTTACAATGCCAATCGCGAAGTGATTGCCGACCCGAATAATGTTCCTCCGGGAACTCGCCTGACCCTGAATGGTGCGGGCATGGTCACGATCGAAAAAAACGGAGAGAGCTATCTCATCAAGCGCGGTGATACACTGGGAATCATTTCGAACGATGTTTACGGGACTGTCCGTAAATGGAAAAAGCTGTGGGAGAACAATCGCCAGCTGATCAAAGATCCGAACAAGATCTATGCGGGCTTCTACCTCTATTATATTCCTGAAGGAAAGCTGACCCGTGAAGAGGTTGCACCCGGGTTGAAAAAAGATGATTCGGCGATGAATGCTCCAGTTGTTGGCGACGCGTCAAGAGTACCCGCTTCCAATGGCTCAGCTCCAGCTGCTGAGGCTGTAGTTCCTGCTCAAAACGCTCCGGCAAAAAACTGAGTTGGTTGACTGAAATTTACGCCTGATTTTTTGGGCGATCCTTGATAGTCTTGATGACTACAAAGGACAATTTATGAACCAGCAGCTCAAAAATCGTAATTTCAATCCAGATACCCTTGAGGGTGAATACAATCTTCTCGATATGTGGGCCGTGATTCGTGCCGCACGCTGGAAAGCGGGAGCATTGGCTGGTGTGTTTGCAGGTGTGGTCACTCTGGTAGTGGGCGCAATCTTCTGCGCGATCAAGGGCATGGATCCTACCATCCCGATGCGCATCATGGGCCTTCCTTACATCGGAAATGCTGCAATGGCTTTTGGCACCGTCTACGGAATCGTAGTCGGACTTCTCGGTTTCTTCTCTCTCACCATTTTCTTGGGAGTGGCTTACGCCCACTTCACCGGAGTGAACAACAAAAAGGCACTTTTCGGAATGGGCCTCACCTGGGGCGCATACGGCTGGATTTTCATCACTTGCCTGTTCATGCCGGCTAACCGCGATTACTTCGCCGCTGAAATTCCACGTGGCGTGATGTTCTTCGCCTGGCTCGTGTTCGGTCTTTCCCTGATGTCGGTCGCTTGGTTCGACAAGGGCAACACCCGCAAATAATTCGAATTCCAATACAGTTTCAAAAAGGTGATCAGGGTTTTCCTGGTCACCTTTTTTCTTTGATGGTGGGTCTGTTCGGGAATACGATGAATGAAACCAACAGGAGACTCAACACATGAACATTCTCAGCGTACTTTTAATGGCTTTCACCCTCGCTTCCGCACCGGCAATGGCAAGTGACCACGGCTCGAATCCTGCCTCCATCACGGGCACGGAAATCAACCTCATGGAATTGGATCACGGGTTCGCAGGAATGATCAAGAATACGTTGGTATTCGGCACTCTGGACGAAGAAACGGGTAAAAGCACCCTGGTGTTCAAAAAAGAGGGAAAGGTGTTCCACACGGACTTCCAGAAAACGAACGGGTCCATGCAAGGCATCCTGACTTCCGAGGATGAAACCGGAATCATGAAGGTGACCGAAGTGCTATTCGAGTCCGTTGATCGAGCGAATCAGATGATCAATGTAAAGATCGAAGGCGAAACAGTGGCGGTAACGATCAAGGCTGACCAGTTTGAGAATAATCACTTTTTCAACCCGACTTACACAGCCAGCCTGAAGGGCAAAACCGTTTCATTCACCCTGAATGGCGGAAAGGCTTGCTACAATTTCTCGGCCCATTTGATCATGATGATTTATGGAGCGATGGCTCACCTTTGATTCCATCTGAAAAATCTGAAAAGGGCCTCTCATCCGTGGATGGGGGGCCCTTTTATTTTTGGGAGATTTTCTTGATCACGTTCGAACTGCTTCGACCTTCCAGGAAGGGAATGGTCTTGACCTTGCCACCCTTTTCGGTGACTTCACGGTAACCGACGATTTTCTTCACTTCATAATCTCCACCCTTTACCAAAACATCGGGTAGGATTTTACGGATGAGACCGATCGGTGTTTCCTCGTTGAACGAAACCACATAGCTTACGCTTTCCAGCGCGGCGATCACTTTCATCCGGTCTGCAAGCGGATTGATCGGGCGGGTGGGGCCTTTGAGTTTCCGTGTCGATGCATCAGTATTCAGTGCGACGATCAGGATGTCGCCCTGTTTGCGCGCTTTTTCCAGATAAGTGACGTGACCCGCGTGAAGAATGTCAAAACAACCATTAGTGAATACGACTTTGGAGTCGTGGTGTGCACGGAGCTTTTTCAGAAGGGAAGGCAACGGGATGATTTTCTTGCTGATCATTTAGCCTTTGTTTGAATCTCTGCGAAATGGTCCTGTGGACGGAAGAAAAAGCCAACCAATGTGATGGCACCGATCATGAACACGATGGATCTCAGGAAAAGAGATGAAGTCAGAAAGGATTTGCGATTCTTCCGGAATTCCAAAGCGAAGAAGGCCTTACCAATCGAATTTTCAAAGAGGGTTTCTTGCATGGCAATGAAGAACCATTGCGAGAAAATGAAAAACAGGAGGAAACCGCCCCAGTTATGGGTGATCAGGGTGGAGTCGATTTCGAATTTGAGTGCAACGGTTGCGATCAGGGTGATGGCGATCCAGAACAACAGGTGAATCACAGTATCGAAGAGATAGGCAAAAAAGCGGCTCCTCAGATCGGCATCTTTTGAGATTCCGGTGTCTTTTCCGGGGATGATCGCTTCGTGCTTCTTGGTCACCACGGGTTTGGAAGCGATCGGATTGTTCTTCTGCTCGCGCAACTGACGGGTGGTTTTCGGCATCGAGGGAATGCTGAAGGAGGGGATGCCCGCACTGGTTGCACCTGCAGGTGCGATTGGAGCTCGGGAAATCTCACGAGTTGCGGTGGATGAATTCGGACGGGGCTTCGTCTCGGTCTTGGTCTGAGGTGCATAGGGCAAGCCCTCGGAGAACGGATGAAAACCGATACCTTCGTGGAGTGGTTTGAATTTTATCTTGTCATTTTGCATACGAACACCGAAATCCCGAACAATGCGGCTGTTTCTGCGCGTAAGATCGCAGCACCGGCATGTCCTCTTTTTATCTATTTTTTAGAAGGTTGCATCAAGCGGTTTTTTTCGTTCGGACTGAAGCCACCCTCCGGCCCGATGATCAATTCTGGTTCCGCATCAGGCGTGCGTTGAAAAATCTGATCAGCAACGCCGGGAAGATAGGATTCGTTCCATTGAGTCGAATCGGATTCATAGGCCAGGGTCTCATCTAACCAGACCAGTTCGTTCTTCGAAGAAAGG
>JBEIKL010000019.1:0-21550 GCA_040379745.1 Bdellovibrionales bacterium | reverse complement strand
GTATTGTGGAACTCGAGTTGTCTCGACATGAGAAGATTCTAAAACGGCTGTTTGCAAATATCAAAAATATAAAGCAAAATATCGTCATCATGTCAGGAAATGCCTCAGATAAACGCCGTTTGCCCCGTTTTCATATCACTCCCTGTCAGTTTCATGATCAGGACCTGAGTAAGAACTTTTCAGTACAGGACGTCTCCTTGGGAGGAGTGGCCATCCGATTGCTGGCTCACGAAGACCTGGTGAATTTCACCATCGGTTCCAAGCATCAGGGGATTCTCAAGATTGAAGGTGTGAAGCTGCCGTGCGAGTTCCAGGTTCGCTACTTGCGCGGATTGATTGTGGGGGGTGAATGGGTCCATCTCCAGGAGGATTTGAAGTCACAGCTCGAAAGAATTTCACTTCCCCGGTTTCTGGGTTCCAATCTGAAGGCATACGAATTGCAGGATTCGCCGAACACTCTCTGGTATCACAATCCGATCGGTGTCGATTTGTTGCTGTATCTGAGTGATTCGAAAATCAACCGTTGGACCGTATACCTGCATCAGAATTTCGTGTCATGGGATGAAGGCGAGTCCGTCCGTACGGGCCGGTCCCTTGCTGAAGACGAAGAAGGGTATGCTCATGGTATTGTTCGTTTGGAAACCCGTTTGCTGAATTATGACGAACAAATTGATCAGCGAATGATCGAGACCTCGATGGAGCTGATCCGAAGTGCCCCGCTCAAGGAGGAAAGCATTCGTCAGTTGTTGATCGCCCACCTTCAAGGAGCTCTTTCATGAATCGTAACTATGCTTTGGAATTTGTCCGTGTGACCGAGGCTGCAGCCCTCTCTTCCGCTCGCTTCATGGGGCGTGGCGATGAGAAATCTGCCGATCAGGCCGCTGTCGATGCCATGAGAAACGCGTTGAACTCAATTGATTTTGACGGAACAGTGGTGATCGGTGAAGGTGAGCGCGATGAAGCTCCCATGCTTTACATCGGTGAAAAAGTCGGCAAGGGTTCCGGAACGAAACTGGATCTTGCGCTCGATCCACTGGAAGGCACCACGATCTGTGCGAATGGTTTGAACAACTCGATTTCCGTCATCGCCATCGCGGAAGGTGGAAATTTCCTGCATGCACCCGATTGCTACATGGAAAAGATCGCCGTTGGTCCCGAAGCAGTGGGTGCAATTGATCTGAATGTCTCTCCGACCAAGAACCTGCAAGAGATTGCCAAAGCAAAAGGCTGTTCCGTATCCGAGCTCACGGCGATCATTCTCGATCGACCCCGTCATGCAGAACTTATCAAGGAAGTCCGCATGGCCGGTGCCCGCATCTGGCTCATTGGTGATGGTGATGTTTCTGCGGCAATCGCAACCACTCAGCTCGGAAGCGGTGTGGATGTGTTGTTTGGAACCGGCGGCGCACCGGAAGGTGTGATTGCGGCGGCAGCTCTTCGTTGCCGGGGTGGGGATTTCATGGGTAAACTCGTTTACAAGAACGAGGCTGAAAAGGATCGCGCCAAACGCATGGGGATCACGGATCTCAACAAGATTTACGGCATTCAGGACCTGGCGAAAGGAAACGTCATGTTCTGTGCGACCGGTGTGACCCAAGGAACATTCCTGAACGGCATTCGCATGGTTCATGGGGGTGCTTACTCTCACTCGGTAGTCATGCGCTCCGAAACCGGTACTGTCCGTTACATTCAAACCGAACACCGTTTCAAGCACGGTAAACCGAAATACTGAAATCATGGCTCAAGCAGTTCACGAAACCGAATACGACGTTGATGCGGACCAATTGCTGGCCGCGGTGATGGATTATGAAAATTATCCTGATTTCGTGGATGGCATGAAAAAAGTGACTGTGGACCGTTCTGCAGGAAAGGTCATTGTTCATTACGATCTTTCAATGATGGGAAAGGATATGAGCTATTCGCTCACACTTCAGGAAGAGCCCGAGCAAGGGCACCTGAGCTGGGTTCTTCTCAGTAGTGAATTCTTCAAGATCAACAATGGTGATTGGCTGGTGGAGTCCCTGGGCCCGGGCCGTTGCAAAGCACGCTACTTTTCCGAAGTGGAGTTCACGTTTCCGGTTCCCGGTTTCGTTTTGAAACCGATGGTGAAGGGGGCGGTGCCGAAGATGATGGATGGCTTCTATCGTCGGGCAAAATCGCATCCAAAAAACTTGGAGGCGAAAAAGATGGATGAATCGCAGAAGGCAGAACCGGGCGTTCTGCCTGTTGAACCGGATACCCAGGATGAATCGAATGTTTCGGTGGAGTTGAAGGCGACGGAAAAGTCGAATGCGGTGAATGAACCGGCAAATGCGAATGAGTCCACGGAGATTCCGCAGTCCGGACGGTCAACCTTAAAGTTCGCTGCTTCTGAGTCTGAATCAGATCAGCACAACTCGGAATCAAAAGGCAGGTGGAGAAAAATGAACGACAACTCACATGGTGATTCGGGAATCTTGTCTTGGGCCAAAAAAATCATGACCGTCGGGGTTGGCACTTTCTTCCTGACCGAGGAATCCCTCAAGTCGATGATTTCGGAATTCAAATTGCCGAAGGAAATGATGGCGGGTTTGCTCGATGGAGCGAAAAACGTCCGTCAGGAGTTCATGCAATCGGTGGTGCAGGAAGTGATGAGCAAGGTTTCGGACAAGATGGATCCTGCGGCCGTTCTTTCTGAATTCCTGCGCAAGAATGAAGTCACGTTTGAAGTGAAGATCAAGGTAAAAGAAAAGACCGACGTCTGATCTTCATCAAACTGCCGGTCTTTTCTGGGGAGTAGGGGGAGTGGGACGAAAATTTCAGCTCTTGGCCAGGACTTCTTCCAATTCATTCAAAAGGTATTTCAGCTTCCTGCGCGATTCATTCAGGGTGCGGTAGTTCGAGCGCATCGAAAGAGTGGTCCATTTCTTCAGGTCCTGCTGCTGCTCTTCACTGATGACCCGTGCTTCCACGGATTCCGGCATTGCAGTGTGCATGCGGCTTTTCAATAAAACTCCGGTAGCGAGTTCGTTCTTCGACTGGGATTCCAGTTTGGATTTCTGATAAAGATTGTAGAAGTTGGTGTAGAGGAAGGTTCCGTGTTGACTTTGATCTTTCACTGCTGACATTCGTTTCTCTCGTTTCCGTTGGGTTGCTCTTGTCTTAGATAAAGCAAGGGTGATGCCATCATCATGTCCCTGGAATTTGTGAAAAAACAAAGCGATTTCAAGGGGATTCCAATGCTCAACGGATTCCGTTTCTGTCCATGGAAAATACAGGGTGTCGAAGGATTGGTCAGGCCTTGAAGGTAGGGCGAGGCAGGGTTTCCTTGAAATCCTGATCGCGTCCCATCTCCAGATCCTTGGCGGTAATCGTGGAGGAAATACGGGTGTCTCGCATGCGGTGATTCGGTCCGAATTTGGGAACGCTGAATACGACCCAATCTCCGTCTTCCCGACGAGTCAGGGCTTTCGAATCGACTGGTGCATCGAACTGGAATCGTTCCGAAATGCTCTGGTGGGATTTTGTGCTCACCTCATGCCCCTCAGCGAGTTTCACACTCTGGTTGTTGGAGCGTGTTCCATTGAGTTGTAATTCAAGACCGTTGATCTGCACCCTTAGGAATTTCCGTTCGTGTTCGGGAACCTGCACTCTCAATTCATAGTGATCGCCGCGATCGCTGAAGTCCGAATCGAATCGCGCCATTTGATAGAAGGGATCGTTCGAACGGTTGAGGTTACGGTCGACCCGTTCCGCATTCGCCACCAGGCTTTTGGCAATGTGCTGATCGACGCCGCTTTCAATCCGTTTCGCCTCGTTTTCCATGTGAGTCAGGGCTTCCTGATTGCGATGGTCATAATGATCGCGGATGTGTTCCAGTGCGGTTCCGTGTTCCGCATTCCGGAATACCAGTTCATCTTGTTTCGTTTGATTCAGATCTTCGACCTTGTTTTCGTAATCGCGGATGATCCGGCGGGCGTTGTTGCTGAATCGATTCTTCAGTTCCGAGTCCGCATCCATGGCTTGAAGTCGCTGGTATTCTTCAACAACGGCCTGCTTCTTCCTCGCTTCATCGACTTTGGTTTTTCCGTCCTTGTTGATCCGGCTTTCTTCCGAGCGGTAATCATCGCTCAATTGCTGGAGTCGATTGTCCGCCAGTTTCTTCTGTTCCCGCTCGGTCGCTGTGAGTTTCCGTTTTGCATCGCGGATGTTGTCATAGGATCGGAGTTTCTCATTCTGGACGGTTTTCTCAAAGCGGTCGCGAGTGTATTCCTGCTCGTTCTGAAAACTCTGTTTCAGGCGATCCATTTCGTCCTCGTGCTCGGAACGGAGCTTTTCCTTCTCGGCCTGTTGGGTGGCGTACTGATCGGCAATTTCGGATTTTCCGGAAGACGAGCGGATTGAACTCATTTCAGGCTAAGCTCCCAATCCCAGTATAGTGGTGAGGCGGTCGTAACAGCAATATGTCAAAGAAATGCCATGCCCGAGTGGCCTTGAAGCCGCTCGAGAGGGTGGCAGAAATCCATCGTTTGACGGACGCGAGCGGTTTTTGCCAGAATGGATACATGCGGTCCAGGATGGGCTGTTTTGAAAGGTCTCAAGGATGAGTGCCAAAGCAAAAAAATCGTCTGCAAAACAGAAGAAGAGCGGTTCTGGCATCGCGTGTTGCGAGTGCGGTAGCGTGATTAAAGCCCGCGAACAGGCCCTTTTTGTTGAAGAGGATGTCGGTCGTTATTTTTGTGAAGAGGCCTGCATCATTGCTCATTTCACCGATGATATCGAGAAGATGGAACGTGAATATGGTCGCAATGTTTCCGCAAACGACCTGACTTCCGAAGAACGCGAAAAATATGCGCATTTCCGATGGGCAACCCTCGAAGAACCCGCTGAAGTCTGGATGGAAAAATCCTCTTCCGGAGACCATCGTTACACACTCATTTCCCAATTCACCCCTGAAAACAAAACGGTTTGGGGAGTCGCGGTTTGCCTGATGTTGAGGGGCGAACCCAGTTTTCTGTTCATTGCTTTTGTCACCGGCGACAAGCGCCTCGTCGATGCATTCCGTAAGGGAGAGCGACAAAAGGTGATTCGGCAGATGAAGGAAGAGGACAATGTGATTCCATTGCGTCCCGAAGCCAATCAGGATCAGTCCATGCTTGCGGAGTCCTGGTCGGAATCGGATTCAGTCAGGGCGGGCATCCTGCGCAGTCGTACCGAGAAGGATATTCCCTACGAGGACTTCGGATTTTATCAAAAGTGCCTGGAAGAAACCCTTCAAGAGCCCAACGAGTTGTGGAGTTATCCGGCAACTGCGAAGAAGAAAGTTTATCACTTCATCCGCGAGTATGAGCACGATCAGAATTACTGGTATGTCGTGATGGCCAAGGATGCCACGGATGACACCCAGATCGAGATCATCGATGCGTTTCCCACCAAGGATCGCCACTTGATGGAACTTTGCCGACACGGCAAGCGGGAAGTGTTGGGCGGCGCTCAGGCGGAAGCGGGATTTGATACCGAGCAGGAACTGAAGCGTACCGTCCACTAAAGTGTTTTTCGGATCTCAAGAATGACAAAAAGCCAGAGAGCTGAGTGAGCCCTCTGGCTTTTTACTTGATGGATTAATCCCCGATTCAAGGGGTGATTCGATTATTGTACAAAACCTGCCGCGTAGACGATGCCGGATGCTTGAGCGCAAGTGCGGATGTCACCGTATGCCATGCACTGGGCGAAAGTAGGGGCGACTGCTTGATCAACAATGTAAACACCGTTGTATTGAGCCGTTCCGAAGCTGACTGCTCCAGCGCTGTTTGAAATCTGAGTGCACTGAACGAAGAATTGGCTGATCGAGGTGGAACCGTAGTTCGGGTAAACCAGCGGGCTCACCATTCCGTTGTAGGCGTTCACTGGGAACACACATACATTTCGAGTGTTGCCGTCTGCCGGTACGATGCGAAGAGATTGATTCGATTTACACGCGCTGAACGCGAATGAGCTTTGATATCCTGCCTGGGGCGAAATCACATTCGGTGTTCCAGAACAACCTTGTGCTCCGGTGTTGTTGGTGGTCACGGTAGAGTTTGGATTGGTGGTGCCCCAGTTATTGGTGCGGAGGTCGTCTGCGCTACGGGTGGTGTTACCACAAGCGGTTGCAAGAACGGTCAAACTCAAAACAGAAACAAATTTCAATACTTTCATAATTCCTCTCATTTCCCTCACCATTGATAAAGCAAGCACAGTGCCAACCGGAAACAGGCAGAAATGGGATTTGAGGCTGTAAAACCGTCTAAAATACTGACAGGTGTTGATCAATTCGTGAACAACAGTGGAATGAAATCAATTTGATTGAGCCAATGGCTTTCTTCTAAAAAGAACCAGCATCAGGATCGAGGTGGTGATTTGGGCAACCCTGACGAACCATTCTTCGAACAGTGCCTCCGAAATCGCCAGGAATGGAGATTTAAATGGCAATCGTGGATGAATGGTTGCAGGCAGGACAGCCGGCTCGAAGAGGGGCGTTTGGCCCTCGATTCGTCCCAATGGGTCGATCAGGGCTGAAAACCCGGTATTCGTGGAGCGGATCATGGGGAGACGGGTCTCGATCGAGCGAAAGCGAGTCAGGGCGAAGTGAAGATACGGTTCGCCGTCCGGACCGAACCAGGAATCGTTCGTGACGTTCAGGAAAGCGTCTGCACCCTGACTTGCGCCTTTTGCAGCGAAAGCGGGAAACAATCCTTCATAGCAGATCGACGGGGCCAGTTTGAATGGATGCCCCTCGTGGTTGCGAACGGTGTGCACTTCGGGGCCGGGGCCTCTGCCGAAGAATCCCATCGTCGGGAACCATTTTTTCATCGACGGAAAAGTTTCCGCAAATGGAAGGGTTTCACCGAACATCAGCAGGACATTCTTGTGATACACGGGCGGTGCCGAGAGTTTTTTCGAATCGTCTTGAGTGAGAAAGAATACGGAATTGTAATCGCTTCCTTCGGAGTCCTGGTCATAGCCACCGAAGATCATCGTACCCGGGAATGCATTCGCGAACCCGCGCAAGCGTTCTTCCATTCTCTGTTCGTCCATGCGTTGGGGTTTGCCGAACAAAGTGGAATAAGCGGTTTCAGGCCAGACCAGTGCATCCGGTGGTGTGCCGGTTTGCTGTACAGTTGCTTCGATCGCTTTCTGGCTGTATCCCAAATATTGCGAAATGACTTGATCGGTAGCATTGGATGTGCCCTGTTCCGCCGCGATTTTCAAATAATCACCGATATTGGCCTGAACAATTCCAACTCTCAATGAAGGTGAAGTGCTTTGAACAGTGATTGCGTTACCGATCTGATTCACGCGCATTTTTCCATAGCCGAAACCAAGGGCGACCACAGCCATGGGGAGAACGAACCATTTACGATCCTTGCGGACCGAATATACCAGTGATTCGGCAACAGTGATCACCAGGGCAGTGATCAGAAACACACCGCCGAGATCAGCGAGCTGGGAAATCATCAGTGAGTCTGCGAAGGCGTGTCCTGCGGTATCAAGAAAAAGTTTGGGGTAGGCGGATTCGATTCCCGCATAAATCAACCCGGAGATCGGAATCCACCAGCGTGCATCCATTTTTTTCAAGGCATGATTCCGGAGCAGGAAATACAGCGGAATCTGCAGTTGCGCGATCAGGCAGAACGCCGCAAAAACACCGAGTGCCGCGACGAATGGAAGGCCTCCGTATTGTTGGGTTGCGTAGATGATCCAATAGAATCCGCCGATGGTGATGCCAAGTGCAACGCCGTATCCGGCGATCAGGACTTCCCGCAAAGTGCGTTTTTTCGAGTCTAATACGAAAAGAACCGGAACGAATGCGATCCACTGGAGCATGCTCAGTGCCGGATGGAAATGACTCCAGGGAGCGAAGGAAAAGACGTATAATGCACTGCTTAGAATTGCGGCAACAATGAGGCTGATCACGCCTTCAGATTATCATTGAAATTACCAGGATGCCATTTTTCTTGTCGCAGTGGTTGCACCAACGGTGATCATGTTCAGTGCTTTTTGTGCGTCGAGAGTGCCTGCTGACGCGATCTTTCCACGAAGGTGCGAGGATTGGCTTGCGGATTTCACGATCACTTCCTTGATCTGTTGTGGACTCATGTCGGGTTGCTTCGAGAGAAGGAGTGCGGCCACACCGGATACGAACGCGGTTGCTTGCGATGTGCCAGTCAGTTTTCCATATTTGCTTCCCGGAATCGTGCTGAGAATGCCTTCGCCCGGAGCCGCGATGTCCACTGATTTCAAACCGTAGTTCGAAGAATTCAGTAGTTTGCCGTCCGCATTGATGGAAGCGACAGTAATGATGTTTTTCAGGCCTTTGCCTTCATAGGCTGCCGGATAGTAACGGTTGTTCTCAAGATCGGTGTTCTGGCCTTCGTTTCCAGCCGCTGCAACGATCAGGATTCCACGGGATTCCGCTTTTTTCATTGCTTGGAATTCTTCTTCGGAATATTCAGGTCCGCCACCGGAGTAATTGATGATGCGTGCGCCGTTATCGATCGCATAGTGCAGTGCCTTGATCGTATTCGCCAAATTCACGCTTCCCGGTGCAGTTTCGGAATAATAGCGGATGGGCATGATTTGAACTTGCTGGGCAACTCCCGCTGTTCCGGTTTTCTGATTCGCAATCGCACCGATGATTCCCGCAATGTGGGTGCCGTGTCCGTGTGTGTCGCTTGGGTTGGCCTGACGGGAAACGAAATCCCAACCATAGGTCGAAGCTTTGAGAGGGGCTTTCCAGAGATTCGGTTTGAGATCAGGATGGTTCGCATCGATGCCGGTGTCGATCACCGCTACCACGACGTTGCGACTGCCTTGGGTGATGGACCATGCTTTTTGGATTTTTGAAGCGGCTTGACCGAGGCCCCAGTTGCGGGTGTTGAAATCGGAAAGGGATCCCGCTTGCACGGAACCGCCGGTGAGAATGCTGAGAATCAGAATCAATGATAAGAATTTCACGCTGTAAACCGAGCCTTTCTGTCCTTTCTCATTGCGAAAGGAGTGCCAACTGTTGAGACAGTCCTTTCGGAACGGCTGCGATGCTCAAGTGTTTGTAATAAATAGGAAATATGTATCTTGGGTGTTCGGTTTTCATGCACCAGAATGCCCCGTTTTGATGGAGTGGTATGTATTTTACACGCACCTGTATAAAGATCAGACAGGGAAATGCCGATCCGTAACCCATGATGGGGTTGAATCACATGAGGTCTGGATTGGGTTTATTGGCAGTACTGATGTCTGGGGTTGCGCACGGAAATGAAGCGATTCCTTCCGGCTTGACGAAGGCGGTCTCCATCCTGGAGCGAACCGATTCAGGAAAAAAACTCCTGATCGATGCCCGAAAAAAAGGGCTCAGCATTCAGGAAGGGAAGATCTCCAAAACGGAAATCGTTGCAACACGCCAATGGGTCGGCAAGCGGGAGAAACTGGATTTTCAAATCCAGGTGATGATCTCGAAGGACAAGAGTCCCGTGTTCCAAGCGATCGATTTGGCGCATGAACTCGTTCATGCATTGAACCCGAAAACGAATCCGTTTGATCCGAAACTGAATGCCGTGGGGTATGTGCGCGAAGGCATCGAATCCAAGGGTGGCGAGGCGCATGCGATCATGCAGGAGTGCAAGGTGGGTCAGCAGTTGGTCGGCATCGTTCCGGAAGAGCAGGCTCAATTGATCAAGGCTCGTTGTCAGTTCGTCTGGAACAATGAGAAAAATCAAGATCTATGGCTGAAATCATTCTATCACCTCGGTCGTTTTCTTCAGTCGTTCCGCAATCAACTCGATGCGGTCAGTGGTGAGATTGGCCAGAATGAACAAATTTCAGGAATGTCCGTGGCCAAGGATCCGATGTTCACTTCCGCCGCCGCAAACAAGCCTTATCCGCTGGCTCTTCTCGAGGAGTATGTGGAAATCACGCGCAAGATCTGTAGTCGCACTGAAAAACGCAAGTCGGAAGCCCTGGCGGGCAATCCGATGGAAGAACGTTGTCAGTCCCTTTCTTCCGCAGTATTCTCTTCTCCATGATTCATAAGCGCATCGTGTTTATCCGTCATGCCCATCGTGACACGGAAATCCATTCCCGTGACAACGGGCTCAGTGAAAAAGGCAAGAAACAGGTCAGACAGGTGGTTCGGTTTTCCCGCTCGCGGGAACTGGAAAATGCTCTCTTCCTGACCTCCCCGAAAATCCGTTGTGTCGAAACCATCACCCCTGTTGCGGAGGAATGCCGTTCCGAGGTTGTGATCGAAACGCGGATTGGTGAAGGAGGATCCCTGAAGGATCTGGAATCCTTCATTGATTGGTGGAAATACGAAGCCCCGGATCTGGTCGTGGCTTGCTCTCACGGGGACGTGATTCCCATGCTCGTCGAAAAAATCACCGGTGGATCGATGGCAATCAAGAAGGCCGGCTGGTGCGAGATCGAGCTGTTCGGCAGGGATGCGACCTTGACCTGGCTTGTCCAGAAGTACGAGTAGTGGTAAACAAGGGGAGTGGAAAACTCCCCGACTTTTCAGACCAAAGATTATTCCTTCGAATTACCGGATTCGCTCATCGCGACCCATCCTTTGCAAAAGCGTGATGATTCACGATTATTGGTGGTGAATCGGGCAGAACAACGCATTCAACATGCGCGAGTTTCCGATTTGCCGTTCATTCTTCCGGGCAATACATCTCTGGTTGCCAACAACACCAAGGTGATCAAGGCACGCCTGTTGGGGGAACGGGTCGGGACCGGTGGCAAGGTTGAATTCTTTCTACTGAAAAAAATCACGTCGACCCGATGGCAAGGGCTCATGAAGTCCGGCGCGAAGATCAATCCAGGCTTTGAATTCGTGGTTCAAGGCATTCGTGGAACAGTCATTTCACGGGAAGACACCAATGCGGGTGCGATTTTTACCGCCGATTTTTCAAGCGATCCGATTCGAGCCAACATTGGAGAAGTGCCGTTGCCTCCGTACATCCAACAAAAGCTCGAGGGCTCACAGGCGGCGGATCTTTCTTCCGATCAGGTGTTGGATGATTACAACACCCTGTTCGCAAGGGAAGAAGGTTCGGTAGCGGCCCCGACTGCAGGCAGGCATTTCACGCCTGAACTGATTCGGAAATTGGCGGAGGGAGGTGTTGATTGGAACGAGATCACTCTTCATGTGGGTATGGGGACGTTCAAGCCGGTCACCGTGACTGATTTGCGTGAGCATACTATGCATGCGGAAACAGCCATTGTTCCTGCGGAACTTGCAGAGAAATTGAATTCCTCAAAGCGCTCCGGCAGAAAAATCCTCTCCGTGGGAACGACAAGCACCAGAACGCTCGAAGGCTTTTGTGATGATTCCGGCGTTTTGCACTCGGGATCGCGTGATTTGGACCTGTTCATTTATCCCGGTTCCGCCCATCGCTGGAAGTATGTCGATGCGATGCTGACCAACTTCCATTTGCCCGAAAGCACCCTGTTGATGATGATCGCTTCCTTCATCGGTTCAAGGGAGTGGACATTGGAGGTCTATCAGGAAGCCATTCAGCAGCGTTACCGGTTCTACAGTTACGGTGATGCGATGTTGATCCTTTAAATGAACGGATTGGACTGTTTTTCTTCACCGATCGTGGTGGAGGGGCCATGTCCGGGCCAAGCGATGATGTCTCCGTCCAAGGTCATCAATCGGGTGCGGATGCTTTTCACCAGTGTGTATTCATCGCCACCCCAGAGATCCGCACGGCCGATGTTTCCTTGAAAAAGAGTGTCTCCAGTGAATACGGTTTCTGGCACGCCGTTTGCGGTATCTTGGTGCAGGTTCATGCACACGCCGCCGGGTGAGTGCCCCGGAGTGTGCAGGATCGTGAATTTCATCGAGCCCACCGCCAGTTTCTGACCATCTTCAAAATACTGATCGACGGGCAGGGGTTCTCCGGTTTCAAAACCGAAAAGATTTCCCTGCATTTTGAGGTTTTGATAGATTTCTTCGTCGGCTCGGTGAAGAAAGATCTGGGGAATCGGAAAGTTTTTTTCGCCTGATGACGCCGCTCTTGCCTGGAAGTATTCCTTCACCGCACGGGTGGCACCGATGTGATCGAAATGCGCATGGGTATGAAAAAGTGCCTTCACCTTGATTGGGGATTGAAGTTGAGCTTCGATGCTTTCGATCGCTTGGGTGATCTTTTCCGGTTCGTCACCCGGATCAACCAGAACCGCCTCGCGGGAGATCGGGCAGACCAGGATCTGGCAATTGCATTGGAAGGCTCCGACGGACAATGTTTTTTGGATGAATCGATTCATGGTTTTGTTTACCAAGTGAAGAGGATGTGGCCTGAAACTGTGAAGAACCCACCGGTCAGATCCGGAATGCCCTTGCTGTCCCTGTATTCCGTATCGTTGCTGTCATCGAAATTCTGGGTGTGGTAGCGCGTGTCCAGGATGAAATAGGTTTTCTTGAAAACAATGGGAAACTCAAGCCCCGCGCCAAAATTGATGCTCAAGGTGGAATCCATGTCGGTGGTGGAACGGGTGATGGTCGAAATCGTCTTGCTGATCGATCCTACACCCGCAACGAGGAACGGATTCGAGAAGCTGATCGGTGCGGACGCGTTGCGAACATCGAAACTGTATTTGAGATCGACACCATAACCCAGCAATCGAACATTGTTCGTGCCATCGCTTTCAAAGGTATGGGAGGCAAAGAAGATTCCGATGTTCATTGCCAACTGGAAATCAAACCAGTAGTGCATCTTCAGGTCGAAGCGGGGAAAGGTTGGAGCATAAAGCAAGCCACGGTTACCTGTGGCGGACTGATAACCCAGACCCAGACTCAAACCGAAAAAACGTCCGTACTGGAAATAAAGGCTGTCGGCATCGTCGTCTTCATTGATGCTGAAGTCCCCATACTCCAGATAGGGAGTGGATTGATCAAAGAGTCCCGGTTCCTCTTTTTTGGGAGGAGTGGGCATGTCAGCTCCTCCATCAGCTTGCGCGAACGCAAAGGAACCGGGAAGGATCAGTGCCAGCAAAAGAAACAACTTAGAAATAAAAGTGCATGCCCGCATTGAGGAAGCTCGCTCCGAATGATTTCAGGATGAATGATCCGCTGGTGGACGTATGGTTTTCAATGTCAACCCCGGCCTCGAAGCTGATGCCCAGGCTTTCGATGCCAGGGATGAAGAATTCTGATCCGAAACCACCCAGGAATTCGGTTCCACTTGTGGAAGCGGTTGAAACCAAACCACCGCCCAAGAGGAAATAGAAATTCAGGTAGCTTTCACTGTGCATGGTCTGCATTATTTTTAACGCAGCCACGCTGTTGCCGCCGGTTCCGGAATAAAATCCATCGATCAGTTCGAGTGCGGTATGGGGATTGAAGCCGTATTTCAGGCTGATTCCCGGTGAACCACCGGCAGTTCCCGTTTGGGCGAATTGCGCATTGTAACCCAGACCAAGCCTTCCGAAAAGATCGCGCGATTCCGCAGTTGATCCAGTAAGCAGGAGCAGCACCATCAAAAGTATTCGCCTCATAACCACCATCGTAACATGGGCTTTTGTTTTGACAATACTCGTTTCAAAACATACACCTATGATATGAACTTTTTGAACATCAAGAACATCAGCATCCTGGGTTCCCTGATCCTCGCAGTCGGTGTGGGAGTCTACTTCGTCCAACAATCCAATGAATCCAAAGAACAGTCAGCAAAAGCGGTTCTTTATGAGGTTCAAAAGACCCTCGACTCAGAAACAGCAAAACTGACTGAAGCCGAGAAGGCTCCGGGTGCGAAGTATGATGTTGCCCTCAAGTTGCCGAAAACTGTTGCCGAACTGAACCGGGTTTTGGCCGATGGCAGCCTTTCCAAGCAAGTTCATTTCGAGGCAGCCATCCAGTTGGGCAATCTCTATGCGGATCATCAAGTGGATGCGAACAAGGAAACCACTCTTCATGCATTCAATAAAGCGGTGGAATTCGCAAAAACAGATTTTCAGAAATCGACTTCACGTTATCTTTTGGGTGTGACCCATGAGCAGCAAGGGCAACTCAAAGATGCGGAAGAGGCGTTCAAAAAAGCGCTTTCTGTCGGTTACGAAGGAATGACCGGCGAATTGATGCTTTCCCTGGTTCGCATCAGCATCAAGAACAGCAATCCTGCGCAGGCCAAAACCTACGCGGATCAGCTGAATAAGGATCACCCGGGTACCCGTGCCGCTCAAGAAGCGCAAAAACTCATCAATAAGTCATGAATTCCATTCGTTACGGTATTTTGATCATTGCCATCGGTTCCACGCTTGCATCGTGCGCATCCCGCAATCTGAGACCCGGTTTCAAAAACGAGATCGATTCGAAGACCAAGCTTGAAGTGCTGACTCGTCAATGGACCTATTCCATTGAACCGGTTTCCTCATCCCTGAAAGTGCCGGGGATGGAATACTCCAGTCCGGTGTTGTTCGAGAATTCCCTGGTGTTCGGATCAAACCGCTTCGGTTTGATTTCGCTTTATCCCAAGATCCTGAAGGAAAAGTGGAAATTTCCAGTGAGCAACGGTGTGGTCAGCCCCATTGAGATCAGCGCCAATCGCGCCTACTTCACTGGCGGTGATGGAAATCTTCATTCGGTATCGCTTGAAAACGGCAAAGAGATCTGGAACTACTCTCTTCGCAATCCTGTTTCGTCCAAGCCGACCGTTCAGGGAGAGGACCTCTTCATCGTGACCAGTGATGATTCCCTGGTCAGTATTGAATCCGCTACCGGCAAGTGGCAGTGGAGTTATCGCCGTCGAAACGTTTCGGGGCCTACCATTCACGGTGCTTCAAGACCGCTGGTAATTTCTGATACGATCTGGGTCGGATTCGCCGATGGTGCATTGGTTGTGTTGAAGCGAAAAGACGGTAAGGTTCTCTGGGAAAAACAACTCAACACCGGCACTCGTTTTGGAAGCGTGAATGCGGAGTTCGTAATCGATGGTTCGATCGTTTATGTTCCTACCTACGATGGTGCCCTTTATGCATTGGATTCCAAAACGGGCAATACGATTTGGGCCAAGGAGAGCATGGGCGGATCGAAAAAGGTGACGGTCACCGCGGATGTGGTCTACGCTTCATCCTCAAGCGGAGTCTTATATGCACTTGATAAAACATCTGGCAAGGAGCTCTGGAAATTCGAACTCGACACCGGCATTCCTTCGGATGTTCTGGTGATGAAAAACCATGTGGTCGTGGCTTCCAGTTCCGAATATCTTTACGCCGTGGAGAAAAGCACCGGCAAGCCGGTCTACCGTTATGGAGTCGGTTACGGTTCAGGATTTTCAGGAGGAATGACGTATGATCCGGTTCGCAATTGGGTTTATGCCTTCAGTAGGGGCGGAAACCTGATGGCATTCCAGTATCAGCGATAACATCATGCGAATCCCCGCGAGGTTTGGATTCATCTGTTTTTTCTTCTCTCTGCTTCTTTCCGGGTGTCCAAATGTCCGTGAAGAGTCACAACTGTCACTCACGCGTTGTGATGGAACCGCATCTCCATTTGCATCCGGTTCGGGTTCGGCTTCCGATCCTTATTTGATCTGTTCAGCAAGTCAGCTTCAGAATGTCACGAATCAGTTGTCATCGAGTTACAAGCTGGGAAAAAGCATCAGTCTTCAGGGTGTTTCCTTTTCTCCGATCGGAACGAACGACACCGCCGGTTTCAGTGGGACGTTTGATGGTGCGGGTTACACGATCAGCAATTGGAGCTACTCCAATCCCACCGACCCGTATGCGATTGGTTTTGTGAGAAAGCTCGCAACGGGGGGTGTGATCAAGAGTCTCACACTGAGTACGGTGGTGTTGAGTGGAAATGATGTGGTTGCAGGGGTCGCCGGATTCTCCCAAGGCACCATTTCCACGGTTACATTGAGAAACGCCCTTTTGAATTCTAAGTCCACTGTTGCGGGAATTGTCGGTGAAGCGACCGGTTCGGCAACCATTTCGAAAGCAGTGGTGAGTTCAGCCACATTGAATAGCACTGCGAATGGTAATCGCATGAATCTCACTCCGGCACTTCCGAATGATCTCAATGGTGCGGCGGGGGTTGCTGCCATTTGGAAATCCACAGGTACGATCGATCAGGCAACAGTCACCTCCGCCACGATCGACTTCGACAAGGATAGTGGTTTCAATGAGGCTCTTTACACGTTCACCGGCGGAATCGTTGCATACCTTGCGACCGGTTCCATCACGAATTCTTCCTTTTCCGGA
The DNA here is from genome assembly GCA_040379745.1 of Bdellovibrionales bacterium. Lineage (GTDB taxonomy): Bacteria > Bdellovibrionota > UBA1018 > UBA1018 > CAIMNF01 > CAIMNF01. The sequence continues at coordinate 5,326 of JBEIKL010000019.1, read as the reverse complement.
GCATTGGAAGGGTATTTCGATGTGGGTGGAGTGGCTGGTTATAGTGATGCTGCGATTTCGGATTCGGTTGCCAGCGGTACAGTGAAGGGGAACTCGCGCGTAGGAGGTGTGGTCGGCATCGCTTCCGGTTCTTCCTCGACCGCTCGCACTTCGTTTCAGGGCGTGGTTTTGGGTGATGACATCACCCTTGGTGTCGGCGGCGGGATTTTTGCTGGAAATGTCGGTGGGGTAGTCGGATCTCTTTCGGGTACGCTGAGCGAGTCCTTTTTCAGTGGCGCAGTGGACGCTGACAAGCGTGTGGGGGGTGTGGTCGGACTTGCGTCAGGGGCAACCATCAATGATTGTTATGCTCATGGAACGGTCAATGGAAACATCGATCCTGTTGCGGGTGCTTTCGGAACGCTGGATCTTGGTTCTACAACGCGCGTGTATGTTTATATGACCAGCATCGGTGGCGGCACTGGACCGTCTGCTGCGATTCCACAGGAGTTCGAAGGCCCTGGATCCTCCGCGGTAGCCATCACCAACGTCTATTATTTTGACAATGCAACCGTGGCCAATGGGAGCCTGGGGAGTTCCTTTTCCAGCCTTTCTCTTTTTCAGGACATTTCCAACTATACCGGTTTCGTTGCCAGCGGAAATTGGACCACCCCTACCATCTACCCAGGGCGCTCCGTCCTCAGTCCGATTTTGTCTTGGGAGTGCGGTAAAAACGGAATTTCCTGTACCCCATAACCCCTTGTAATTCCTTAATCCATACAAAAAAGTATTGATTAAGAGCCTGCCTCATGCGAGGATAGGGCACCCATGAATGTATCCGCTTTAGAAGAGTACGGACTGCGCTGTGCAGTCACTCTTGCCGCATTAAAACCAGACCAGACCCTGTCAGCCCCCGAGATCGCTGAGAAGGAAGGGTTGTCCGTAGAATACGTTTCGAAGTTCATGCTTCATTTGAAAAAAGCCGGGCTCGTCACTACCGTGCGTGGTGTAAATGGCGGTTTCGCACTTGCCAAACCAGCGGCTGAAATTTCCCTGAAGGAAGTGTTCGATGCACTCAGTGGCAAGCGCCGTGTGTTGGACGAAGGGTTTTGCGATGCTTTTGCAGGCAAGACCGAGAACTGTGTGCATCACAGCGGGTGTTCAATCCGCCCGTTCTGGAAAGTGCTGTCTCTCTACATTGAAGCATTCACCAGTGAGATGACCTTGCAGGACATGTTGAATCCTGAAAGAGACACCATTTTAAAAACTGAACAAATCGCCCTGAAAAACATTCAAACCATGAAAGAGCAATTGTCATGAGTACAAACAACGAAGCTCCGCTGTTCGAAATCCAAGATCTTCACGTTTCCGTGGAAGGCAAGCAAGTGTTGAAAGGCGTGAACCTCATCGTCCATAAGGGCGAAGTGCACGCGATCATGGGCCGGAATGGAACCGGAAAAACCACACTTTCTTACACGTTGATGGGGCACCCCAAATACGAAATCACCCAGGGCAAAATCCTGATGAACGGTGAAGACATCACCGCATTGCCGCCTGAAGAACGTGCGCGCAAGCGTCTGTTCCTCGCATTTCAATATCCAGTGGCGATCCCGGGCGTCAGTGTCGCTTCTTTCTTGCGTGCGTCGATGAAATCGGTGCGCAGTGGCGAATTGCAGCCTTCTCAATTTCGTGCCGTGATCAAAGAAGAATTGAAGAAGTTGAATGTGCCGGAAGCTTTCATGACCCGCTCGTTGAACGAAGGTTTCAGCGGTGGAGAGAAAAAACGCCTCGAAACCTTGCAGCTTCGTTTGCTGCAACCGAAAATGGCGATCCTGGATGAAACCGATTCCGGTCTCGACATCGATGCACTTCGTGTGGTTTCTGAAAACCTTGAAAACTACCGCAGCCGTGAAAACGGCGGTGGCGAGCGCGGTATGCTCGTGATCACGCACTATCAGCGCATGCTCAATTACGTGAAGCCGGATGTGGTGCATGTGTTCGGTAGTGGCAAGATCCTGATGACGGGTGGCCCAGAGCTGGCGCTCAAGCTCGAAGAAAAAGGTTATGACTGGGTGGAAGGTGCCTGATGAAAATCCCCGCACTTTTCAAGAATCTTGATCTCATGGCCAACGCCGTGAAAAAGGAATTCGCCAGCGAAGCGGGTGCGAAATCCTCTGTTTTCTTCGAATGGAAGGACGCAACACCGGTCGAGGTGACTTTTCATGCGAAAAAGGATTCCACACTCGAATGTGTGTTTCTTCAGAATCTGGATGCTACGGTAGAGATGCCCGCACAGGTTCGAATCATCGCCGATCGTGGGGCGACCGTGCGCTGTACCCTGATCCATCAGGGTGGGGCGAAGTCCCAGATCGCGTTGGACTCCAAATGCTCCGAAGAAGGTTCATCGATTCAAATCCAGGCCTTGGCGAATTCAAGCCGCAACCAAAAGCATGCGTTCATCGCCAATGCAACCCACCCGGTTCCGCACACGCACAGTGATTTGAAAGTGTGGTGTGTAGCCAAGGATGAATCGCAAACCATTTTCAGTGGAGTCATCACGATCGAAAAGGGTGCTCACCATACTGAAGCATTTCAGAAAAACAAGAATCTGATTCTCTCCGAAAAGGCGACTGTGGATTCGATCCCTCAGTTGTTCATTTTCAATGATGATGTGAAGTGTGCCCATGGCAGCAGTACCAGCACTTTGGATCCGGATCAGTACATCTATCTTCAAAGTCGCGGTATTGGCCTACAGGATGCCGAAGCGATGATCACTCGCGGATTCATCGAAAACGCAATTCTCTGGATTGAAAACAGTGAGACGTCAACCCGCGTACATGAGGTGCTCGGCCTCCAGCAGGAGGAGTCCCTGTGAGAGAGTTGATCCGAAAGGACTTTCCGAATCTCGAGCGCACTTTTGATGGCAAGCCTTTGGTTTACCTCGATAACGCTGCGACTTCGCAGCGTCCGAAAAAAGTGGTCGACGCCATCGTGAAGTACTACACCCATATGAATGCGAATGTGCATCGGGGTGTGTATCAGCTTTCGCAAGAAGCGACCGATGCGTTCGAATCGGTTCGTGGCAAGGTTGCCCGTTGGATCGGGGCATCCAGCGAGCGTGAAGTCATCTTCACCAAGGGTACGACCGAGTCGATGAACCTCGTGGCTTCCACTTTCGGAGAAGCGAATATCCGCGAAGGGGATGTGATTGCCGTGACCCGCATGGAGCACCACGCGAATTTCGTGCCTTGGCAACAACTGGCAAAACGGAAAAAAGCGAAATTCGAAATCATCGAACTGACGAATGACTGGCGTGTGGATCCGAAAGAGATCGACCGCGTTTTGGCTATGAAACCGAAAATCCTCGCCATCACCATGATGAGCAATGTGACCGGGGTGTCGAATCCGGTTTCATCGATTGCCTCCCGATTCAAAATGGTGGGCACCGCGATTGTGGTGGATGCCGCTCAAGGTATCGCGCATGGTGAAGTCACCTTGGATCGCTTGGGTCCCGTCGATTTTCTTTCTTTTTCCGCACACAAGGTTTGCGGCCCGACCGGCGTCGGCATTTTGTGGGGGCGTGAGGCGCTTCTCGAGAAAATGCCGCCGTATCAACTGGGCGGAAACATGATTTCTCACGTGGGTGATTTTGATTCCGAATGGAACGAGCTTCCGCATAAGTTTGAAGCAGGTACGCCGGATGTGGCCGGAGTGATCGGCCTTGGCGCTGCGATTGATTATATCGAAACACTGGGTCGTGTACGCATCGAGGAGTTCGAGAAAAAGCTCACGCACTATGTCCTGGCTGAATTGAACAAGATCGATGGCGTGCGTTTGATCGGACCGACCGATCCTCATCACCGCGCACCGATTTTCAGTGTTTCAGTGGATGGCGTACATGCTCATGATCTGGCGACTTTTTTTGATATGCGTGGGATTTCGGTCCGCGCAGGGCACCATTGTTGTCACCCGTTGATGATGAAGCTCGCGCTTCCGGCGACTTGTCGTGCAAGTTTCAGTTTCTACAATACGACAGAAGAAGCCGATTTGTTTTTGAACGCACTTCGGGATGCACCCCGCTTCTTTGCCCGATCTGGTAAACGCGCGGGTACAGGAGGCACTCCATGAGCGACAACTATCGTCAGGTCTTCGGTGAAATTCTTGCCGATCATCACGAAGCGCCTCGAAATTGGGGAAAGCTTGCTGCGCCTGCGAAATCCGAGCACGGTTACAATCCGCTCTGTGGTGACAAGGTGGATGTGTGCATGCTGGTCACCGGTGATGCCGGCTCTGAAAAACTCGAAAAATGTTCATTCGAAGGCGAAGGCTGCTCGATTTGCATGGCTTCGGCCAGCATCATGGCATCCATGATCGAAGGCAAAACCAAGACCGAAGTTTTGGCATTGATTGAAGCTTTCCGCCAGAAGATGCAAGGATCCGAAACCATCGAAGGTTTGCCTGCGGATGATTCCGGCGAAGACATCACCGCACTGTATGGGATCAAGCGATTCCCGGTGCGCATCAAGTGCGCTCTGTTGCCGTGGACAACACTGAAGAAAGGACTCGAAAATGCAAGCTGATGATCAACTCAAGAATCCGGTTTTGCTCGAGTGGATTCACCCGGTGCAAGATCCCGAAATGCTGATCTCGATTGTGGATCTGGGATTGGTGTATGAGGCACAATTCGCGGATGAGGGCAAAAAAGCCAACGTCGTGATGACGCTGACGTCTCCGCATTGTCCGGTTGCGGATGTGTTTGTGAATAACGTGAAAACCCGTTTGCTGGAATACCCCGGAATTTCCGACGCGGAAGTGAAGCTGGTATTCGAGCCGAAATGGGATCCAAAGACGATGGCTTCGGACGAAGTCAAAGACAAGTTGGGGATTTGGTGATTTATGTCTGATCAATTCAGCAACAAGGATTACAAAAAATACGGATTCGTCACCGATATCGAGGAAGATCGTCTTCCACCGGGTCTGGATGAAGGCACCATCCGTTTCATTTCGGCAAAAAAAGAAGAACCGGAGTGGATGCTCGAGTTCCGGTTGAAGGCGTTTCAAACCTGGAAGAAAATGAAAGAGCCGAATTGGGCGCACCTGGATTACCCGAAGATCGATTTCCAGGCGATTGCTTATTACTCTGCACCCAAACAAAAGAAAAAGCTCGAAAGCCTTGATGAGGTCGATCCTAAATTGCTCGAGACCTACGAAAAGCTTGGAATTCCTTTGCACGAACAAAAAATGCTTGCTGGTGTCGCCGTGGATGCGGTTTTCGATTCGGTTTCTGTCGTGACCACTCAGCGTGAAGAATTGAAAAAGCACGGAATCATTTTCTGTTCCATCAGCG
>JBEIKL010000018.1:0-21767 GCA_040379745.1 Bdellovibrionales bacterium | reverse complement strand
TGCAAAGCACGGCATTGCACGAGTTCGGTCACGTTGCCGGTCTGAGGCATGAACACATCCGTCCCGAAGCGATGGATGATCCGAATTGCAGATACATGGGAAAGGATTTCGTCGTCGAAGAAAAGCCTTATGATACCACCCGGTACATTGGAGAATATGATCCGAACTCGATCATGAATTATTGCTGGTTGGCGACTCTTGAGGCTGTTGGTCTCAAAACAAGTGAATTGCCGAATATGACGGATCCATCCCTCTATGAAAAGGTGAGTCGCATGGAAGTCACTAAAAAGACCGTGCTGGTGGGAAAAAAACCCAATCAGAAAAAGAAGGTGGTCACAGTGAAAAAACCTGTCAGCGAATATGAATTGCGCGTTGGACTCAGTCAGCGCGATGTGACCGCATTACAGGAAATGTATCTGAAGCGCAAGTGACCGACTGTACAGTCGTTTCAATCACGGCATCGTCAATCATGGTTTTTGGACGAATTCCGTGCCTGAATTCAGGAATTCAGGAGCGTTTGTAGTCATCCTGATAGCGAATGATGTCATCTTCCCCGAAATAGGAACCCACTTGGACTTCCACGAATTCGACCACCTCGGTTGGATGCGGATTGCGAATGCGGTGTTTGGCGCCGAGCGGGATATAGATGTTTTCGCCCGGTTTCAGCTGATGAACCACATCGTTCAACACCACTTCCGGTTGCCCCTTGATGATCACCCAGTGTTCGGCGCGTTTGTTGTGGCTTTGGTAGGAAAGCTGTTGGCCCGGATTCACATGGATCACTTTCGATTTGAACGCATCGGTGTCACGCAGGATCTCAAATCGTCCCCACGGACGGTATTCGAAAATGTGTTCGCTGGAACGAACGTCTTTTCTTGCGTTCATCTGATCCACAATGTGTTTCACCTTTTGGGATGAACCCTTTTTTGTGATCAGCAATGCATCCGCCGTGTCTACAACGATCAGGTCATTCACGTCTACAAAGCCGGCAATCCGGTTCTGTTTCGAGTAAAAGAAGTTTCCAGTGGCATCCGCTTCGACTTTGGAAGCGGATGCCTGCATGGACGCGATTTCGTCCCACGATCCCACGTCGCTCCAACCGATGTCAGCGGGAATGCAGACTTGTTCTTTCAGTTTTTCCATCACGCCGTAATCAATGCTCTGGGATGGGCATTTGGAATAAACTTCTTTCAGATTGGAAAGGTCGGCTTTCAGTTCGCCAATGGCAGCCCAGGTTTCGGGCATGAAATTCTGCAAATGGCGGATCATGGTTGCCACTTCGAAAATGAACATTCCCGCGTTCCAGAAGTAGTTGCCTGATGCCACGAAGCCCTCGGCCGTTTTCAGATCCGGTTTCTCACGAAAACCCATGGTAGGCCGCGCTTCGCCCAAGTATTTTTCCGGCGCGACTTCGATGTAACCGTAGCCGGTGGCCGGATAGGTGGGTTTGATTCCCAGGGTGGCAACCATTCCTTTTTTAGCACAATCGATGCCCAGGTTCACTGCTGCGAAGAATTCATTCTCTTTTTGAATCAGATGATCGGATGCGAAGATCCCCACGATGTCGCCGGTACGTCCTTGTTGTTCGAGCACTTTGCAAAGGAGGGCAATGGCGGGTGCGGTGTTATTCGCTTTCGGCTCATAAAGTGCTTGGTTCAGCGGCACCTTGCAGGTTTTCATCACACCTTCGGTCAGCACTTTCATGGATTCATTCGTCACCACCCATGGCGAACCCAAATGATTCAAACGGTTCAGGGTTTTTTGAAACAGGGACTCCTCAAAGAGTTCACAGAATTGTTTTGGGAACTGGGTACGGGATACGGGCCAGAGGCGGGTGCCACTGCCACCGGAAAGAACGGTAGGAATGAATTTCATGCTCAATAGATTTTCAAAATTACGGACAAAATGCCAGCAAAAATAGGACTTGTTAATCCATACTAAAAGGTATAGATTAGGGGGCATATGGAACAATCAGCAGTTTATGTATCGTTGGAATTTACCCCGAACCCAAACACCTTGAAATACTCGGTGAACCGCAAGCTTTTGGAAAAGGGCGCGGCCAACTTCATTAAACTCGTTGATGCCCAAGCCCGTTCACCGCTCGCGGCAAAATTGCTCGAAGTGGCGGGAATCAGTGGCGTCATGTTCGGTAAGGATTTCGTGACCATCACCAAGTCCGAAGAGGGCGATTGGGATTTCGTGCACAAGACCGCATCTGACACGATTGAAAAACACCTCACTGCAGGTGAGGCGATCTTCATCGGCAGCGAGACCGAATCCACCCAGATCTCCAGCGAGATCGAACTCAAGATTCAGAAATTCCTCGATGACGAAGTCCGTCCCGCTGTGGCCATGGACGGTGGCGATGTGACTTTGGATCGTTTCGAAGCGGGAATCGCTTATCTCAGCATGCAGGGCGCATGTTCCGGATGCCCAAGCTCTTCAATGACTCTCAAGATGGGAATCGAGACAAAATTGAAGGCTGCCATCCCTGAAGTGATCGAAGTCCAGCAGGTCTGATCACCGTTTCGTTGTCTTCATATCACTTGTTTCAATCAGGATTCAGGCCGGGTGCCACTCACCACTGGTATTCCTGAACTCCGCCATCATCGTGTTCGATGACGGGTGGTTCCTTGAACTTGCGTTCCGCAGGGTGTACATAGACATTTTTTTTGACCGAAGCGGGTCTGCGGGAAGGCGATTCGCCACCCAGGCGTTTGAAGTCCGTTGAGTCGTTTTTCCGCATTTCAGTAAGCTGCTCCGGAGTGGAGTGTTCGTCATGTTTGGACCCGTCGGGTCCCCACTGTTTCGGCGGGGGTTGAAGTTTGTAGGGTGACCACGGTTTCCCCAATTCCTGGTTGGACAGTCCGATCTTGTCGAATTCCTTTTCTGTCGTATCGACGAATGCCTTGAAGTTTCCGCTGAAGGGAATACCCAGTAGAGCACGGCGAACCAATGGCTCTTTCGAACCCTTCAAATGATAGGCGATGACCATGACTTTCTTGCCTTTTTCGCGGTCATCCAGCTTGGCGCCGATTCCGCTCAGAGAGCCTTTCGGATAAACATGGATTTCGAGATTGCCGTTCCATTCCACGACATCGACCCGTTTCTTGGATGGTCCGGTGCCATCGAGTCGGTCGAAGACCTCTTCATAGGCGAAAACGGAAAACGACGTGATGATTCCACTGATGATTGCTGCCCAGATGATTAATGCGCGAATCGGAAACATGACCCATCCCCAAAAAAATAGTTCGTCATCCGTTCCGTGGACGCATTCAAGGGAGCGATATCCATGCCCCCTCATGCACTCTTCGGAATCGTCAAAAAAATCCTGAAATTTTTTTCGCATTCCCAGGGTGGGTGTTATCGTTAAGTCATGAAAGGCCTTGGGATTACTACGATTTTGTCGTTGTGCGCCATCTCCTGTTCGCCCCTGTCGAAAAGTCCCGGGCTGGTGAATACCTCCGCATTGGGCACTCTCCGTGGCCATCATTTCGAGCGGGTCATCACCCACATTCACACCCCGTATTCGAACGACGCCTGTGACGGCAAGGGATTGAACCCGGATGGATCATTGAATCGGGAATGCCTTCATGATCTCAAACGCGCTCTTTGCGAGAACCACATCAACCTTTCGTTCAGTACCGATCATGTGAATCACATGGCACAACAGGATTTTGAGAGTCTTCTTCTGTTGGAGGAGGGGGAGAGTGTGGTGACGAACGGCACCGGCGATCGGGTGGCGAGTTCGATTCCCTGCTCCGATGGATTCAATGCGATCATGGCACCTGGGCTGGAGGGCAAGCTTCTGGCCCTCGGGATGGAAAAACACATCACCGGAACCGTTACCGACCGTGAAACTCTTTACGGGGGCGAAGGTTTGAGTGACAAGTCCACGCTCGAAGCATCGCTGGCATCGGGAGGATCAAATGCCCTGGTGGCGATTCCCCATACGGAAAGCCGCAGTTTGGATCTGTTGCGCACCTTGAATCCTTCGGCGATGGAGATCTACAACCTTCATGCGAATCTCGATCCTAAAATCCGCAAGGCATCCCTGGGTTTCAAGCCGTTCGAGCACATCGCCAAGTTCATGAATTACTTGCTCGACTTTTTCAATACTCAGGATGCAGATTACCTGTTTGTCGAGTTCTTCCAAATGAGCGGAATTTATCTTCAAAAGTGGAACACGCTCTTGTCCGAAGGGTTTCACATCACCGGACTGGCCGCGCATGACTCCCATGAAAACGTGTTTCCTCAGAAGGCCTCCGATGGCGAACGCCTTGATCAGCATCGTCGCATGACTCGCATGTTCAGCAACCTGGTACTGACGAATTCCAGCGGCATTGATGCCATCAAGACCTCGATTCGCGATGGAAAAGTTTTTTTTGTATTGGAAGGGCTGGGGACTCCGGTCGGTTTTGATTTTCACGCGGAAGTGAACGGCAGCATCGTGGAAATGGGTTCTACTGCGACCGTGCCGGGGGGACAATCATCTTCGATCCTATTTGCCCAGCCATCGGTGCATTCAACCTTTCCGGGAATGGATTCGGATGAATCTCCCGAAATCGTGAGTGAATTACACTTCATCGATTCCACCGGTGTTGAATCCGTGGTGGCATCCCAAGCGGGAGGCACCCTGGTATATTCCGATCCGCCTGCAGGTCATTATCGAGTGCATGTCCTGATGAAGCCCCTTCATTTGGAAGACTATGTGATCAAAGATGACTATGTGGAGCGTACTTATCCGTGGATCATCACCAACCCGATCAAGGTGGTGCGATGAAATCGTGGGCGAAGTCATTCATTTGTTCTTTGGTGCTCATGGTTCCTGCATCGCCCGCATTAGCGGCGGTCGACGAAGGGGCGTTGTCATTCAATCCTGCGGTTGAATCCGTCTCAAAATCCCGTCATGGCCTCACGGCCGGAATGGTACTGCCACAGCCTCTTTCACTGGGGTACGAGTACATCCACCCCGATCTCGAACAATTCCATTTTTTTGCGGAAGGCGGTTATTTCTATTGGCCGCTGTCGAGTCGTCTGAAAAGCATTTCGGCGTGGAGTCTGCAAGCGGGGACTCGGTTTTTTCCGCTCCGCAATTGGTTTTATGTTTCGGGCGCCCTGGGCTTTCGGCAGATCGGTGTCGGAGCGGACATTTCCAATCTGAAAATGGATGGAGTGTCGCTTGCCAATAGTGCCGATTTGAAGCTGAATGCCGGGATTTTTGGAATTGCGCTGGGCGGGCAGTGGAACATCAATGCCGACATGGCATTGGGTGTGGATTTGGGTGTGCAGTTGCCCATCCCGCTTTTGCATGGCGGTACGACTGAAATCGTTCAAGATCAGCCCGATGGGTCGGATCTCAGTGTCGACGACTCAGATGCGTTATATCGAATTTCGGGAATGGTAGTGCCACAAATTGCACTCATTCGCTTCATTTGGTATATTCGCTAACTATGGCAAAACCCAAGTTCGCATTCTCGATGAGTCGAGTTTCCAAGATCTATCCACCTAACAAGCAAGTCCTGCGAGACATTTCGCTGTCGTTCTTTTACGGCGCGAAAATCGGTATTTTGGGATTGAACGGCGCGGGTAAATCCACCCTGATGAAGGTCATCGCCGGCGAAGAAAAAAATGTGAATGGTGAAGTGTTGCCATCGGATGGAATCACTTTCGGTTACCTGAAACAGGAACCGGATCTGGATGCTACCAAAACCGTGCGCGAAGTGGTCATGGAAGGTACCGGCGAACTCGGTCGTGATCTGAAACGCTTTGAAGAAATCGGTCTTGCTTTTGCTGACCCTGAACTTGATCCCGATGAAATGACGAAACTTTTGGAAGAACAAGCGGTGATCCAAGAGCGCATCGAAGCCAAAGACGGTTGGGACATCGACCGTAAATTGGAAGTTTCGATGGAAGCGCTTCGCTGTCCTCCGCCCGATACCATCATTAAAAATCTTTCCGGTGGTGAGCGTCGTCGTGTGGCGCTTTGCCGTTTGCTGATTCAACGCCCGGATGTTTTGTTGCTCGACGAGCCGACCAACCATTTGGATGCTGAATCCGTGGCATGGCTCGAAGACTTCTTGCAGAAGTATGAAGGCACCGTGATCGCGGTCACCCACGATCGCTACTTCCTCGACAATATTGCAGGTTGGATTCTGGAACTCGATCGCGGACATGGAATCCCATGGGAAGGGAATTATTCCAGCTGGCTCGAACAAAAACAAAATCGTTTGGCCTTGGAAGAAAAACAAGAATCCAAACGCCAGAAAACTTTGGCTCGCGAGCTCGAGTGGATTCGCATGAGCCCGAAAGCACGCCAAGCGAAGAGCAAGGCCCGCGTGACTGCATACGAGCAATTGCTTGCTGACAACCAAGGTGGCAAACGCGATGAGGAAATGGAGATTTTCATTCCTGCAGGTCCTCGCCTCGGGGGTGTCGTGCTGGAAGCAACTGGCATCAGCAAGAAGTTCGGTGACAAAGTCTTGTTTGAAAACTTGGATCTCAAGATTCCTCCGGGAAGTATCGTTGGAATCATCGGTGGGAACGGTGCGGGAAAGTCCACTCTCTTCAAGATGATGACTGGCTTGGAAACCCCGGACTCTGGAGCCATTCGTGTGGGTGATACCGTGAAACTGGCGTACGTCGATCAGTCGCGTGATGCACTGGATCCGAACGTGACCGTTTGGGAAGAGATTTCTGAAGGTAAGAATGAAACCATCACGCTTGGTAACCGCGAAGTGTCTTCGCGCTCGTATTGCGCGCGCTTCAACTTCTCCGGTGGGGATCAGCAAAAAATGGTGGGTGTGTTGTCCGGTGGTGAGCGCAATCGCTTGCACTTGGCAAAAATCCTCAAGGCTGGCGCAAACGTCATCCTTCTCGATGAGCCGACGAACGACCTCGATGTGAACACGCTTCGTGCACTCGAGGAAGCACTCGTGAATTTTGCAGGGACTGCGATGGTGATTTCGCATGATCGCTGGTTCTTGAACCGGATCGCAACCCACATCATCGCCTTCGAAGGGGATTCGAAAGTGGTGTTCTTTGAAGGAAACTATCAGGATTACGAAGAAGACAAAAAACGTCGCCTTGGTCCGGATGCTTTGATGCCAAAACGCGTGCGCCATAAGGTCGTCGAAAGCTTTAGATAAAAAGGTGTCCGGCGCTTTTTTGGTTCCGGGTGGGTCAGCATCAATAAAATAACGCGTCTAGCATCAAAAAAGCGCCGGACACCTTTTAAGGATTACTATGTTCATTCGCAAAGATTGGATCAGCAACTCTCAGTTTCACCCGCACTCCAGCAAGGAAGTCTTGCAGGAAGTGATCGATCGTACCCAGTCGGTGCTGGATCAAAAGAAACTTCCGGTGATTATTTTCGATCTGGATTCAACGCTGTTTCATGTGTCGCCGCGGTCGTATGAAATCCTGAAAGAGTGGGCGCAGTCGTCAGCGGTGTCGATCCTGCCTAGTTTGACCGTTGAAGATATGGTTTACTCCTTGGAAGACGTATGGTTGAAAAAGGGGCTTTCGATTGAATCGGGTGAAGCCTTCAAGCACTTAAAGGATGCAAAAGCCTACTGGCGCCAGCGATTCTTTTCAAACGATTACATCCATCACGATTTACCACACGATGGCGCGGTCGAGTTTGTAAACAAGCTTTACACCATGGGCGCAAAGATCGTGTATCTCACAGGCCGCGATGTGCCGCTGATGGCATTCGGTACCGTGGATCACCTGCGTCGCTGCGGATTCCCGGTCGAAGTCGAGCGCACCCGATTGATTCTGAAACCTAAGCGCCACATCGACGACTTGGTGTTCAAGGCTGGAGTTTGCGAATCCGCCAAGGAGTGGGGCGAAGTGGTGGCATCGTTTGAAAACGAGCCGAAAAACCTGGTTGCCATGCAAGAAGCCCTAGGCCCGAAGGTGATGCACATCTTTTTTGAATCGGTCAGCAGTGATCACGCTGCACCGGCGGCGAAAGACGTGTTCCGTATCGTAGATTTCAATTTTTCATCCTGATTCTAGGGTTATTTTAACCCTCATTTATATTTGATTCCAAGTTCCTCTGGAATTTATTCCTGAGCGCGATACTATGTTGCAATGACTCAGGAAAAAAAATTGCGTAACTTTCTCTTCGTTTTTCTTTTTGCGACGGTTGCGATCTATCTCTTCGGTCTAGATGGTTCGTTCGTTTACGATGATGGCGATCAGATCCTGAATCGCCCCAAGCTCCATAATCTATTTAAGTTTCATGATGTCCTTTTTTGTGGACTCCGTCAGCACCGGGTTTGGCAAAACATCTCTTTCGCAATGAACTGGATGATCTCCGATGGCAAAGTGTGGAGCTTCAAGCTCTTCAGTCTTGCCCTGCATCTGGTGAATTCGTGGATCCTGTTCAAGTGGTTGAAGCGATTGTTTGCGGATCGTCCAATGCTTCCTGTTTTCACGACTGTCTTGTTCCTGATTCATCCCCTGCAAACGCAATCGGTCACCTATGTGATGGGGGTGATCTCACTGATTCAGGGTTTTTTCTACCTGATTTCCCTGTATTGGATCACGGAATACCGCTTGAGTCGCATGTCCGGGCTGATTCTGATCCTGGTGGCTTCGCTTTTTTCAAAGGAAACCGCATTACTGATCCCATTCATGTTGTTCGCTTATGACTTTGCGGTATTGCGGAAGGAGGGGGAAAAGATCGAGTGGAAAAAATGGGGTTTGGTTTTCCTCATCCCATTCCTGTTCATTCCGATTTATTTTGTTTTGAAGGACCCGGTCTCCATGTTTGTGGGTACAACCGGTTTCGGGCTTTATCCGTTTTTCATTTATCTGGTTTCGCAACTCTATTACCAGCTTTTCTATTTCATTTTATTCTTCAATCCGACCCTGATGAGTGTGATCCATGAGACACCGGTAATGGGTAATCTCGAGATTTTTTATGCGGTTTTGGGTGGGGTGATCTGGTTACTGACCGGTCTTTTTGCTGTTTTCCGATTCAAGAAGTATCCGCGAACCGCTTTCTTCATTTTCTTTTACTTTCTGAACTATCTACCGACAAACAGCGTATTCCAAATGATCAATCCATTTGCAGAATATCGGCTTTATCTTCCGAATATCACGCTGTTCCTCGGGTTTTCCTTGGCTTTGTTGATGATTGCGGATTGGTTGCAACGGAAAAAAGTGTTTCAGAGTCCGCACTGGACGATTTCATCGCTTCTCATGGCGTATTTCGGGATATTTTCTTTTCTGACGGTTTATCTGTGGCGGGACGATGTTCGGATTTATGCGCGGGCGGCTGAGTTGTATCCCGATAGCGAACTGATTCACATCAATCTCGGCGTGACTTTGGTGGAAAAAAAGAAGTACAACGAGGCGTTCGATCATTTGTTCAAATCCCGGATGAATTCGGGTTGGTGGTATGGTCCGGTGCAGATGAACGCACTGATTGTCGCGCGAAAAATGTATGATGTTGGAGATTTTCAATCCGCATGGAAGGTGTTGGAAGCGCTGGAACATGATCCTTCTAAAGATCCCCTGCCGAAAATGTTTCCGCGCTTGAAGTCCACGTTGAAGGAAAAAATGATCGAGATGAAACTTCCTTTGGAAACCGAGTTCAAGGAACTCTACCGGAGCGGTCAGATCTATTCAAGTCCTGTCCGTCCCAAAGAAAGCGTAGATGAGTGACTCCAAGAGGCTTGGTCCTCTGTTCAGTTCGGAATTGCCAGTGCGTTAATGCTCCCTTTTTTCGGGATGATTTGTTCAAGTTGATCCATGCTCATCGGGATTTCACGTTTTCCATCTTCCGTACTGAGGGAATAACCCGAATCTTTGAGAATTCCGATCAGTTCACCCAGTGAGTTTCCGTATTCTTCCAAGTTGTAAAGAGTGAGCTCGATCAGGATTTTCGGTCGGAACCGACGAATCGTTTCCAATGCACCTTTCAATACCTTCGCTTCATAGCCATCCACATCGAGTTTGATCAGATCAATCCGTTCGATTCCATTGGTGATAGCCCATTCATCGAGCGTGAAACACCGGGCATTGGCGGAATCCTGAAGGACACCGCCATGAATTCCGTGCTTGAGTTCTGCATCGAGTTTCCAACTCGAATGGGTCTGTGATGGTGCAGTAGTAGCCCTGCCATCGCCCAAAAAAGCCTTGTGAGTGATCAGGATTCCATCAAGATCAGGATTCAAGGACAAGTTCTGGGTCATTTTCTCAAAGGCCCAGTCTGTTGGTTCAATTGCGTGGACTTTCCCCGTTTTTCCGACTCTTTTTGCCATGGGCAGTGCATGCGCGCCGATATTGGCGCCAATGTCGATGACGGTCGAGCCTTGGGTGATCAATTCGGAGATCACCTTTGAGGTTGAGGATTCGAATCGGCCGAATAGAAAAATGGAAAGATCGATTCCCTCGGAAAGGTCCAGTTTCCAATGGATGCCGAATCGTTTGCAAACCACAGCATGAGAATCCAGTCCAATCACGCTTCGGATCAGGCGGATCGAGCGATAAATCCCTTTGGCAATGAAGAGTTTCGTATTGGTGTTCATGGTGTTCAGATGAACTTGATCCTTCTTGCTGCAAAAATGGTCATGCGCAACAGGATCACGCCGTGGCGCCAGCGTTGGATGTTGGTTTCGCCATAAGTGCGGTTTTTGTAGCGAATCGGCAATTCCACGATTTTCAAGCCCAGTCGTGCGGCACCGAACAGCAAATCAAAATCCCCGAAAGGATCGAAATCGCCGAAGTAGGATCGGTTGGCGGCGAGTCGTTCGTATTGCTTGCGGTACATGACTTTGGTACCGCACAGGGTGTCCTTGAAGTTCTGTCCCAGCAGGAATGAAAACGCCAGAGCGAAGAACTTGTTTCCAACCATGTTGAAGAAGCGCATTGCTTCGCTCTCTTGAGGGTATACCAGGCGGCTTCCATTGATGAATTCGCCCTTGCCGTTGACGATGGCTTGGTAAAATTTCGGTAACTCTTCCGGTGGTACGGTCAGGTCGGCATCAAGAATCATCAGGATGTCGTTCTTGGCGAGCTTGAAGCCCTTGCGAACGGCATCGCCCTTGCCCTTGCCATCCTGTTGGCCGATGGTGCAATCGATTTGATCTTTATACTTTTCTTTCAGTTTTTGAATCTGTGCCCAGGTGTCGTCACTGCTTCCACCTTCGATCAAGATCAGTTCAGTGTGACTTCCCATCTTCGGAAGGCGCTGAAACAACGCTTCCATATTGCCGGATTCATTGCGTGCAGCGACCACGACGGATACCGAGGGAAGATGCCCGGATTGATCCTTGCTGGATGAGGGGGAAGCAAGGGTGCCATGATGCACGGGTTTGGCGAGAGCAACATTTACCAAACTCATCCATTGAAAAAGGGGGAGTGGTGCAATCCAGCGATTGATCCAGTCGCTGACGACTGGAATCGGAAGGGGGAGTAAAATGTGTTGGCTTTGGCTCAAGATCTCAAAATCGGCAAGATTCAAAAAGTTTGCGATATCGGATGGGGCTACCCAGTTTTCTTCGCCCCGATCTTCGCGGATGCCAAGCCAATTGGCAAAGCCGATCAGCGGTTTCCAGAGACTGCTGTAGTAAGAAATCAGTACGCGGGTTTCTGGTTTGCAGTAGCGGTGGGTTTGTTCCAGCAATGCCTGTACATCGGTTACGGAATGCACCAAGCCATTCAGTACGATATAGTCAGGCGCATCGTTCGATTGCGGTGGGAATTCAGGATGATCCCGATCGAGCCGGATGATGTTTGAGCCGGAGAGCAGGTAAAATGAGAAGTACTGTTCGAGCAATCGTTGCAGATAACGCTTCATGGTTTAGTCGTAAGCGTAATCCAGAACGGATGCTGGAACAAATGAAATTAGCCGTAGCCGTGGAGTAGAATTGCTGAATTAGTAGTCCCAGTACTCAACTTCCACTCGAACGGAGTGGCTACCAAAACACTCTTGGGAAATGTCGCCACTTTTCATGGTTTCCAGTACGTCGACTTTGTCTTGGTCTTTGCGGCCACGGATCCAGGTTCCATTTTCAAGGTAGCGGTCCTCATGAATCGATTTTGCAAGGTGTTGTCCAAGGGTGAAAAAATCAGGACGCATTTTAGCAAACGCATGGTGGTCGTTGGTGGTCATGCTGTGGTTCGCATCACTGTAGAAATAGGTGGCTGGGGTGTGGTCTTTGGCAATGACGCGATCCAATCGGTACAAGAATCCAGCTACGCAATCCGCATGCAAGTCAGCAAGTGCAGTATCAGGGCGTGAAGGTAAATTCAGTACCGGTTGATTCATCTTTTGCAAAAGATGGGCAAACTCGTGCAGATAAACCATGTCACGAGTTGAAGTCGGTACTGTTTTTTGTCCTGATTTTTTTGCGTCATGTTTCAGGGTTTGTAAAAAGCTTTTACCGAATAACAGGGTGTTGCGTCCATACTGATGATTGCCCATGCCCACGGTGTGTTCGTCATCGAAAATACCAATGCACACCGTTTGATTTTGAAGGCGTGAATCGTTCAGTGATTCAAAGTGCGCGAACCATTTGCGTACAAAGGTCTCAGCCAGTTGATACTCTGATTCCAACCAGCGTGACTGAATCAGGCCTGCACTTTTGGGTGAAAGCACCGGCAATGGGGTGACATCGTTGAGTTCGTTGTAAAGGGATCCCATTTTTTCGATCGCCTTGACTGAAGGGAAGTAAACCGGTTGCACGCAACGGCTCTTGTTTTGGTAAGTGCGCAGCACTTCAACGGCCTGTGCAGAATAAGACATCATCAGGGATAAGCCGATTACCGGAATTAATTTTGATTTCATGCCTGAAAAATGAGTGTTTTTACTCAAAAAATCAAGAAGCAAATGAGGATCGGTCGGATATTAAATTGTTATAGTTTAAAAATACGAAGGAAGGCGAGGTTCAATCCTTCTTCTTTTCCATTTTCTCGATCATGATGTTGAAGTGATCAACCACTTCGCTGAAGTAGTCGTCTTTTCTCACCTGGAAAGTCAGTTTCTCGGCCGTTCCATTGGAGACTTCCTGAAGGTGCTTGTTCATCCGGTAAAGCGGTCCCGCAACCCGATGCGAAAAGAGGAGACCAAGGGTGACCTGAATCACCGTAATGATCACTGCCAGAATCATCAGTGCAACGGTCAGAAAGTTCCTTTGTTCATTGAGAAACTCGAAGAAGATGTGATCGCTTGGAATTCCGTTCTGGATTCCCAGTGTCCGATAGTGATGAAAAAAGTAATACTGCATCCCCGCAACCAGAAGGATGACAATCAGTGAGGAAACAATGCTGAATGCAATGAAGCGGATCTGGAATGGGGGATTGATGAAATAGATTTTCCGCTTTTTGCTCATTTGCTGATTCCTTTCCTGGGTCACTTAGTAATAATTTAATGGAATTTTTCTGATGGATTAAGTGATATTTCCATGACGTTGACCCTAATTCGTGATGTCGACTCCTCGATCATCCGGTGAGTGGGAGGATGAACTTCCACGACTGATATCTTTTTGACATCTCATGCATTGCCATCCTTTTGCCGAAAAGACATTTGTGAAGATCCTTTCGGTTATTCCACCCTTGGTGCAGATCAATACGCCTTATCCTGCCACTTCTTTCATCACTGGGTTTCTTCGTTCCCGTGGGCATGATGCCGTGCAAGCTGACGTCGGCCTGGATCTGGTCTTGAAACTGTTCAGTCGTCAGGGTCTTGAGTCGATCCGCTCTGAAATCGTAACTTCCAAAAGTACCACCGGTGAGTTTTTTCTGGATGCTTTCGAGGATTATTTCAGAACGATCGATGTCGTGATTCGGTTCCTTCAGGGAAAAGATCCGAGCATCGCCCATCGCATCGCTCATCGAACGTTGTTGCCCGAAGGTCCGCGGTTTCAGGCTCTTTCGCAAGATGATCTGAATTGGGCGTTTGGCCAGATGGGTGTTCAGGATCAGGCCAAACATCTGGCCAGCCTGTTCATCGATGATCTGGCTGACCTGATTTCAAGCGAGATCGATCCGGAGTTCACTCTTTCCCGCTATGGCGAGAAACTGGCGGCTAGTCAGCCTAGTTTTGATCCCCTGTTGAAGAAGCTTGAAGATGATCATCGAATGCCGACTCTGATCGATCGATTGCTTGAAGAGGTCACGCTGAAACGCCTTCAAGCGACCGATCCTGACTTGCTGATCATCACCGTTCCCTTTCCGGGTTGCGTTCTTGGCGCATTAAAAGTCGCCCATACTGCGAGAAAATGGAAGCCGACGATCCGGATCGCGCTCGGTGGCGGTTATGTCAATACCGAGCTTCGATCACTGAAGGATTCGAGAATTTTTGATTTTGTCGATGCCATCACCTTGGATGATGGCGAACGACCGCTCGAGTGCCTTCTTGAATTCTGGAATGAAAAACGTGATCGTTCGAAATTGTTGAGAACCTTCCTGAGATCCGAGAAAGTCAGCACTGCAGTTGAGTATTGCAATGATCCGACCGAGCATGACATTCCTCAAACCCAGACGGGTTACCCGACCGTCGATGGCTTGGAAGTCGGCAACTACATTTCGATGGTGGAGATGTTGAACCCGATGCACCGATTCTGGTCCGATCTCTACTGGAATAAATTGATGCTTGCGCATGGTTGTTACTGGCACCAGTGCAGTTTCTGTGATGTGAACCTTGATTACATCAAGCGATATGAAATCTCGCCGGTTCAACTGACGGTTGAACGCATGAAAAAGCTGGCAACTGAGAGTGGTTCAAGTGGTTTTCATTTTGTCGACGAGGCGGCGCCACCGGCGATTCTGAAGGAACTTTCAAAAAAACTGATCGAGCAGAGACTCGCGTTCAGTTGGTGGGGGAATATCCGCTTTGAGAAGAGTTTTAACGCCGAAGTCACCGAATTGATGAGTGATGCCGGTTGTGTTGCTGTTTCCGGTGGTTTGGAGGTCGCTTCGGATCGATTGCTGGCAAAAATGAAAAAGGGTGTGACTGTTGAACAGGTTGCCCGAGTGGCGAAGAATTTCAGAAACTCGAAGATCATGGTCCACGCATACTTGATGTACGGATTTCCCACGCAAACAATTCAGGAAACGATCGACAGTTTGGAGAGAGTGCGACAGATGTTCCAGGAGGGATGTCTCTCGTCGGCATTCTGGCACCGTTTTTCGGCGACGGCGCATTCACCGGTTGGTCATGCTCCCGAGGAGTTCGGAATCGAAATCGAACGTTCAGCCACTCAGTTTTCAGAGAATGATCTCGAGTTTCGCGACTCGACGGGGGTTGACCATGGCATGCTTGCCTTTGGATTGCGTAAAGCGGTTTACAACTACATGCTCGGCATCGGGCTTGATGCCGATGTGCGCGAGTGGTTTGATATTCCGGTTCCGAAGGCGAAAGTGGAACGGAATTTCATTCGTAACGCACTCAAGAAAGGATAAGATCAGATCATGGAAATCCGTTTAATCCCAATTCTTGTTTTTTTCTTTAGCTTGATCCAGGGATGTGCCATTCGGAAGCCCTGTTCCGATGCCGGTGACACGACTTGGAATCCGAAAATCACTGGCGACAAACGTTGTGAGCAGAAGCAAAGCCCGGAAGGGAAGTGGGTGAATCACGGCAGTTATAGCCAATTTCATCAAAACAATCGCGAGATTGCGTTGGAAGGGCGATTCGACATGGGCTTGAAGAGTGGAATCTGGCTCCAATATGGAGAAGACCGTTCTTTGAAGGCCGCTAAGTATTTTGACAAGGGTGTGGAAAAAACTCCGAGTGCCGATATCCAAAAACAAATCGACCTGATTATTGAGCAAAAAGCTGGCTTAAAACGCTGATTCTTAGTAGAATATCGTTGTGATGAATCCGAAATTATTGATTGTAGATGACGAACAGAACATCCGGGAATTGTTGAGCGAATATCTGGCTGACAAGTTCACCATCGAATTGGCCACCAATGGTCGAGAGGCTTTGGAAAAAACCAATTCATTCAAACCGGATGTGATTCTTCTCGATATGATGATGCCTGAAATGGATGGCCTCATGGCGCTTCGAGTATTGCGACATCAAGATTTCACCCGCCACATTCCGGTTCTCATGCTGACCGCTGCGAATGCCAGTATGGAACGCATTCGCGCCTTCGATCTTGGTGTGGATGACTATCTTGCCAAACCATTCGATCTTGATGAGTTGAGAGTCCGCCTGCTTTCCAAAATCAAACGAGCGAACGATTTCCAGAATGCGATCACAGACACCTTGGTGATCGGTAATCTGTCCCTGGATGATCGTAAACGCGAGGTGGTGCTTGCTGGAAGCCTGATTGATCTTTCGCCAGTCGAGTACGGAATTGTGAAACTCCTGATGAGTTCAGTTGAACATGTGGTTTCCCGCGAGAAAATCATGCAAACCGTCTGGGAAGACGGCAAGAAGAACGATCGACTCATTGATGCTCACATGACCGCACTCCGTAAAAAACTCCTCAGTTTTGATGGAGACTTCCAGACAGTCTATGGTGCCGGCTATCGCTTAAAGAAAATAAAAGCTTAATCCCAGCGTGACCGCATCGGACTGATTGGTGCGTTCTCCCACACGGTTTCCCGCACTGGCAGGACTCTTGCTTAGGATCGTTTCACGATAAGTCATGATCCGATAGTCCAGGTGAAGCGACATGCGTTCATTCAAATATACTTTTTGCCCCAGTCCAAGGGTGGGGGTGAAAGAGTTTCCACTTTCGGTATTCGTGATTCCCATTCCAGCAAGGACAAAAAGGTCGACGTAAATAATGGCCTTTCCGAAGAAGCTGGCTTTTCCATAAATGAAATTCTGTCTGACCTCAGCACCATAGTACGAAAGGGGATGGTTCGTATTGACTGTGGATCCGGTTTCACTCTCAAAAGTGTGAAGGGCATTGGAACCGGATACGCTGTTTTTCCAGAAGATGCCATGAACACTGGTGTAGGAATTGAAATGGTATCCTGCAGTCACTCCATATCTCAAAACACTGAGAAACGGATCCGTCGACAGGGTTCCGAAGATCAGGGAGGTTTCGATCTTCCGATCGGTCGTGTATTTACGGTTTTGCACCACTCCTAATTCCGACTCTTTTCCCTCCGCCCAGTATTTCTCGGTCAGTTTTCCCAAATCGATTTCTTCCGCCTCCGCTTTCGGTTTCGATCCTGCGAATGCTTGCGCTCCTGATAGTGTGATCATGATCACGATCCATAATGGCTTCATCTTCAACTCTCCTCTTTAATGGCATTTATCCTTGGTGTCGGCTTTGAGAGCACCGATCTCATCTTCCCAGATTTCGGCACGCTCCAGTTCCGCTGAGTTGAAACTTCCCCAGTTCCAAGCCAATACGGTCTGTTGTTCTCCCGGTAATGACTCTTTCTTGAGTCTTGGTTTTTTAAGTCCCAGCAGATCCTTACTGGCTCCCTGATAAATCTCAACTTCCACCAGATCAATGTTCTCTCTGACTTTTTTCAGGGTCAGAAGCAGCTCCCGGTTTTTCCTCTTCAGTTCCAGGTTCATCTCCCGAATGAGTTCTTGCTGGCGTTGAGGGATTTCGGTTTCATATTTTGCGGTCACACTGATCATTGTCCGGGAAGAACGGTTGAACCGGACCAGGCGACGAAGGTCTTTCCGGATTTCGCGGAATTCGGAGGCATCCGGTTTTTTCATCAGTTTTTGGATCCGGCTCATCAAGTTCCGTTTGAGGGTGTTCCGGTTGATGTCGATTTTGGACGGGATCGCCCTGATTTTCCGCTGATGACCGATCATTCGGTTGATTTCATCCTGACGGATCAGGAATCCGGGATGTCTGATCCATTCAGTTCTGATTTTGGAGGGTACGTCTGACTGGTTTTTCAGGGCAAGTGAAATTTCCCGGTAAGGATCGCTTCCGTTGGCTTTTTTCTCCATCCATTCATTGGATGGTCCGTAATCACGCAGAAAAAGCTGGATCATCCGGGATGCATCCGGATAAGAACAGCTTTCGTTCAATGCCATCACCGCGGTCATCATCGACTCAGGCGAAAAGGTGTTCCTGAATATTCCCGATCTCAGTTGCAACGCGATTCCGATGGTTTCCTGAATTCGTCCTGATTGGAGATATGCCCAGGAAAGATCATTCATGCTGTCAATCTTGAGGTTTGAACGCTTGTCGATCTTCAGAAGCTCCGCTGCAGACTCGTTGAATTTTCCCTGGCTGTAGAGATCCCTTCCGCGGATGAGGAAGCCCAATTCTTTCTCGTTTAATCGGGAAGTGGCCGTTGATTTCGTTTTCTCGAGGCAGGCTTTCGATGCCTTTCGGATGGATTCCTGGGTTGAGTGGGATGCAGAGGAAGTGAAGTATTCACGCGCCAATGGTTCCAGACCGATTTGGAGGAAAACCCGTCCCACCCAGTACTCGGAAAAGTCGCTTTCAAAATTTGCAGAGTTCATGATCCGACTCATTCTCTTCAGCTGGATTGCATCCGAAAACGCCATCCATGGACTCTCCTGATCCACCAAGAACGCATGATAGCGATTCATCCAAACGCCCTTCCGCTCGGATTGGAAATTCCATTTTTCAGCCGGTGTGCATGGACGAGCAACCGTTGCTGCCATCGTTGGCGCCGTGACCATCACCATCATCCATCGGAGCATCTTCACTGTTTTCATACATGACCCCTCATCGATTCACACTCTTGAACAGGAAAGGGTAGGTAACCGCAACCTGAACGCCTCCACGGGGTGAAGGAAATTTCCAATTTTTCAGTTTAGAAACCAGGCAACGTCCCACATCGGGTCTGCTCATGGAGTCCCCGGTTGTTTGTGCTGAATCAACCGATCCACGGGAACCGATTCGGAAGTCGATCAGTACTTTTCCGGCAAGGGATGGATCGGAAAGAATTGCCGATTCATAACAATAGCGGATTTCATTGAGATGGCTATGAATGACCTTTGCCACTTCCTCGCGAGTCAATCCCTCCTCGACGATCGCATCATGAAAGTTCAATCCGATCTCCAGTTGTCCGGTCCCCTGACCGCTGATGGTTGTCGGGATCCCGCTTTTTGCACCACCGGAACTCAATGAAGCGAATGCACGATCGGTTTCTTTTCCAAAGGAAGCGAGAATTCCCTTTCCCTGTTGATCCATCTTTCCACTGATTTCACGAATCGATCTTCCCGTTTCCAGGATGGAATAGCGACTCAGGCCACCTTGGAGAATGGTCCGCAAATTCTTTTGAACGCTTTTGGACCGGAATGCCCTGGAGACTGCCGCTCCACCAGAGGAAGAGGAGGCGGTTTTAGCGGTTGGACGAGTGAGAATCAGTTTTGCGAATTTTTTCGGAATCAACCGTTCATCCGGTGAATCCACCTTTTCGGTCATGTCGTTCAGGGAGAACGCGATGCAAGCGAGAATCATCACAGTACTGATTCCGATCAGCACTTTCCTTATGGCCGATTCCTCCGGCACTTCCTTTCTGAGTGGAATCGGATCAATTCTCAGTTTGGAAGCGATTTCGATGCCCGGTCTGACCGATCGAGGTAGTGCACGGATCGAGGCTTGGCTTCCATCCAGAAGTTCAATCATGATCTCCCGTTCCTGATCCGGGGCAGGAATACTGATGAACCCGGAATTCTTCTTGTTTTTTACAGTACGATCCCGAATCAGGATCCATCCGTTTCTCAGTTCGATCCGGAGTTGATGATGTAGTTCCAATATGGAATGGTTTGACCAGATCCGTTTTAAAAGTCCGTGGGTGACCAGAAAATTCGGGGATGTATTCATGGTTTTCCTCCGTGATTCCATTCTCTGAAAAGGATTCGATTCCGATCCTGAAAGGTTTTCCGTTTCCGATAAAGATGACTGTTCCCGGATCCGTTTCTTTCGGTGATTTGGTTCAATTGATCGAGGGGTTTTCGGTTGATTCCTTCGATCAATTCGTCCTCAAAGCTGATGTTTTTCGAGCGTTTGTTCTCGGACGCATACACCAGCAAGGGTAAGAAAAAGATGAGGATGATCAGTGTTTTCATCACTTGGTTCTCCCATTCATCATCAGTTTCATCCCCTCAGTGGTCGCCACATCCCGCAACATCACACAGAGGATCATTCCTCTCAGTTCGTCCGAACGCGAGGTGGTCGTAGCCTGGGTGATCAGGAAATGAAGCAGATCCGGTTGATTCGCGGATACCGCTTGCTTCCAGGACTCATGAAGTTCTTCCGGCAGGGATTCCAAAACCTTTTGATCGATCAATGAGGATGAGTCGAGAGGGTGAATCGGTTGCAGGATCATCGAAGTAAGTTTTTGTTCTGCCGACCCCAGCTCATCCTGTTTGGAGAGAAAGGGTTGGATCAGATTTTCAGGTGTTCCGGATTTTCTCAAATCTTTCGCGAAATCCCGATAAACCCACTGGAGTTCTCGAAGAGTCCGGATCTTGAGTTGCATCCAATCGAGTTTCAGGACCTTTCCGAACACAAGATCGATATCCTTGAGTAGTTGGACCCTGCGTTCAATGCTCGATTCGTCCCCACGGATCGGTGCGATGGATGGACCGTCCTTGCGGATTGAAACCAATGCCGATTGCACGCGTTTTTCCAAGAGAGGCAGATAGCGGATCTGAAGGTAAGGATCCACCTGTTCCCAGCTGGTGCTGACCCGCTGAAGCAGGACCAATCGATCCTGGTATGGGATTTTTTCAGGATGAGAGAGTGCACTCAGTGCCCAGAGAGGAATTGAAGCTTTTCCGCTTCGGATCGAAGCTTTGAAACGAATCAGGTAGCGGGATGGATTCAAACGAATTTCCGATTGTGAGTCATTCAGTTCTTTGGCTGCACGGAAGGGTTCCAGAAAGGGTTCACCGACTGAATCATGCTCCTTTCCATTCAGAAAAAATCGACTGTAACTTCTTTGATTTCGGTTCAGCCAATGTTGCAGAAAAACGGACTGGGCCAAGCGCTGATCTTTCCAACCGGTCTGTTCCAACCATGATTCCTGATCGAGTATGGCGAGATCGCGGCGTCCCTGTTTCAGGTGAATCTCGGATTTCAAGAGAGACACCGCAGGGGATGGTTTGATGTTCTGAAGTTGTTTTGCAGCATCCGCGATCCTCCCTTTTTCAAGCAGGTGGCGGGTGACGATCATCTTGCAGGGTTCGGCAATGGAATCGATCTTCAACCAGGATTTCTTCTCGCACGGAGCTACCAACAGGTTTGTTTCGCCATTTTTCATCCGTTCATCGAAAACAATCGATGCGGCTTCACTTCGGATCGTCGGTTGTGTGGCGTTGAGTGAAAGATTCTCGATTTTCATCAAGGAAGCACTCCGATCGCCTTGCTTCAGTGAAACCTTCATCGCTTCCAATCGGAATGATTCCGATTCCGGTGAGGAATCGTCAGCCAGCAATTCGGTGTCTTTGATCCATTTTTTCAGGAATGTTGATTTGGATGAATCATTTGCCGGCATAGATTTCCACTCCTCATATTCCGAAGCGATCCAGCGCAATCGAATCGCAGAATAGGTCATTTTTTTCGGGATAGTGCCGGAGTTTGCCAGTAGTTCGGAATACCAATGAACGGCAAGCGAATACTGTTTGGCTGAAAAGGATGACTCCGCCATGGCATATCGGAACTCTCCCGAGGTCGGATCGTTTGCAGAGGTCAACTTCAGGTGAATCCTGGTCAAACTGTCGAGTGGTTCGATCAATTTCCGGATTTGTGTCGAACGGACGTTTTTAACAGTGAGCGCATGAAGATCGAGCAAGGATTCACGGATGGCTTTCAGGATCCGGGAGTTCTCTTTACTGT
>JBEIKL010000017.1:0-22797 GCA_040379745.1 Bdellovibrionales bacterium | reverse complement strand
GTACTGATTCAGGGAATGTCGCGATCCTCGATCGGAAAGCGTCTCATGAACCTCGAAATCGTTTCTAATGGTCCTGCGATCAGCTGGCCGGTGATGATGCGCCACTGGATGAGTGGTTCGCTCTTGGGTGAAGTCAGGGTCGTCGCCTCCCATTCCAGAGATGAACTGGCTCAGGTGATTCCGATTCAGCCTTCAAAAGTCACAGTGCAAACCGGAGTGGATGAGAAAAAAGCGGCCTGATCGTTTTGCGGTATTCGCCCCTTTGGGTTAAATTTCCAACATGATTTCTGAACAGTCCAAGCACGATGCATTGCCGGTGGTATTGGTCACGGGAGGAGCCGGATACATCGGTTCCCACTTCCTGGAGCATTGGTCCCGGGTCGCGCGCGATTATCTCGAGCCCAGCAGAATCGTGGTCATCGATGATTTTTCCGGCGGTCATCACGAGATCATGACCATCCTGGATCATGAGTTTCGGAGATGTTATCTCGAGCCGCCGGTTGTCGAAGTGGCGGACCTTTGTGATGGCGATCGCCTGAAAACGCTTTTCGAGAAGTACCGTCCACACATGGTGATTCATTTTGCTGGCAAGATCAGTGTGGCCGAATCGGTTGCACATCCCGAACTCTACTACCGGAACAATGTCGAAGGATCGGAAAACCTGCTGTTCCTCATGCGTGAATTCGGTTGCAGGAAAATGGTCTTTTCCAGCACCGCCGCTGTTTACGGAAACGTCGAAGGATCCCAGCCCATCACCGAGAGCCACTCGACCGGACCGGTGAATCCCTATGGCGATACCAAGTTGAGCATCGAAAAAGCGATGGCAGAAGCCGCAATCGATTGGGGATTGGAAGGAATCGTCTTCCGTTACTTCAACGCCGCCGGGGCCTCCATTTCGGGATTGATTGGCGAGTGGCATGAACCCGAAACCCATTTGATTCCGCTGGTGATCGAGAGCGCACTAGGAGGGGCTGCCGAATTGAAGTTGTTCGGAACGGATTATCCGACCCGAGACGGAACTTGCGTGCGGGATTACATTCATGTGACCGACCTCGCCCAAGCCCACATTCTTGGTCTTGCCCGGTTGGCGAAGAATCAGGTGAAGGGTGTGGAAATTTACAATCTAGGAACAGAAGGCGGAACCACGGTTCGGGAAGTGATCGAGGCGGTGAAAAAAGTCACGCGTAAGCCGGTTCAGGCAATCGAGTGCGAACGACGCCCGGGCGATGCCCCGTTCCTGATTGCGAGTCAGTCGGCGGCGAAAACGGTTTTAGGATGGCAACCCATCCATTCTGACATTGAAACGATTCTTCGATCGGCAAAAAATTGGCATTTGAGATTGAATGAAATGAAGGGCATCCGGCCTGGCGAGCCGATCGCTCAGGAGCAGGCGCCGTCGGATACGACTGAATCATGAGTCGAATCCAGCCGCCATTCCGGATAGTCGGAAAGGGACGAGCTGGTGGAGCGAACCGAAATCCGAAGCCCCGGAGCCTCGTAGGGGCGCTCTCCCGCCTCATTGAGGGTGAGTGGAGCGACGGAGGTGAGGGAAATGCGTTCGATGACTGCCATGGCGCGAATCCTATAGTTGTTGTTTAAAAATGTCAACCAATAATGGAAAATCGTCGATTCGGCACCGAAGTGTCGGAAATTGTTTGATAAATATTCTTCAAAAAAAACCCTCAAGTTTTGGATGCACCCCCCGATAAGAATGGTGTCTGAGCATGTGGAGCACGGGTGGGTGCAAAATGGCTTGGACCTTGACTGGGGGCCGTTACATCTGATTTCGTTTCGAACACTGACTGAGGAGTTCGATACGGGGTACAGCACAGGTGATGACGGCTCCTTTTTTTTATTCTATCCTTAGGGAATGCAACCACGCGTAACCCTGAATCACATCGGTATTGCAACCGAAACCGGAAACACCCAATTGAACCGACTCTTCCAGCTTCTGGGAATCACCAAGGGCATTTCTGAAAGTGTTCCCGAGCAAGGTGTGGATGTTCACTTTTTCAATCTGGCGGGAGAACCGCCTCATCTGGAGCTTTTGGAAGTGCGCGATCCGGAAGGATCGGTTTCGAAGTTCATCCAGAAGCGCGGCCCCGGAATCCACCACCTCTCTTTCCAAGTGGAGAGTGGAACACTTGATTCCATGATCGCCATGCTGAAAAACGAGGGTTATCGTTTTACTTATGAACAGCCCAAGATGGGCGCACAGAACATGCGGATCAATTTCATTCACCCGGCAACCGCAGGTGGGGTGTTGATCGAGCTGATGGAATCAACGCAAAGGAACTGACATGCAACTCAGACTCAGTGAATTCATGAAAAAACTGCTCATCACTTATGTGGTGGTTTATCTTCTTCAGGTGCTGACCCGTCATTTCGGCGGAGGATTCATCGACGACTGGTTTGCGCTGAATCCCGTGGGACAGACCACGAACTTCCAAATCTGGCAGTTCTTCACCTACAATTTCCTGCATGCCGATGTGATGCATCTCGTGTTCAACATGTTGATCCTGGTGTTCGTCGGTGGCGAAATCGAAGCGATCTGGGGTACGCGCCGCCTGCTAGTGTTTTACGGGTTTTGCTCCGTGGCGGTGGGGCTGGTTTACTTCCTCTTTCAATTGATGTTTGGAATCGGTTACAACCCGCTGATGGGTGCGTCCGGCGGACTTTATGGTTTGCTGATGGCGTATTCGATTCTTTTTCCGGAGCGTGAACTCCTGTTCATGATGATGTTTCCTCTCCGCACCAAGCATTTCGTCATGTTGATCAGTGCGATCGAGTTCCTTCAGTTGGCGTCCAGCCCGCGTAGTGGTGGCGGTTTGGGTGCCATCGCCCATCTTTCCGGATTGGGATTCGGTCTGCTCTACCTTCGTCTACAGGCCAAGGGTTTCAAGATGGATTTCGATCGTAAGTTCAAGCTTCCCACTCGAAACAAAAAACGTTCGAGTCACCTGAAGCTCGTTCCTGAAGACAAGAAGGAAAATGAAGGAAACGGCAAGGGGCCGAAGACCTGGCATTGAATTCAGAAATCACGAATCAGAATTTTCCGAGTTTTTCGCGGATTCTCCAGTAACGGCGACGAAGGCGCGCTTTCCACGTGTGATCTGCGGGAATCGGGTCGAACCCCCATTTCTCAATGAAGAGTCTCAGGCCCTCGCGCTCGTAATTGCTGGGCAGGCTTCCGCTTTCGCGCGTAGCTTTCGAGTGGTGCCAGATGAAGCAAGATCCGGTTTGGCCGTACTGCATGTTCAGACCCCGCATGCGGTAGAGAAGATCCGCATCCTCGTAGGTCACAAAGAACCGTTCGTCGAATATGCCACCATGGGTTCCTTCACAATCCTGTGAAAGGCGGATGATCGCTTCGCGACTGAAAAACATGAGGATGGCCACGAAGTGATGACGAAAGCCCTTTCCATTCCGAAGGATGAAGTCCTGTGCGGTTTGTTCCATCCGATCGTGGAAGGGTTTTTCATGAAAATAAGGTCCGACGGCATCGAGTCTGCGTTTCTTCATCGCCTCGATCAGGGCTGTATCCCAGTTGGGCATAAGCCACGTGTCATTATTCAAGATCACCAGATGAGAAGCATCGGTCTTTAGGAATTCACGAACGCCCTGGTTGCAAGCGCGACCAAAACCGACGTTTTCAGGGTTGGTGATGACCTCGAAAGAGATCCCCGCCTGTTGAAAAGATTCATGAAATCGATTGAGAACGGCGGCCGTATCGTCTCGGGATGCGTTATCGATCACCCAGACCCGGCTTAAGGAATGAGAATGACTCAGCAGGGACAAGAGGCAGCGCTGAGTGAGCTGGCTTTGATTGAATACGGGAATGACCACGGAAACTTTCGTCATTGAAATTTGCCCTGAAAATCGGTAGATATATAGCACTATGTCATTACTTCACGATTCCATCCATGAAAAAAAATTCGATGTTCGCATGCTCGATAAAAACCTCGTCCGCAATGTTGTTTCGGACAAGGAAGTGAAAACGCATCTCGAGCAGCTTCCAGACGATGCTGAAAACGCAGTGTTCACCACTGTCGAAGAGATTGAACAGGCCAAGTAATCCATACTTGGATCGGACCGACCATCTATGAATAACACCATTGAAAATGTAGTGATCCTGGGAACAGGCCCTGCGGGTCTGACTGCGGCCATTTATACCGCACGTGCGAATCTGAAGCCACTTTGCGTGGAAGGCACTCAGCCTGGAGGTCAGTTGACCATCACCACGGAAGTCGAGAACTTCCCGGGGTTTCCTCACGGAATCCAAGGTCCTGAGTTAATGGACAACACCCGCAAACAGGCGGAGCGCTTTGGCACCCGCTTCATGCAGGGAGATGTTCAAAAAGTCGATGTCACGCAAAAGCCGATCACACTTACCTTGGCAGACGGATCCGAAGTCAAAACCAGAACCCTGATCATCGCCACTGGTGCTTCTGCAAAATTGCTGGGTTTGCCAGCAGAGAAGAAGCTCATGGGTAAGGGTGTTTCCGCATGTGCAACCTGTGACGGATTCTTCTTCCGCAATCAGGACATCGCCGTTGTCGGCGGTGGTGACACTGCGATGGAAGAAGCGAACTTCCTGACCCGTTTTGCGAAAACCGTGACCCTTATTCATCGTCGTGACACCTTCCGCGCCAGCAAGGTGATGCAAGACCGTGTATTGGCCAATCCAAAAGTGAAAGTCATCTACGATACAGCGGTTGAAGACATCATGGGCGAAAACGAAGTCGTCGGCTTGAAGCTCAAGAATCTGAAAACCGGTGCGACCAGTGAATTGCCGGTAACCGGATTCTTCGTGGCCATCGGTCACCAACCGAATACCGGCTTGTTCAAGGGGCAACTCGACATGAACGAAACCGGTTATCTGAACATTCAATCCGGCTCCACGAAGACCAAGATTCCGGGTGTGTTCGCCGCGGGTGATGTTGCAGATCACTATTACCGCCAGGCGATCACTGCCGCAGGGACTGGTTGCATGGCCGCGATCGATGCGGAACGCTACCTTGACTCAGAAGGCGGCCACTGATTGTTCGCACTGAGAATCGCCATTCGTTTTCTGAATTCCAAGAAAGCGAACGATGATTCTCCTCACACGCACTTCCTTTCATTCGTCACTTTGGTTTCCATTATCGGTGTTTGTGTAGGGGTGCTCGCCCTCCTGGTCGTCACCAGTGTGGTGAACGGCTTTGAGAAGGAACTCACCTCGATTATTTCCGGCACCCAAGGGGATGTCATCTTTTACAGTCGCGGAACACCGATCCGCGATCGCGATCAACTCGAGAGGAAGCTCCGCGAATTCACCCCGAATCTGACCGCCATTACCGGATCTTTCATCGGTGAAGTGATGCTTCACGGGCCGAATGGCGTTTCGGGTGGAATCATCGAAGGAGTGGATTCCGATACCTGGGGTGGAGTCACCGCGGTGGAACGTCACATCCTGAAAGGCGGTGCGTTTCCTACGCAAGAAGGTCAAATCGCACTCGGATCCGCACTCGCCGAAAAGATCGGTGTCAAGACGGGTGATTCCGTACGGGTGATCCTGCCGTTCACCGGCACGGAAGAAGAAGGCATGACTGGCAATCCACGCGTACAGGATTTTCTGGTCACCGGGTTGCTTCACCTGGGCATGCACGATTACGATTCAAAATATGCTTACGCCCTGTTGCCCTCAGTGCAACGACTGGTTCTGGGGGATGAGAGCGGCCTGAAGAACCATCTCACCACTTTTCGCATCAAACTCACCGATTCGAAACTGGCGCCGGATGCGGCATTTGAATTGTCCAAGCACTTCGGATTTCCATATCGCGTGAAAGACTGGAGCCAGTTGAATCGAAACCTCCTTTATGCCATTCAGCTTGAAAAAGCGGTGATCGCCGCGCTGTTGACCGCGATCATGATCGTAGCCGCATTCAATGTGATCAGTGCGCTCTTGATGATGGTTTACGAGAAAGAAAAGGAAATCACCATTCTCCGCGTGCTGGGCATGAAAATCCGCGATCAGTTCATCCTCTTTTCCTGGGTGGGTTCGTTCTTCGGCCTGATCGGTACACTGATGGGCGTGGTCTTCGGCCTGATCTGCGTGTTCATTCTCGGTCAAACGCATTTGATCAGTCTACCGGCTGAAATCTATCACTTGGAGTACTTGCCGGTGGTGATTCGCTTTACAGAGTGGTGTGCGATTGCTTTAATGGCTTTTGTCATTTGCTTTCTGGCAACGGTGTTTCCGGCTGCGCGCATTGCGCGTCGATCACCGGTTGAGGGGCTGAAATGGACGGCTTGAACCATGAGTGAACTAGTTTTACGCGCGCGCGACCTGCATAAGGATTTTGTGAAGAAGGACTCGAAACTCCAGATCGTTAAGGGGGTTTCGTTCGACCTAATGAAGGGTGATTGTGTTGCCATCATGGGGGCATCGGGTGCGGGAAAAAGTACGCTCCTTCACTTGTTGGGTGGCTTGGATCGTCCCACCACCGGAGACATTTATTTCGGACCGAAGCTCGTCAATCTGTGGAAGCTTTCGGACGAGGAGCTTTCCCGCTTCCGCAACGAGAACCTCGGATTCATTTTCCAGTTTCACTATTTGCTTCCGGAATTTTCCGCTCTCGAAAACGTGATGATGCCGGCTTTAATCGCGGGAGAATCCCGTGATCGTGCGCATGGTCGAGCTTTGGAGCTTCTTTCTTATGTCGGCTTGAAAGATCGTGTCGAGCATCGTCCTGCCGAATTGTCCGGTGGTGAGCAGCAACGAGTGGCGATTGCGCGTTCCGTTATGATGAAGCCAAAGTTGATTTTGGCCGATGAAATGACCGGAAATCTTGATTCGGAAAACGGCAGAAAGGTCATTGATCTGCTCTTGAATTTGAACCGTGAATTCGGCATCGCAATCCTTCTGGTGACCCATGACCATCATGTTGCCAGCCGCATGAAGCGGGTGCTCACGATGAAAGATGGAAAAATCCAAAGTTCGTGATAAGACATTGAAACAGTGAACTTTTTGACCTCACTCCTCGCATCATGTTTTTTACTTCTCGTTACGGGTTCCGGGGCTTTTGCTGATCTACAAAAGATCGTCGAAGTGAAGACCGTCGGTCTTCAGCGCATCGAACGCGACGCCATTCTGGAAAAAATCACATCCAAGCCGGGGAAGGCATACATCGAATCCGATGTCCGTCGGGACATCGAAGCCTTGTATGGCATGGGCTATTTCGACGGCATTGAGATCCGAAAAGAAGGAACGGCGGCTTCCGGTCTTACCCTGACTTTCGCGTTCACCGAGCGCCCAGTGGTGAGTGACATTGATTTCGAAGGCAATGAAAAGATCTCCACCTCCGACCTGGAAGAAGTGATCAAGGTCAAGAAGTGGTCCATCCTCGACGTCAACAAGGTCCGCAACGATGTTGAACTCCTTCAGAAACACTACGAAGACAAGGGTTATTACCTGGCCCGCGTGAACTATGAATTGCGCAAGGAAAAGGACGGCGAAGTCGTTCTCGTTTACAAGGTTTTCGATTACGAAAAGGTCGAGATCAAGCAGATCGTCTTCCTCAATAACCAAGCCTTTTCCGACGATAAACTGAAGAACGCGTTTGCTGAAACCAAGGAAGGCAGTTCCATGAGCTTCCTCTCCAGCAGCGGAACCTTCAAAGAAGCGTCCTTCAAGGTCGACCTTCAGCGTCTGACCTATTTCTATCTCGAACAGGGTTATCTCAAGTTCCGTTATGAGAATCCGGTTGTTACCATCAGTGACGACAAGAAGTACGTCTACATCTCGACCTTTGTTGATGAAGGTGTCCCTTACCAGATCGGTAGTTACGATTTCAGCGGTGATCTTCTGTTCCCGAAAGATGAGCTGAAGCAGGAAATCAAATTACTCGAAGGTCAGACCTTCGGAATTACCTCAAGAAACGCTGATATTCAGCGACTTTCTGAAAAATACCAGGACCTTGGTTACGCGTTCGTGAACGTGATTCCGAAAATGGATTTCAACGACGAAGCGAAGACGGTCTCTGTTGATTACTCCTTTGAAAAAGGCAATCTGGTTTACTTCAACGAGATCCGCATCGTCGGCAACACCAAGACCTACGACAAGGTGGTTCGCCGTGAGTTGCGAATCCATGAAGGCGAGTTGTTCAGTGGTTCGAAACTCCGCATTTCCAAGGAGCGGGTCGAGCGTCTTGGATTCTTCGCTCCGGGAGAAGTTCAATTCAATCAGGTTCCGGTCAAGGGTTCGGACGACAAAATCGATATCGAAATTGTGATCAAGGAGCGCTCCACTGGCAGCATCACCCTCGGTGCGGGTTACAGTTCCGTTCAGGGCTTCTTCTTCCAAGGCAAGATCCAGGAAATCAACCTGCTTGGACGAGGTCAGAACCTCGGATTCGAAACCCAGTGGGGTAATGATGAACGAGTGCGCAGTTTCAGCCTCGATTTCATGGATCCGTACGCGTTCGATACTGACTGGAGCGCGGGCTTCAGTTTGTTCCGGACGAACTCGCCGATCCCGGATCGCTATCTGGTCCGCCGTACGGGGTTCCACCTGAAAACAGGTTACCCGCTTTCGGATTACGTTCAGGGATTCCTGACCTACAAGTTGGAAAGTTTGCACGTCATTGACAACTACGCGACCGAAAGGCAGAAGTTGCTTGATGCGAATCCGGCCCTGACGTTGCCACGTCTTTTTGCCGACCCGACCCTCGATGAAGCCCTGCTTTCGAGTGTGGTGTTCAGTGTGGTCCGTGATAAGCGCAACAACCGTTTTGAAACCACGGGTGGGGACTATCAGAATCTCTCCATTGAGTTGGCTGGCGTCGGTGGGGATAAAAGTTTCTCGAAAGTGGTCTTCAACAACCGTTATTACAACAACATCATTGGTAACTTCGTTTTCAAGAATAGCACCGAAATGGGTGCCATCATGAAGCTCAGCAGTCGCGACATTCCGCCGGCTGAGAAGTTCTTCCTCGGTGGTCCGTGGAATATGCGCGGTTTCGAGGCGTTTTCCCTCTCTCCATACGTAATGCACGGCAGTGCGGTGGAGAAAACCGGGGGTGAGGCCGAGTTCTTCTCATTGTTTGAGCTCGAACATCCATTAATCAAGGAAGCCGGTTTAAAATGGGTGATGTTCTACGATGTGGGTAACACTTTTGCGAAGATTCCGTTCGTCGAGGGTCAGGATTTCAACCTCAGACAGAACTGGGGCTTCGGATTCCGTTGGTTCTCTCCACTTGGACCGTTGCGTTTCGAGTGGGGTTTCCCGATTCGTCCGGGCGTTGTGAAAACAACGAATCGTGTCGAAGAATCTCCAATGTTCATTTTCTTTATCGGCCAGCCTTTTTAAGGTACGCTTAACCCAAACGAAAGGAAACAACTCCATGAACCCAATGAAAACGATCACTTTTATCGTAGCCGCTCTGGCACTGAACGCTGGATTTTCCCGCGCAGATGACATGAAGGTCGGCATTGTGGATATGCAACGTGCGATTCAGACTTCCGATACCGGTAAGAAAGCAAAGAGCCAATTGGAAGAGGCTTTCAACAAGAAGAAGAAAGAACTTCAATTGGAAGAGGCGAACCTGAAAAAACTGCAGGAAGAGTTCCAAAAGAAACAATCCGCATTGAGCGACTCCGCCAAAAAAGAACAGCAAATGAAACTTCAGGAAAAATTCATGAAGTATCAGGAGCTTGTTCAGCGTTCCCAGACCGAGATCCAGAAAAAAGAACAGGAAATGAGCGAGCCGATCATCCGTAAGATCCGCGAGAAGGTGAACGAGATTGCGAAGAAAAAAGGCTATCAAC
Organism: Bdellovibrionales bacterium; assembly: GCA_040379745.1. Classification (GTDB taxonomy): domain Bacteria; phylum Bdellovibrionota; class UBA1018; order UBA1018; family CAIMNF01; genus CAIMNF01. The sequence goes on along the minus strand of JBEIKL010000017.1, from coordinate 12,990 downwards.
TGGTCCTCGAAAAGAACGACTCTGTGGTGCTTTTCTCCATGGATAAAGACGATCTCACTGAAGAAGTGATGAAGTCCCTTTGATCTCGAAGACCAGAAATGAAATCCTTTTCCGTTTCTGACATTCAAAACATGATTCAAGCGCAGGTGGCGAACCCTGAATTCGCCTCTGCGCTTTTGCCTTCATTGAAGGTCACCGGTATGGCGTCCCTGAAGGATGCAACCAACGATGACCTGACCTTCTTTTTTTCAAAGAATTATCAAAACGATTTTTTCGCGACCAAGTCGAAGTTGATTGTAACTGGCTCGGCTTTTGTGAAACTGATCGAAGCCGCCAATCCACCGGCCTGGAAGAATGCGGTGATCCTTGCATGCGAGAACCCGTACCTTTCCATGGCAGTGATGACGGCCAATTTTTCGCCACTGCTTTCGGCCCATGACCACCAGGAGTACCAAGCGGGTAAAAACACGATTCATCCGATGGCACAAGTTGCCGCAGATGTGAAGCTCGGTACCGGAATTGAAATCGGTGCGTTCGCGGTGATTGAAAGCGGAGTTGAAATCGCCGATGGCGTCGTGATTTATCCTCACTGTTATGTGGGCAAGGGTTGCTCGCTCGGCAAGCAAACCGTTCTCTTTCCCAAAGTGACTCTTTATCAGAATACCCGGATCGGAAATGATTGTCGCATTCATGCAGGAGCCGTAATCGGTGCTGACGGTTTCGGGTATGCTCAGGTCATCGATCCGGTGACGAAAAAACCGGTCGATCATCAGAAAATTTATCATCTTGGCAATGTCGTGATCGGTGATCATGTGGAGATCGGTGCGAATTCCTCGATCGATCGTGCCACGTTCGGTTCCACCTTGATTCAATCCAAAGTCAAAATCGACAATCAGGTCCAGGTCGGTCACAACTGTGAAGTGGGTGAAGGTTCCATTCTTTGTGGTGGAGTGGGAATGGCCGGCAGTTCTACACTCGGTAAGTTCGTCGTGATGTTGGGACAATCGGGCACGGACAATCAAATTCACATTGGCGATTACACGGCAGTGTTGCCGTATAGCGGAGTGACCAAGGATTTCGAACCGAATTCGCGGATCATCGGAATGCCGGCACGACCATTCGATGAACAGATGAAAATCCTGGCGATGCAGAACAAGGCGCTGCGTGAGCGCGAAAAGGGAAAAAAGAAATCATGAGCGAGTACGTTTTAGAGCAAAAACAAATCCAGAGTTTCCTTCCACACCGTCAGCCATTCCTGCTTGTCGATCGCATCCTGAGCATCACTGCGCCGGATCCGGCGGTTCTGACCAATCCGGACATGAAAACAAAGATCGGCGTCAAGGTCATCGGTCTCAAGAACGTTTCCATGAACGAACCCCATTTTGCAGGTCATTTCCCCGATTTCCCGATCATGCCTGGTGTGTTGATCATTGAAGCCATGGCTCAAGTGGCAAGTTTCGCGATGTATCCTGTTTTGAACGATGACAAGGGATTGAAAGCCCGTTTCCAGTGCGTGCTCGTCGGTGTCGATCAGGCCCGTTTCCGCGTTCCGGTCACCCCGGGTGATCAACTTCGTATCGAAACCGAAGTCACCGGTGCGCGTACCTATCTTTGGAGCTTTCTTTGCAAGGCGTTTGTGGGCGAAAAACTCGTCGCTGAAGCGAAAATCATGGCAAACCTCATGCCGATCAAAGACGACAAGGTGTCCTGATCATGACTGCTAAAATCCATCCTACCGCGATCGTCAGTCCATCAGCAGAACTCGGTAACGATGTTGAAGTTGGTCCTTACTGCACCATCGGTCCCGATGTGAAAGTCGGCGACGGAACCCGATTCATCAGCCATGTGGTGGTGGACGGAGTGACCACCATCGGAACCGGCAATCTGTTTCATCCGTTTTCAGTCATTGGCGGCTTACCCCAGGATTTGAAGTACAAAGGCGAAAAAACCGAACTTCATGTTGGAAACAATAATACGATTCGCGAGTGTGTGACCCTGAATCTGGGAACCGTTCAAGGCGGAAACAAAACCGTACTTGGAAATGACAACTTGATGATGGCATACACCCATCTTGGCCACGACGCGATCGTTGGTAACCATTGCATTCTGGCGAACTCTGCCGCCATTGCAGGCCATGTTTTGATTGAAGATCATGTCACCATCGGTGGCTTGGTCGGAGTCACTCAGTTTGTCCATTTGGGTGCGCACGCCTACATCGGTGCCGGTGCGACCATCGACAAGGATGCTCCGCCGTTCACCATTCTCGTGGGAGAGCGCCCATGCGAAGTGAAGAGTGCGAATCTGGTCGGTCTTCGCCGTCGAGGATTCGCCAATGATGCGATCCTGGCCATCAATGAATCGATCAAACTCTGGAAGCAAACCGATCTGACCAAGGATGAGTGCCTTCAGAAGATCGAAGCGGAGTACGGCCAATTCGCAGAAGTCCGTCAGTTCGTGTCGTTCATCCGGAACAGTAAAAACGGTTGCTTGAGATGAGGATTTTCGTTTCCGCCGCTGAGATTTCTTCAGATATCCATGCGGCGAAAATCCTGAGCTCGATTTCATCCATTGTTGAGTCGCGTGGGCAATCGGTGGAATGGTGCGGAATCGGCGGGCCAGAAGTGCGCTCACTTCCTGGTTTTCAGGTGCTCGAATCGGCTGAAAATCTTCGTGCCATGGGCATTGTCGAAGTCCTCGCAAAATATTCCTTCTTCAAGAAGCTGATTGATCGAGCCGCCTCGAGGATTGCAGAATTCAATCCGGATCTCATTCTTACTTTCGATTATCCTGACTTCCATTTTCGTCTGATGCAAAAGGTGCTCGATGAAAAACTCGCGCCGAATGCGTTGCGCGTTTGCGGAATTCCTCCGAAGGTCTGGGTGTGGAGATCCAAGCGCGTTGAAAAGATCCGCACTCTCTATCACGGGGTCTGGGTGATTTTTCCATTCGAAAAAAGTTTCTATCGTGGCCATTCCATTCCAGCGATTTACGAGGGCAACCCCTTGCTCGAAGATCTTCCACTTCGCGAGGCCACGCTTTCAACGAAGAAACCGCTCGAAACCATCACGGTCATGCCCGGAAGTCGTGACGGTGAACTCAAAAGTCATCTTCCTGTGATTCCTGAAACACTGAGACTCTTTTCCGAAAAAATCGGAAAGCCAGTAACGGCGCAAGTGCCTGTTCCAGCCGGTGTCGATGAAGCGTTTCTCAGATCCCGTCTCGTCGACACGGATCGGGTGAAGTACCGATTCATGCCGGGTGAGTCCGCGCAGAGTCTTTCTGAAACCCGAATCGGCTTGATCAAATCAGGAACGTCCACACTGGAATCGGTGGTACTTGGTTGTATTCCGGTCATTTTCTACCGCATGAATCCGCTCAGTGAATGGGTTTTGCGCGTAATGATCGTTTGGTTGGGCGGTTATCTGGGCCCAGTCGGTTTGCCCAACATTCTTCTTGGAGTGAAGAATCGCAAGGATTCGCATTTTCCTGAACTTCTTGGTCCCGAAGCGAAACCCGAGGCACTGTCTTCTTGGCTTGCTCGTATTCATGGTGATCTTCAATTGCGTGAAAAACTGAAACTGCAGTGCGAAGAAACCAAAGCTCTCTTTCAGCTTGATCAGTATTCGACGACGGCCGCGGATCGTACCGCTCATCGCATATTGGATTGGGTGGCGAGTCCGCCGCCACCGGTACCAGTGTTGAGTACAAATGAGAAACCACACATCGCTTTGGTCTCGTTTTTATGGTCTTCGATCAACTGGTTCAGACGACGACTGCATGGTTTGGGTCTATTGCGCAGTCAGGAGTCCCGTATCCCGTCGATTCTGGTGGGTAACTTGCAAGCAGGTGGAGCGGGAAAAACTCCGATCGTCATCGCACTTGCCGAAGAGGCTATGCTGCGTGGATTGAAAACGGCAGTGATCAGCCGCGGTTATGGATCTTCCGAGACGAACCCGCTTGGCGACGAACCACTCGAGATCACCTCGATGGTTCCGGGTGTGTTCCTTTTTGTTGATGCGGATCGCGTGAAGTCCATCCGAAAAGCCGAAGAACAGGGATTCGAGCTTCTCATTTTCGATGATGGTTTCCAGAACCTTAAATTCAAGACGAAAACCACCGTTCTTGCAGTGACCGATCGTTCCCGTGCGCAAGTGCCGTATCGAGATTTCGATTCTGAAATCCGACATGCGGATTGGGTTTTGGGTACCAAGGGAGTCACGTTCCGAGATGTGTTTGTGGGAGATCATCGTAAGTTTTTCCGTATTGAATGGTCTTGGGATGAGCCGACAGGACAACCGGTCTGGCTCTATTGCGGAATCGGCGATCCTGCTGAGTTAGTGGCTTTCTATCGCGCCCGTGGATTGCAGATCCGCAAGATCATCACCGTCGAAGATCACGGCGCGCTGAGTTTGAGCGCCGTCAAAAAACTGATGGAAGATGCCGCCCATGATCAATGCGTTCTTGCCATGACGCCGAAAGACCGGGTTAAGTTCCCGACACTGGAAGGGAATCTGAAGGTTCTGCACCGGACAATCCGAAATCGGGATTGGATCGACGCGGTCTTTAAGTCTACACTGTAAGGAGATGAATCGATCATTTCTGAAAACCACCGTAGTCGCGATCGGCACTTTGATGTTATTGAATTCCTGCTCGACCAACAGCGGGTTGAGACGGTTCGATGACGAGAACATCAAGAAGGAAATCCCGAAAGAGGTTGCCGAGAGGTTCGAAGTGAAGGATGTGGGTGCACCTACTCCGACTCCGAAGCCAGCAATCAAAGGGAAGAAGAAAAAGGAAAAGGCAGTGACCAAGACCGATCATGTGACAGACCATTCTCCACCCGCCAGACGAATCGATCCGATGCCGTTTCAAGTGGGCGAGAAACTCGAATACGATGTCCGCTATGTCGGCGTGACTGCAGCCACTTTCTCCATGGAAGTCATGCCGGAGAAAATGGTGAACAACCGCAAGGTATATCATCTTAATGCCCGTGCAAAAACGCTCCGTATTTTTGAGTTGGTTTATCGCGCGGACGACAAGATCCAGAGCTTTTTCGATTCCGAAGGCCTTTACTCCCACCGTTACACCATGGATCTGGACGAATCAAAGCAGTCGCGCAAACTGATCGAACTCTACGATTACGAAAAGAACAAGAGCTTCATGTGGAACCGCATCGACCATAAGGAAAAAGGGTTTTCCGAACAGAAGGTTGAAACCGACATCAAGCCTTGGTCACAGGATCCGCTTTCTTTTCTTTACTATGTGCGGGTTGCACCGTTGCCGGTTGTGAAAGGCGAGTCCATCCGGATTCCGGTGATTCTCGATGGTAAGCCTTGGGAATCGGTCATCACGTTTGATCGTCGTGAGCCGATGTCCGTGGGTAATCGCCGGTTTGAAGCGAACGTTTACCGTATGGAGAATTTCCAGAACGGCGAACTGAAGAACAAGGATAACACCCTTTGGATCTCGAATGATTCGAAACGCTATCTGCTTAGAATTGAAGCAAAGGTGAAAGTCGGATCATTCGCGGTGGCCTTGGACAACATCCTATGAAACGAATTCTCGTGAGAGCCCCGAACTGGATCGGGGATCAGATCATGGCTTACGCTTTCTTCGCGCAATTGAGAAAAAGTTACCCCGATGCATGGATCGGTGTCGTATGTACTGAGTGGGTGAAGGACATCCAATTCCGTGGGTTCATCGACGAGATCTTCGTTTTGCCCCGGTTCCGTAAGAAATCCATTTTCAGTTCGTATCAGAGTATCCGTCGCATTGCCAAAGTCCTGAAGAGCAAAGGCCCGTGGGATCTCGGCATGCTTCTTCCGAATTCATTCGGATCGGCCTATTTATTCCATCGCGCTGGAGTTCGGGTCATCCGCGGTTATCAAACCGATCTTCGAGGATTCTTTCTTACTGAAAAACTGGTGTGGAACCCGGATTCATCGATTCATCGATCCGATGCTTACTTGCGTATTCTGGCGAAAGAGGGGTTGGAGAATCCTTATGCGCGCGATTACCTGAAACGCTTCGATCCTGTGAAGCACTGGCCGGAAGTGATTGCGCTCGACCCTCCGAAAGAACCCTACGTTGTGATCGCACCCGGAGCGACTGCAGATTCACGCCGATGGAGTACGAAACATTTCGCATCTCTCATCCGACAGATTCATCACCACTGGGGATTCAAATCAGTGATCGTCGGAGGCCCTGCTGAAAAAGCGATCGTCACTGAATTCGAACGCATGGAACTTCCGGTCATCGACATGGTTGCGCAGGGTTCGGTATCTGCTCTCTGGCAGTTGTTCCAAAGTTCCCAGTTCGTAGTGACCAATGAATCGGGACTCGCGCATGTCGCTTCGATCTGTGGTGCGAAAGTGCAGATTGTCTGCGGCGCTGCCGACCCGACCCGCACCAAGCCGATCGGTCCCGGTCCGGTACAAGTACTGACGAATCCGCACGTTTCCTGCTGGCCTTGCGAAAAAAATATCTGCCAGTTCAATGATCGCCGCAAGAATCAATGCCACGAAGGCATCTCTTCTGATTCGGTCATGGACAGCCTGGAAGGGGTGATCCGTGCCTGAGTTGGAACCGCATGTACTCTATGTTTTTTTGAATGATGAATTCGGTGAGGATGAGCAACTTTCCGTTGAAGATATCCGCGAACTGCACCAGGAAGGAATCCCTTGGCGTGCACTTTGCCTGAACTTCACGAAAGTTGCCGATGCACTCGAGGATCTCGATGAAGAGCGGGTGATTCTTCTTCCGAAAAAACCAAGCGAGAATTTCGATCTTGGCATGAGGCAGATCCTCAACCAGGTCATTCGAGAGGGTGTGAACACCATCCATGTTTTCGGTTCGAACTATCTGGGAAGCATCTTGCCCTGGCTCATCCGCCATCAACAGGTTTCAGTCGTGGTCAGCGAGGGGCCGCGGGTCCAGAAAACCGTTTTCCACTTGCTTCAGTCTTTTTTCTATTCCCGCATTGATGCAATCATTGTGCCCTCGATCGTACTTAAAAAACGCATTCAGCTGATGAGACCGGCACTGGCCAGTAAGATCCGCGTGATCCATCCAGGGTTGGATTTCACGACCTTCAATTATGAAAACTTTGATCCGATGGTTCTGCGAAACAAATGGAACATTTCAGAGAATGATTATTTGGTGGGAATGATCGCATCGGCAGAATACGTGAAGTCTCAAAGCGCATTCATCAAGGCCGCGGCATCTTTCCTGCGCAACGAAGAATTGGCGAAACGCACGAAGTTCATCATCGTCGGTTTCGAGAACGACGGAAGCGAAGAGCTGACTGAGTTGATCCGCTTGTTCCATTTACAGGACCAGATCATTCTTGCACAATTCGAGGAATCACTTCCGAAGGTGCTGGCTTCACTGGATGTTTATGTGCTTCCGTCGAGTAAGGCGATGTTCGGTTTACAGGCGATTGAGTCCCTGGCCATGGGCACGCCGATCATCTGCGCGTCCGGACAGGATTCGGTGGAATGGATCGGTAACTCGAATGCGGGCTTCCTGATGCGCTCGGGGGATTCGTTTGATCTGCAACGGAAACTCAGGGCGATCCTGGAGAATCCGATCGAACTTCGCGAAATGCGGAATCGTGCCGTGAAATACGCGCGAGATAACTACGATCGCTACACCCGAACCCGTAAACTGGCCCAGCTGTTCGACCGCGTTCTTCGCAAGCGGGTCACGAATGTGCAGGAAGCCTGATTACTCAGACTTCCAATTCGCCATGTGGTCTTGAATGTAGTTCACCAGTTGATCGAGGTTCACCCGTTGTTGGGTCATGCCATCGCGTTCACGGATGGTAACCGTGTTGTCGGTCAATCCGTCATAATCGATGGTCACGCAGTAAGGGGTACCGATTTCGTCCTGACGGCGATAGCGCTTACCGATGGTACCGCTTTCATCGTAAGTGGTGCGGAAGTTCTTCTTCAGGAGTTTGTAGACCTTGTCGGTCATATCGAGAAGGTCCGGCTTCTTCATCAGCGGGAACACGGCCACTTTGTACGGAGCCAGTTTCGGGTGAAGTTTCAGCACGGTCCGTTCGCCCTCTTGGCGGTAAGCATCGCAAAGAATCGCCAAGAGCGCACGATCGCAGCCTACTGAAGTTTCGATTACATATGGAAGGAAACGTTCTTTGGTCGCTTCTTCGAAGTATTCCAGTTTCTTGTTCGAGAATTCCTGGTGACGGCGAAGGTCGAAGTCAGAACGGTTGTGAATGCCTTCGATTTCCTGCCAGCCGATCGGGAATTCATATTCCATGTCGAACGCCGCGCGAGCATAGTGCGCGAGTTCGTTCGGTCCGTGTTCGTGGAAACGAAGCTTGGAGCGGCGAAGACCGTTCGAAAGGTGCCAATCGATCCGGATCTGTTTCCACTTCTCAAACCATTCCATGTCGGTGCCCGGTTTGACGAAGTATTGCATTTCCATCTGTTCGAATTCACGGGTACGGAAAATGAAGTTACCCGGAGTGATCTCGTTGCGGAATGCCTTCCCGATCTGGGCGATCCCGAATGGAACTTTCTGGCGGGCACTTTGTTGCACGTTCTCGAAGTTCACGAAAATCCCCTGCGCGGTTTCCGGGCGAAGATAAACAACGCTGGCCGTATCTTCGAGAGGACCCATGTGGGTCTTGAACATTAGGTTGAACTGACGTGGCTCGGTGAGGGTGCCTTTTTTGCCGCAGTTCGGACATTCGTTGTTCTTCAGTTTCTCTTCGTCCATCTTGTCGGCGCGGAAACGGGCCTTACAGTTTTTACAATCCACGAGCGGGTCAACGAACCCTTCCACGTGGCCGGAAGCTTCCCAAGTGCGCGGGTGCATGAGGATGGAGGCATCGACGCCTTCGACATCATCGCGATCGGTCATTGCGCGCCACCAGGATTCCTTGATGTTCATTTTGAGTTCGATTCCGAGTGGACCGTAATCCCAGCAGGATCCGATTCCGCCATAAATTTCAGACGACGGAAAAATGAATCCGCGACGTTTGCACAGGGACACGAGGTCCGCAAAGGAAGTGAGTTCTTTTGATTCAACCGGGGCAGTGTTCGTAGTTTCGCTCATGGGCACTAGAATAGCCCAATTTGCCGGAATGATAAAGGTTTCAGCCGAATTAAAGTCCAACAATAATTTGACCGATAGGGAATCGAAGGAGTTGGTGAAACCATGGGCTACAAACTGACATTCGTCATCGGATTGCTGGGATTAGTGGGGGCGGGTTGCTCAAAAACCGCAAACACATCAGCCTCTTGTGGTGCCTCGGGGATGTATGCCTCCTCCAGTGAGTGCGGAGCCGGTTGTTCAATGACAACCGTTAACTCCGCTCAAGGTTCGCTCGTGTGTTGGGGGCAGGGTTCGCCCGCACCATCCTCGACGCTGGTGGTGGTCGCTCCCGGTAATGTCTATCAACCGGAAGCTCAAACCAATTAAGGAAAAGAAGAAAACATGAAAACTTCAATCTTCAAAAATGGAATGTCCGGATTCGCAGTCTTGATCGCGATCCTCACTCTTCCCGCCTGCTCGAAAAAATCCAGTACCTCGGCGATTTGCGGAGCTGCCGCAATGTTCGGTGATCAGTCCGAATGCGAGGCCATGGCCGGTGGCAACGGATGCGTGATGAGCACCAGTCAGTCTGAATCGGGGCAAGCAGTCTGCTGGAGGATCAACCAGAATCAGACGAGCACGGGGACATCGACCGGTACGATCGCTTCCAACTGTCAGCCTCCGTATGATGAGTTCGTCGCGCCGACGCAGTGTTCTTCCACTCAAAATATCCAGACGATTACCCGCGTGTGCAAAGCGGGTTGCACCTGTTCGGCGGGAACAATCGGAACTTTCCAGCAGGGATGTAATCCTGATCTCCATGGAGGGCTTCACTACACCGCAGATTGCACCAACGGTGGTGGAGCAATCGATTTTGCGGATGCGAAAAAAGCATGTGCATTCGATGGAAATGCTTGCCCAAGCGGATGGACTGCGCTGAAAAGCGGCGGTTACCCATTCACCATTTCAGTGCAAGCGCAAGCACTTAACTATACCACTTGTTACACACCATCGCAGCCGACCGTGACTCCGTATCACAGCACTTTCCAGGCACTCAGTCCGACTGCCGAGTGCAAGTCGATTTGTTCGGAACGACAAGATTGTGAAAAGTGGAGAATTAGTAAGACCGGTTCCTGCAAGACCACCATCAATCTGTGTTCACCCATTACGAAGGTATTATGCTACTGATGTCTCGCACCTTGATTAGACTTTCGTTATTCGTGATGGTTGCAGGTCTTTCGGCTTGTTCTCAGCAAACCGCTTTCCGCTCGTGTGGCGGAGCGGGGGCGTTTTCCGATCAGACCACCTGCATGGCCGGCACCGGTTCGAACAACTGTGTGATGACCACCGTGACCAGTCCGAGCGGGAGTAACTCGATTTGTTGGAAATCCGCATCTGCAACCACCACTACGGGTTCGAGTCAGACGGGTTCTTGTGCGGATCCTTGGCTATTGAGTGAATGGAGTGCGTGTACTTCGACCACTGCAAACCAAACCAGAACGGTGGATTGCAAACCGGGTTGCACTTGTCCGACCACCGGAAAACCGGCGACCTCCCAGAAGTGCCCCGCCATGCTTTACACCGGAGCCCATGCGGCCAGTGCGTGTTCTCAACTTCAGGGTTCCGAGTTCGTACAGATCGGTACGAATTATTTCTGCGGAGTGCCGGGTGAAACTTGTCCAACCGGTTGGACTTTGCATAAGAGCAGCGGTGGAATCGCGTTCTCCACCACCGAAGCAACGATCGAAAACGGATATGGCATTTACGGTTACCCGTTGAACTGTTATTCCCCTTATCCGATCACCAGTGGTTCACATGGAGCATTTTACGCTGCGATTCTGGAACAACAGAAAATCTGTACGAAAGCAACCGCTACGACCTACGGCTGTTATTGCGACGCCACTGGTTGGCAAATCATCAAGGCCACGATCAAGAAAGTGGCTTGCTACTGATTGGCGGGTTGGGCACCGGCAGGGTTCTGGTGTTTTTGCAGGAATTCATCCACTCTTTTTTTCGCTTTTTCCTGATCGGGCTCGCTGTCGAGATACTGCTGTAACGCCCGTTGGGTCATGTGCTGATGAAACACATCCTTGCTTTCAATCCATTCGCCGGCCTTATTGAGGCACGCTTCTTTCGTGGCAGTCGCCGTTTGCGGATCGGTTGCGATTTCTGAAACCTGTTTCAGGGTTTCCAAGTACAAATCCGGATCATTCACGGCGTTCAGCTCGCGAATGAAGCTGATCGGGTCCTGCTTGACTTGTTCTGCGACCCATTCCCGGTACGCCCCACGCGACGGAAAAGTCATGTTCGAACTCAAGAACTGGATACTGATGCTGGCGGTTTGGTCTGCGGCATTCTGGTTGGTGTTCGAGGAGGGTTGCATTCCCGGCGTAGCGGTTTGACCGGGCGCGGATCCGCTTGCCACGCGATCAAAGGCTTCCGGAGTCACCATCGACGGATTGTTCTCGAGGAATCGGGCCATTTGTACGGTGAGTTCTTTTTGATTCTGTGCAACCTGTTCCGGATTGTCGGAACGCTGATAGGGCTGCATTCCCCCCGGAGCCAAGAGCAGGATGCTGATGACGGAAATCAGGAACATCGTGATGAAAAAAAGACCACCGGCCATGACTCAGTTTTCTCCTGTTCCGTAAATCAATTCAAGTGCGGTTTGCCCGACCGCCTTCATCACATCGCGGGAAATGAATTCGGAAGTGTCATCGACGGTGTGCCATTCGGGTGCGAATTTCCCTTCGGGGGTCATGTAGATCACATCGATCATCGGAAAGCCGCGGCCCTTACTCACGTAAAAATGATCGTCCACGATCGGTCCCACTTCGTCTTCGATGAAGGTGTCGCCGTTTCCAGATCGGATCGCGGCCTTTTTCCACGCACGCACCACTTCGGGGGCGAAGCGTTTCGAATAGCTCTCGACCGGAAACAGGGAGCCTTTTCTGCCGACCATGTCGAAATTGATTCCGTATTCCGCGCGATAATTTTCCGGTACGGGATTTTTCGCCCAGTACTGTGATCCTAGACAAAAGGTTTCCGGTTCGGAGTAAGTACCACCGTCTTCCGCATCCCAGAAGGCGAGATCCACTCCGACTTCGGTGTCCTGCTTCGGAAGATCGTGAATTGCTTTTGCGATCGACAGCAGTACGGCGACGCCACTACCGCCGTCATTCACACCGGGGACGTTCCGGGTGTGATTTTTTTTCTGTGGGTCGCGATCCGCGTGTGCACGGTTGTCCCAATGGGCGGAAAGCAAAACGCGTTTTTTTACGGAAGGATTACGTTGAGCAATGATGTTTCGGATCGGCAACTTTGCACCTGAAGCCACTTCGATCACTGCACTTTGTTCCAAGACCGTGAAGCCCTGTTTTTTCAAAGTGTCGACGATCCAGTCGCCGGCTTTGCGGTGTTCGGCGGTGCCTGGAAGTTTGGGACCGAATTTTTCGTACTGAAGAATCTGCTCGTACGCGAAGTCTTCGTTGAAGCGCGGAACGCTCCGAACCGAACCCGCCGTTCCGCCATTACAGGAAAAGTCGCAAGCGCTGAGCAAAAGCAGGAATGCCGAAGTCAGGGGAAGTTTCATGGTTTGTAATAACCGATCATGCGGGCGAACACCCACAGCGGTCCGATGATCAGGTGAGAGAGGGTGGTGAAAAAAGCGGGCGAGCGTTTTTCGTAACCATAATGCCCGACCAGTTGGAACGTCCAACCGATGATTTGGATGGCGATCAGCCAGCTCACTGGGAGATGACGGGCGATCAGATAGTTCAGGAATGTGAACACTCCGAAGGGAATGGCGAGTTTGAAATCGATTTTCAGCGCGAACACGGCCCCGATCATCAACAGAATCAAGCCGAGATCGATGCGGAAAATGGCTTCGGTGGCGAGATCGCCATTGATCGGCGCCCACAGAACGATTTG
>JBEIKL010000016.1:0-22827 GCA_040379745.1 Bdellovibrionales bacterium | reverse complement strand
TTGAAAGCCGGCCCAAGGATATCCACGATGATCCGTTTGCTTTTGGCGTCGGTCAGATAGGGTTCAAGACCGTATCCCACTTCAATTCGAATCTTTTTTTCGGCAAGATATGTGGCGATCAGTAGACCGTTGTTTTTACCTTTTTGTCCGGGATTCCAGAATTTGAAGAGTCGGTTGGTATAATCCACATGATCTTCGCCATCCAGGGACTTGAATACGGCGATCAGGATCTGGTTGCCGTATTGCTGATCTTCCATGGAAAGGATCTGGGTCAGTTGCCCCTGTGAAGCTCCCAATACACCGGCCTCGTCATAGACGTAGAATTTTGGTGAATCGGGGAATGGTTTTCCAGCGACAGCCTGAAACGGATTCAGCAGGACCGAAGCAAGTACGATTAGGAATGGAATGGCAACGTTGAACATGAAGCTTAGAACTTCACTTCAGGTACAACGTCAGCACCTTTTTTCGCTTCAAAATATCCACGTGCTTTGAAGCCCTTGTTTTCGGCTACGATCGACGCAGGAAATTGACGGATCCGGGTGTTGAACTCTTTTGCGCTTTCATTGAACCGTTGGCGTTCGATGGTGATGCGGTTTTCAGTGCCTTCCAACTGGCTTTGAAGTTCCAGAAAGTTTTTGTCCGCCTTGAGTTCAGGATACTTTTCGGCAACGACCATCAAGCGGGAAAGGGCACTGGAGAGTTGGCCTTGGGCCTGGTCGAATTTTTTGAGATCTTCCGGAGAGTTGACACGGATTTGACCGACAGAAGCACGTGCTTGAGTCACGGTTTGCAGGACTTCTGCTTCGTGCTTGGCATATCCCTTCACGGTGTTCACCAGGTTTGGAATCAGATCCGCACGGCGTTGATACACGTTTTCAACTTGACCCCAGCTTGAGCTGACGGTTTCATCCAGTGCGATAAGAGCGTTTCCGGTGGATACATACCAGAAAACCGAGAGTAGAATGATTCCTGCAATGGATGCGAGTACGATCAAAGACTTTTTCATTTTTTTGCCTCTTTTTGAGTGTTGTCGATTTGATTGAGATAAATACGTCTTCCGCCCTGATAAATCAGTCCCCAAGTGTATTGATCGACAACGCGGATCATTCTTGGGCCGACAATGAAGCTCAGTTTACTGTTTTTCATGCAAGATGAAAGCATGAGTTTGGGAAAATTGTTCATGGTCCAGCGTTGAATGGCGCGTTTCGGAAAAAAACGCACCACACTGAAACCGGTATCATAGGGAACGATCTTTTCGCCCATGGATTTCTCTTCCGGTTTTTCAGGGTCATGCTTCTTCGGAACAATGTGATCGTAGATCGGCCGTTTAATGATGATGTTAGTGGCGTAATCCGTGACGGTGCGTTGAAAGAAATCCTTCAGGATTCCCGCATCCGAATCGATCAATCGCTTCACCACTTTTCCCGAGACGTAGCTGCTGATGGTATTTCCGGTCAAGTCAGCGGCAAGCAGTCGAGCCTTGTCTCCCCATTGAGGGTCAGTGGGATTCAGGATTTGAGGATTGACGGTGACAAAGCCGGCAGTGGTCACAGCGATGCTCGCGATCATTCCGTCCTTGATGAAGTTGTCACCTCGGATTTGCTTTGCCATGGTGTCCGTGCAGCGAAAGACATTCGCTTTCTGGAATTCGGGACGGGTACGGTGCTTGAATTTGAAATCGGCTTCTTGGCGGATGACCGACTCCACCTCGTCATCGGCAAGGTCAATCGAGTGCTTGGACTCGAAGATGAAGTCCTTTGTGCTCTCATCGTAACGGAATTCACCCGATTCCTTGATGATGTAGCCTTCCTTGGTTTTCGGATCGGTCAGGATGACGAATGCATCCGGGTTGTTCGGGTGTGCATTGGGTGGGCCGAAATGAATATGGTCGTGATCATCGACCCAGTAAGTGAATTTCTTCCCGCTCTGTGCCTCATTGACCAGTTTTTTGTTCATGCGCTGGGTGCGCACTGACAAAAGTTCCTGTGGAACGCCTTCTTCCGTTTTCGTGAACACTTGTTTCAGGATGTGATCCGTATCGCACTTTGGGTTGGCGATAGCAACGGATGCTGAAAACAAGGAAAGAAGGAAAATGGATAAATTCATTTTTTGAGGTTTTCCAAAATGTCCTTCAGCATTTCCATGGTGAAAGTGTATTTCTCGGAACAGAAGTCGCAGTTCACTTCGATGTTTTCACCATCATGGATCATCGATTCGATTTCCTCAGGGCCGACGAGCGAGATCGAGCGTCTGACCCGTTCGAGGGAGCAGGAACATTTGACGACCAGGGGTTTCTCCTCGAGCACGCTGAACGCCTGGTTTTCCAGAAGAAACGAAAGAAGGTGCGTCGGTGTCTTCCGTTGAGCCGAATCCGGGTCGTAGAAGTTGAATTTCCTCATGTGATCTTCGATCGTCTTGAGGTCTTCGTCCGTCGCACCCGGAAGCGCTTGAATCAGGAACCCTTGTGCGAACGTGACTGAGTTTTTATCGAAGTCGAGTTGAACATCGATGCCCACCGCTGAATGTACTTGTTCCGATTGTAGCCAGTAATAGGTCAGGTCTTTCGGAAGATGACCGGTCAGAAGTGGAACGGTTCCGATGTATGGTTTTTGCTCTTCGGTTTTGGTGCGAAGAACAGATAGAAGGCCGATTCCCCAAGGCCCGATGTTTTTTGCGAGTTCGATGTCATCGTAGTTCCGTTCAATCACATAGCCACGGACTTCGGCATTCGCATTCGCATCGAAGATCGCCTGATGGCACCAGCCCGATCCTTGGATGTTGAGGTTCACCTTTTCCTGGTCCTTGCAATACGAGGAAAGCAACAGGCTTGCGATCACGCCTTCAGAGAGGGATTTCGTGCCGGCCAGGCCTGTTTTGTGCCGTTGTGAAAGGTAGTTGGTGATTTCAGTCGCGTTCACCGCCACAGCCCGAATGGTGCCGGTGTTTGAAATGCACTTTACCCATTTATCCTGCTGTGGTTGAAATTCGATTGCCATGTCATTCCCGTTTGCCCGGATTCTAGAAGGTTACGCCTGCATGAATCATGAATGAAACAAAGGATCCGCCAATGGGACGGGCAATACCGTTGGTTGATGTTTTCGATGTGTCAAACATGTTGTGATAGTTCAAACGTGTACCAAAAAAGAAGCTTTTATTCAGCAAAAGATCGACTCCGCCACCCAACTGCAAGCCGAATAGAAGTGCACTGACTTTGGAATTGTCGCTGAAGGTTTTAGACGGGTTGTAGAATCCCAAGCCAAGGGATGCGAACGGCACCAGTTGATCGAAATAGATCAGGTTGGTCCGAAGGGCCGCATCTAGGTTCACCAGTGAGAAATTGCCATTGGAGTGGGAGCTGTATCCGAAGTCCGACTCGAATGAGAAAAGGTCACTCACCCCGTAGGTGTAATGCAATTGTGTGCCGAGGGCGTTTTCGTATTCGTTGGAAAGTTCGCCCACGAGAAAGATCTGTCCCACACCCAGTGAAAGATTGTGAGTGCCGGGCGAGAGTGGCGCTTGATTCGAATAGCTCCGGTTGTAATTGTTGGTTTCGTTCTTGATTCCGTCACGAGCGGATCGGGTCATGCGAATCGAGTCGCTGTCCGATGCTGAGAAGGTTGATCTGGATGTGGTGTATGCGTGAGCTGAGTTGAAAAATGAAACCGAATACACCCCGGAAATGAAAGCAATTAGTGCTAAATGTGTTACACACTTCATTTCTAAAGTGTATTCGGTGACTTGAAAGAAGCAAAGCCTCATTTGTTATGCGTCAAATTAAACGCACCACGAATTTTCAACGGAAAGCTTCTGCTGAAAACGAGGCACAACCCGAAGGTTGATTGAAAATAAATTGGTTTTGAGAGTCAAAACCCTGACGAAGAACCGATTATTGGTTCATGGTCGGAGCAACTGCAACAGTCGCAGACGCAGCAGCTTGTTGAGCCGCTTCTGCTTCGATTGCCATCAGTTCCGGTTTCATGTGTTCAGCGATGAACCCAGAGAAAGAACCGTCGCCGCTGCGGATGATCGCTTTGAGGAGGTTCACAGAAGCCGGAGTCTTGGTTTTGCGCTCAGATTCATACAGAAGTTGAGTCAAAGTCGCAGAAGTGATGTCGTTCTTGGTTTTGTTGTCGATCACGCGGATTTCTTCACCGTTGCGGATCATTTTGGAAATTTCATCAAGAGTGACGTAGCTGGACTCGTGAGTGTCGTACAACTTACGGTTTTGGTAACGTTTGATGATTTTTGCTTCTTTCATATACTGCCCCCTAAATAAGCACCTAGGTTAATGGTTGCCTCACGCAGTTATAAAGATGTTCCAGAAAAGAAAACACGTAAAAACCCCCGTTTTCCGCCCCTTCAAACACCTCTTTTGCATGAGGTTGCATGACAAATGACGCAGAAATGACATACTGCACCGCCTGCATGCACCTAATGCAATAACAACGAGAACGGTTGATTGTCAAGGATTTCGCTACCCGCATCCAAAATGCGAAACTTCAGTTTTGACTGAAAGATGACGAAGAGGATCTGAGGGAGGCTTTGCATGCAGGGCTCTGATCTTAAATCATCGTATTCATTAAGGAAAAAGTTTCGACTTCCGATCCTGTTTTTGGGGGTGATTGCGCTTTCTTCCTGTTCTTCTCCCTCTGTTAAAAAACATTCAAATTTGGATGGCGGCGCAGGCGAAGTTGCCCGTCGCACTCAGGATGCCTGGGAAACTCAAGACCATACCGCCAGTGCTGAGTTCCACTTTGCATTGGGTCAGGCTTATTCGACCGAGGGTAAAGTGGAGAAAGCGATCGAAGAGTTCCGTGCGGCGCTGATCTATGATCCGAAGTCGGCGATGCTACATTCCAAGCTCGCATCCGAATACCTGCGCAAGGGTGCTAGCAGTCTGGCCATCGAAGCGTGCGAAAAGTCGATCGAACTCGATCCGAAATCCATCGATGCGAGATTGATGCTCGGCGGGATCCATGCCGTGAACGGGGATCGTGAAAAGGCGATCCGTCAGTATGACGAAATTCTCAAACTGGATACGGGCAATGACGAAGCCGCGGTTTTCAAAACGCAGATGATGATTGAGAGCGGATCTTCGGATGAGGCGTTGCGATTCATCCGCAAGTTCGTTTCCAAAACCGACGATTCGGCCGCAGCATGGTTCTATATCGGAAAACTCGAGCACCTGGGGAATCACGTCAACGCTTCCGTTTCCGCTTTCCGCAAGTCCTTGGAAATCCGCCCCGGGTTTTCACAGGCTTCGCTCGCATTGGGCATGGTTCTCGAATCCATGGACAAGGTGGAGAAAGCGAAGGAAGTTTATCAGGAACAACTCGAATACCGCCACGATCTGACCATCGCCAGCAGACTGATGAACATCCATCTCAAGGCAATGCAATACGATCAGGCGTTGAAGTTGCTGGAAACCATGACCCAGTTGGATCCGGAAGACCTGAACATCAAGATGAAGATCGGTCTGATCCGCATGCAGAAGAAGGACTGGTTGGGATCCCGAGACGAATTCCTGCAGATTCTCGAGAAGGTTCCAGAATCCGACAAGGCGAATTACTATCTTTCCGCTGCGTACGAGGAGTTGGGTGAGAAGGATAAGGCAATCACCCATTTGCAAAAAATCAGTACCGATTCCAAGCTTTTCGAAGAGTCGAACATTCATGCGGCGATGTTGCTGAAGAAAGAAGGCAAAAAGTCGCTCGCGTTCGATGCCATCCAGATGGCCATCTTCAAGTCTCCGCAGACATCGGGTTTCTATGTGGTGAAAGCGAGTTTCCACGAGGACGATCAGGAGTACCGCAAGGCAGAACTCGCTCTTGCCGATGGATTGAAGTTCTTTCCAGAAAACGAGAAATTGCTCTATTTCTACGGTGCTATTTTGGATAAACAGGCCAAGCAGGATGAGGCGATGGAGCAGATGACGAAGCTCCTCAAGTTGAATCCCGAGCATGCGGACGCGCTCAATTATGTCGCTTATACCTGGACCATGCAGGGCGTGCGACTGAACGACGCGGAAGAGCTGTTGAAGCGCGCGCTCAAGGCCAAGCCTGATAATCCGTTCATCCTGGATAGCATGGGGTGGAACCAGTTCCGCCTTGGGAATTCCGCGGCGGCGCTGAAATACCTCGAAAAAGCGGTCAGCATGAAGGATGACGAACAGGCGATCCTCGAGCACCTGGTCGAGGTTTATTCCAGCAACCAAATGCCGGAACGCGCGCAGGCGACGCGCTTGAAAATCAAGAAGTTGAATCCCGAATCCCCGGGTCGCGTACCTGCTTCCGTGAAGCCGTAGGTGTGAACTCTCCGATCAGTGTGGTTTCCGTATTTCCGCACCTTCGATTGTGATATTCTTTCAGCATGCGATTCCCGAATTCCATCTGGATTCTGTTTCTGAGTGCTTTCCTTTCATCCTGCAGTACCACGCCCGAATCCAGTCGCGAGCGCATTTCATCTGCTGAGGCGAGGGCTTACCTGGCGAAGAATTGTTCCAAGGGGGGAGACACTCACTCACTGGCATCGGTTCGGGGCGAGATCCTGGTCCGTTCTAGCACGCGAGAATTCAAAGGGCAGTATCCGGCGAGTGTCATGGTTTCAGAAAAGGGCACACTGACTTTGGAAGTGACGAACCTGATTGGTGGAACCGTCGCCACGCTGAAGGGTGACCCGGAATCACTGGAAGTCGTCTCAGCAATCAAACCTCAATACAATCGCAAGAACATCCGCGAGTACATGGGACTTCCCGTGCGTTTGTTGATCCAGTTGTTGCGTGGAGACCTTCCTTGTCCCGCGCTCGCTTCGGTCGAGACGGACGGTTCCATCATGGTGATCCGCGAGGGATCTCGCATTTGGAAAATTGAAAAGTCGGATGTGCAATCCGGTGAGGTCCCTCTCCGGGTGGTGATCGCCAAAGACGCTACGATCGAGGTCGATTTGCTGATCGAGCGCTGGAATCAAAAGGAAGCTTACGCTGAAAAAGTCAGGGTGAAGACACCTGAAGGAGAATTGAAGTGGAACTGGCGCAGTCGTTCAACCGGGCATTGATGTGAATTTGACGGATCCGGTTGGGCATCCGGTTTCCGGGTGAGGTTTTGATTCCCTGATTCGCTGTTTTGATGCAAAATCAAGGAATGAGCATGGAAAAGATTCTCGAAGTGAAAGACCTGCAAACGTCTTTCTTCACCGACCGCGGTGAGGTGAAGGCGGTGGATCACGTGAGCTTTGACCTCTATAAGGGCAAGACCGTGGGAATCGTTGGCGAGTCCGGTTGCGGAAAATCAGTGACTTCACTCTCCATCATGCGATTGATTCCGAATCCGCCGGGTAGGGTGGTTGGCGGTCAGATCCTTTACAAGGGGCAAGACCTCTTGAAGCTTGACATGGAACAGATGCGGAAGATCCGCGGAAACGAAATCTCGATGATTTTCCAGGAGCCGATGACTTCGTTGAACCCGGTGTTCACTGTGGGCAATCAGCTGGTCGAAGCGATTCGCCTCCATCAGGATCTTTCCAAAAGCGCCGCCATCGAAAAAGCCGTTTCCATGTTGAAGCTGGTGGGCATTCCTGCGCCGGACAAACGCATTCACGATTATCCTCACCAGCTTTCGGGCGGGATGAGGCAGAGGGTGATGATCGCCATGGCGCTTTCATGCAACCCGAACATCCTCATTGCCGATGAGCCCACCACCGCGTTGGATGTGACGATCCAAGCGCAGATCCTCGATCTCTTGCGCGATCTTCAGCAGAAGATGGGCATGTCGATCATGCTGATCACCCACGATCTGGGTGTGGTTGCCGAAATGGCCGACGAAGTCGTGGTCATGTACGCCGGCAAAGTGGTTGAGCGCGCACCGGTGAAAGAGATTTTCGCGTCACCGAAGCATCCATATACACAAGGTTTGTTAAACAGCATCCCCGTCCTGAGCAAGGATCCGACCGGTAAAGTGAAGAAATCCCGACTCGAGCCGATTCCCGGCATCGTGCCGAATCTTCTCGATCTGCCGAAAGGTTGCCGGTTCCAGGAGCGGTGCAAACATGTCAACTCTGCCTGCCGCGAGATCGAGCCTGAACTGATCACGGTTCCCGGTGCCATCCGCGAAGTCCGTTGTGTGCGTTCCGAGGAACTTGCAGGAGCATCCCGATGAGCAATAATGAAAACAGGGAAGTATTGTTATCCGTTCGCAACCTGGTGAAGCAGTTTCCGGTGAAGGGTGGATTTTTCGGACGGGAAGTCGCTTCCGTCAAAGCGGTTCAAAATGTCTCGTTCGACATTTACAAGGGTGAGACCCTGGGCCTGGTGGGAGAATCCGGTTGTGGAAAATCCACGCTGGGTCGCTCGATCTTGCGTCTGATTGAGCCGACTTCCGGTGAGATTCACTTCAAGGGTCAGGACATCACCAAAATCAATCAGGCCGAGTTGCGCAAGCTCCGCCGCAACATGCAGATCATTTTCCAGGATCCTTTTGCCTCGTTGAACCCCCGCATGACAATCGAGGAAATCCTCTCCGAGCCGCTCGAGATCCACCAACTGGCCAAAACCCGCGATGAGCGATTGAAACGCATTTATCAGTTGTTTGAACTCGTGGGTCTTCGTCGCGAATCCTTGTCCCGATACCCACATGAGTTTTCCGGTGGTCAGCGACAGCGCATTTGCATTGCCCGCGCGCTGGCTGTTGAGCCGGAGTTCATCGTGTGTGACGAACCCGTTTCCGCGCTCGATGTTTCCATTCAGGCGCAGATCGTGAATCTGTTGCAGGACCTGCAAAAGGAATTGAAGCTGACGTATCTTTTCATCGCGCACGACCTGAAAGTCGTTGAACACATTTCAAACCGCGTTGCGGTGATGTATCTGGGTAAGGTTGCCGAAATCGCCGAAGGCGAGGAGCTGTATGCTTCTCCGAAGCACCCGTACACCAAGGCGCTGTTGTCAGCGATCCCGATTCCGGATCCGACTCACAAAAGAGAGCGGGTGATCCTTCAAGGGGACGTTCCTTCTCCACTCAATCCGCCATCGGGTTGTTTTTTCCATCCGCGCTGTCCGGTCGTACAGGATAAGTGCAAGGTCGATCACCCGGCATTGTTGAAAGCGGGTAAAAATGAAATTCACCAAGCTGCATGTCACTATCCGAGTGACTTACCCCTTTCCGCCGGAGTCCAACGATGAAACTCACACCCACCCAGATTGATCTCGAATTGAAGCAAGTATCGGACTGGAAATTGAACGCTGCTGGCGAGATCGAGAAGACGTTCACACTGACCGGGTTTCCTCAGTCGATGCTGTTTGTTCAAGCGGTGGGACTTTTGGCTGAATCCAAAAATCATCATCCGGACATCCTGATCCAATGGAACAAAGTACGGTTGTCCCTCACCACTCACGACGCGGGCGGATTGTCCGGTAAGGATTTTGAACTGGCGAAGCTTGTGAATGCGTTGCCCCTCATCTGAATCATGAAAAAAACCATTCTCATCACAGGCGCCTCTTCCGGAATCGGCGAAGCGCTTGCTGTGGAGTGGGCGAAGAAGAAACATGTGCGCCTGATCCTCGCCGCACGTGATCTCGAACGACTCGAGAATACACGCGAAAAGTGTGTCACTGAAGGTGCTGAAGCCATCGTCATCGGTCTGGATCTTTCCAACGCCCATTCCATCGAGAAAGCGGTCGAAGAGATCGAAGCGCGATTTTCGGCGATCGACATCGTGGTTCATAATGGCGGGATCTCTCAACGCTCCACTGTGAAAGACACCATCATGGCTGTGTATCGGCATCTGATGGAAGTGAACTTCATGGGGACGGTTCACCTGACCAAGCGCCTGTTGCCCCGGATGCTTGAGAGAAAAACGGGACACTTCGTGGTGGTGACCAGTGTGGTGGGGAAAATCGGAACTCCCGTACGTTCCGGTTACGCGGCGTCGAAGCACGCCCTGCACGGATTCTTCGATTCCCTTCGCGCCGAAGTCTGTCGCAGTGGCCTCAAAGTGACGATCGTTTGCCCGGGTTATGTTCGTACGAATCTTTCCCTGAATGCACTAAAGGGAGATGGTGCGCTTCACCAGCAGATGGATGAAACCACGGCGAACGGACTGGACCCAGCAGTCGTCGCACGCAAGATGATTGCGGCCATTGAGGCCGGCAAGGAAGAAGTGGTCATTGCCGGCTTTCGTGAAACGCTGGGCGTTTACTTGAAACGGTTTCTTCCCGGGCTGCTTTCTCGTATCGTTTCCCGTGCGAAAGTGACCTGAAATTTCACCCACAAATGTCTCGAATTGGGCTATGATACTGGCATGTCTCAATCCACCCATTTTAAAGTAGGCAATGTCATCAATGAACCGATCTACGGTTACACCAAAGGCAGCAAAGAGAAGCTCGCCCTGAAGGATGCATTGAAAAAAGTCGCCAGCGAAATCGTTGAAGTGCCATTGATCATCGGTGGCAAGGAAATCATGACCGGAAACATCTTTGAAGTGCGCATGCCGCACGACCATCAACACGTGGTTGCGCGTGTGCATCTTGCCGGTAAAGAAGAATTGAAAATGGCGATCGAAGCAGCCTTGAGTGCGAAGCGTGAGTGGGAATCCCTGCCGTGGTCAGAACGGGCTAAGATTTTCCTGAAAGCAGCAGATTTGTTGGCTGGTCCATGGCGTGCCCTGATGAATGCGGCAACCATGCACGGTCAATCCAAGAATGCATTCCAGGCCGAAGTCGATTCCGCTTGCGAGATGATCGATTTTTTCCGATTCAATGCCGCCTTCTATGAAAAGATCCTCGCGGATCAACCCCTGAGTGTGAGTGGAATTCACAATTCGGTCGATTATCGCCCGCTTGAAGGATTTGTGTTTGCGGTGACTCCGTTCAACTTCACGGCGATTGCCGGCAACCTTCCATCCGCACCGGCCATGGTGGGTAACACCGTGGTGTGGAAACCGTCTGAACAACAATGTTTGGCCGCTTACTACACCATGAAGTTGTTCATGGAGGCGGGATTGCCTGCCGGTGTGATCAATTTTGTTCCGGCACTGGGCCCGGTTGCAGGAGAAGTGTGTTTGAATCATCCTGAACTTTCGGGTGTTCATTTCACCGGTTCCAGCGCGACATTCAACCACATCTTGAAAACTCTCGGCAACAACGTCGAGCTATACAAAAGCTATCCCCGAGTCGTGGGTGAAACCGGTGGCAAGGATTTCGTGTTTGCCCACCCTTCTGCTGATGTCGATGTACTGGCCGTGGCCCTGATCCGTGGTGCATTCGAGTTCCAGGGGCAGAAGTGTTCAGCCGCATCCCGCGCTTACATTCCCGCATCTCTCTGGCCTAAACTACAACCGAAACTGATTGCCGAGACCGAAGCCCTTCAGATGGGAAGTGTTGCTGATTTCCGAAACTTGATCACCGCAGTGATCGATGAGCGCGCGTTCAACAAGATCAAAGGCTACATCGATCGGGCCAAAACCGACAGCAAGGTGAAAATCCTGACCGGTGGGGAGTGCGATGCTTCGAAGGGGTGGTTCGTCAAGCCGACGATCATTCACACCACCGATCCGCATTCGCAAACGATGTGCGAAGAGATCTTCGGGCCGGTATTGACCATCTATGTTTATGAAGATGCGAAATTCTCGGAAACGCTGAAGCTTTGTTCCGAAACCTCACCTTATGCCCTGACTGGTGCGATTATTTCACAGGATCGCATGGCATTGAATCAGGCAATGGATGTGCTTCGCCATTCAGCAGGCAACCTTTATCTCAATGACAAGCCGACCGGCGCGGTTGTTGGTCAGCAGCCATTCGGGGGTGCCCGCCGTTCCGGTACCAATGATAAGGCCGGAAGCGCATTGAATCTGACCCGTTGGATGAGCATGCGCACGATCAAGGAGACCTTCGTTCCGCCGAAATCGGTACTCTATCCATACATGGATGAAGAATAAGAAATAAGAGGAATCGGATGATAAAGCAGAAGAAATACGACGAGTTCACCAAGTTGATGGCTAAGGTGGCCGATCTTTCAGCTGCTGGTTCGGTACTGGCGTGGGATCAGGAAACCTACATGCCGAAAAAAGGCGGGGAATTTCGTGCCCGACAAATCGCCATCTTGCAAACCATGGCACACGAGCTTTTTGTGTCGGATGAAACCGGCAAGCTGATCAAAGCCGCAATGACCGAAGACCTGTCAGAAGATCAAAAGGTCAATTTGCTGATGGTGCAAAAGGATTACGAAAAAAAGAAAAAGTATCCGATCGCTTTTGTGGAAGAAATGGCGAATGCCACCGCCAGTGGATTCAATTTCTGGCATGAGGCTCGAACCAAGAATGATTTCAGTTTGTTTGCGCCGTTGCTGGAGAAGATTGTCGAATTGAAAAGGCAAGAGGCCCGGATCGTCGGTTTTGTGAATCACCCTTACGATGCCCTGATGGACGATTATGAGCCGGGATTGACCATTGCCAGGATGGAAGAGGTTTTCAATGAAGTGAAACGGGATCTGTTTCCATTCATGAAACAGGTCATCGCAAAACATAAGCTGCGGGCCGATTTCATTTACCGGAAATTTGAAAAAGACCAGCAATGGAAGTTCTCGGAAAAAATCATTCGCAAGATGGGCTATGATTTCGATGGCGGAAGAGGTGACTTCGCTCCGCATCCGTTCTGTACCACGTTCGGTCCGGGAGATGTGCGGATCACTCTGCGTGCCAGTGAAAATCATTTTAATGAACTCTTCTTTTCAGCAACACACGAAGTGGGGCATGCTCTTTATGAGCAGGGCCTGCCAATGAAGGAGCACTATGGATTGCCGATGGGCTCCGCGCTATCAATGGCATTCCACGAATCGCAATCCCGGTTCTGGGAAAACAACATCACCCGTTCGTACTCGTTCTGGAAGGGGGAGTTTGCCGAACTCCAGAAGCTTTTCCCTGAAAGTCTGTCCGATGTTTCCGCGGTCGAATTCTATCGTGGTGTGAATCTGGTCGAGCCATCCCTGATCCGGGTGGAGGCGGATGAACTCACGTATCACGCTCATATTTACATCCGCTATCAAATCGAGAAGTCCCTGATCGAGGGGGCGATCGAGGTGAAGGATGTTCCAAAAGTCTGGAATGATCTTTACGAGGAGATTCTAGGGATCCGTCCTTCCACGGATGCGGAAGGTTGCCTTCAGGATGTGCACTGGAGTTTTGGTGGAATCGGTTATTTTCCGACTTACTCCCTGGGGAGTTTCTATGCGGCTCAACTGAAAGCGACCATATTGAAATCCATCCCGGACTTGGAACAGCAAATCGAAAAAGGAAATTTCGAACCCGCATTGAATTGGTTACGTGAAAACATCCATGCTCATGGGCGCAAATTCAATTCAGAGGAAACCCTGAAGAGAGTCAGCGGATCGGGGCTGAAGTTTTCTTATTTCATGGAGTATGTCCGCAGTAAATACGGCGAGATCTACGGCATCTGAGAATAGACTATTCTTCGTCCACTTCGATGCCGAATGCATTCATGCGGCGATGCAGGTAACTGCGTTCGATGCCGAGGGTTTGCGCGGTCTTGGTGATGTTCCACTGGTGGTCTTTCAAGGCCTGTACGATGTATTCCCGTTCAAAGTCGGCTTTCGCATCCTTAAGGCTCATTCCGCTCGAGAGAGCCACGGCGCTTTTCGGCGCTTCCGAGAATGATTCGCCTGCCAGCGGTTCTCCGTGATTCAAGTGAAGTTTCAGTTCTTCCGCCGTGATCGCACTGTGCTCGTCTTCCGGTGATTGGAGAATGGTCAGTCGTTCGATCAGGTTCTTCAATTCACGGATGTTTCCGGGCCATGGGTAGGCTTCAAGAAGTCCGATCGCCTCGTCCGAAATTTCCCGAGCCTTCTTCAGGTGAAGGGTTGCGAATTCCTTCAGGAAATGGCGAGTGAGCAGGGGGATGTCGCCCTTGCGTTCGCGAAGAGCAGGCAAGTGAATGCGAACCACATTGAGTCGGAAGTAAAGATCCTCGCGAAAATTCCCTTTGCCGATTTCCTGTTTCAGTTCCTTGTTGGTGGCAGCGATCAGGCGCACATCGATCATTTGGGTTTCGTGTCCGCCCACGCGTTCGAACTTCTGTTCTTGTAGGATACGGAGAAGTTTTGCTTGGGTTTTGAGAGACATGTCGCCAATCTCGTCGAGAAAAATGGTGCCTTGGTCGGCCAGGTCAAAACGTCCTCGACGGAGTTGGGTGGCTCCGGTGAAAGCGCCCTTTTCGTGACCGAAGAGCTCGCTCTCGATCAATTCCTCGGGAATCGCCGCGCAGTTCACCTCGATCAGTGGTTTCTTGAAACGGCTGGAAAGGGAATGGATCATCTGTGCAACCACTTCCTTGCCGGTCCCGTTTTCACCGGTGATCAGCACCGACCCCGAAGTGGGAGCCACGCGTTTCACCAGTTCCTTCACCTGAACCATGACCGGTGATTCACCGATCATCTGTTTGCGGTTGGAAATTTGTTTGCGAAGAGCTTTGTTCTCTTGAATCAAGTCGCGAGCAGAAAGTGCGTTGCGGATCAGGACCAGCGTACGATCGAGTTCGATCGGCTTTTCCAGAAAATCGAATGCACCGAGCTTGGTCGCCTTGACGGCGGTTTCGATGGTTCCATGTCCCGACATCATGATGATCGGGGTTTCGATTCCCTGTTGTTTCATTTCGTTCAGGGCGGTCAGTCCATCCAAATCGGGCATCCAGATGTCCATCAGGATCAGATCCGGGCTGTGTTTCCGCACCAATTCGATTCCTTGGGAAGCGTTCGGCGCACTCATCACCTGATAACCTTCATCGCTCAACGCCCCGGAGAGGGATTGTCGGATGGAAGCTTCGTCGTCAATAATGAGAATGGTGCGTCTCATGAAACCAGATTAACCTGTTTCGTAGGGAGTTCAATGTTAAAGGTGCAACCTTGTCCCGGTTGCGAAGTCACACGAATGTAGCCACCGTGGTCACTGATGATTCGTTTCACGATGGCGAGCCCAAGACCGGTTCCTTCTTTCTTGGTAGAGAAATAAGGCTCGAAAATTCGTTCTTGAGTGGTTGAGTCCATTCCCGGTCCGTTGTCCTGGATGGTGATGGCGGCCATTTCCAGTTTCTCATTATAATGGGTTTCGATCTGGATCCTGCCGGGTCCGGTTTTCTGAACGGTCTTGATCGCTCCCACCGCATTGTCGATCAGATTCAAGAGAACGCGCTTGATCTGGTCCTTGTCGAGATTCATTTGCGGCATTCGTGTTTCAAGTTTGGTGATGAAGTGGATTTCAGGATGAGCCGACAGATAGAGTGGCATCGTTTCCTGGATGATCTCGTTCAGTTGGATCGGTTGGGGAGAAATTTCCGGAAGGCGTGCGAAGTTCGAGAACTCGTTCACCATCTCCTTCAGCTCATCCGTATGCTGGATGATCACATTCGTGCACTCTTGTACGAGTTGTCCGTCTTTTCCCTGCAGTTCCCGCAAACGGCGCTGGATCCGCTGGGCCGACAGCTTGATCGGAGTCAGTGGGTTCTTGATTTCGTGGGCGATGCGCTTGGCGACTTCACGCCACGCTTCCTCGCGTTGCCCCTTCACGATCATGGTCAGGTCCTCGACAACGGCAACAGCTCCCCAGACTTTCCCTTTTTCTTTCAGCGGAGTGGCGATGGCAGTGAGGTTTTTCATTTCTCCGCTCACGCGTGCAGACCAGGATTGTTCGCGTTCATTGCGGGATAGATCGTTCAATCCCGCACTCAGGGCATAGAGTAATGCCTGATGTTCTTCGGAAGAGAAAATCGCCTGCATCGGTCGATCGAAATAGTCACCGCTTTGCAAACCCAGAAGAGTGCGTGCGGAATCGTTCAGGGTGAGGATGTTTCCGTTCTGGTCCACGAGCATCACGCCCGTGGCGATGTTGGAGAGAATGGCCTCCAACTGCTGGGTGCGCTGACGGAGTTTGAACTGGTTCTCCTTCAGGTCGGACGTCATTTTGTTGAAGCTGTCGATCAGGATCGAGATCTCGTCATTGCCGACCTTTTCGATGGAGATGTCGAGTTTTCCGCGTCCGACTTCACGTGCCGCTTTCACCAGGCTTTCCACCGGCACGGTCAACTGGCGCGCAAAATAAAGACCGAGCCAGATTTCCGCGAAAACAATCATCAGCGTGATCAGAATCAGGATGCTGAAGTAGGTGGTCTTGATCGGATAGCGAAGCGGGTTGATGTCCTTGTAGTCAGCGGCGGTGTGAGCGATCTGTCCCGCCTTTGCGGTGAGGTTGACCGGGATCAGGGTGTTGACCACGATCACTGCGCGCACTCGACGGGTGGCAACGTCCCGAACCGGTGCGGTCGCCCGCACCAGGTCTGCGTAGCCGATGTTCTGGATGAAGGAGAAGCGGTTACCACGGAATGCCTGTTGGATGCGGTCCAGACTGAGTCGGGAATAGGCGTTCGGGTTGTTGATGCGTGATTCCGGGTCCATCACCACGCGTGGAGACGAAAGAGGACTGTAGTAAACTTCAACCGCATTCAAGGCATAAAGCGAGCGAAGCGCCTCGAGACTGAAATCCCGTTCTTTGGATCGCTCAGGAAGTTGCTTGGCAATGAGTTCGGCGAAGTGGGCGGAATTGTTTTCCGCGTTCTTGTAATAGAGGTTCGTGATCTCAAGCGAGCTTTGAAGTGTGTTCTGGATCTTCAACGAGAACCATTTATCGAAGCTCTGGTTGATGTAGAGCGAGGAGATGAAAAACAGGGTCAGCGTCGGAATGATCGAGAAGCCGATGAACGCCGCAACCAGCTTCGTTTTCAGTCGCGCTCCGAGGATTCGGCTTCGGCGTTCGAAGAACAGTTTGCCCACGTTCTTGAAGATCAGCCACAGCATTGCCACGAGGATGATGATGTTGAAGTTGATCAGGCCGAAGAAGAAGATCGAGTTGACGAAGGGAAGGGACGAGGAAATTTTGGATAACTTGAACTCCACACCCGTCAGCAGGGCGAAGACAAGTGCCAGCCCGATGATGAGGATCCGTTCCCTCTTCCGCTTTCTGCTTTCCAGTTTTTTTTCACCGGGTTTTTCTTCGGGTTTTGAGGCCATTTTTTCCAGTTTTTTTCTCTTTCGCGGCTCAGAATAACATACTATTGTATCCCGCATGGCAGAAAAAATCACCCCCCGCACAGAAGACTTTCCCCAATGGTACCAAGATGTTGTCCTGCAAGCCCGCCTTGCCGATTACAGCCCGGTGAAGGGGTGCATGGTCATCCGTCCCAACGGGTATTCCATCTGGGAGCGCATCCAGCAGGAAATGAACCGTCGAATCAAGGATGCGGGCGTCCGTAACGCTTACTTCCCGATGTTCATTCCGGAAAGCTTTCTGACCAAGGAAGCCGAGCATGTGGAGGGCTTCGCCCCCGAGGTTGCGGTCGTGACTTATGCTGGTGGCAAGGACCTTGAAGAAAAGCTGGTGGTTCGTCCGACTTCGGAAACCATCATCAACTCGATGTTCGCGAAATGGGTACAGAGCTATCGCGATCTCCCGCTCCTGATCAACCAGTGGGCGAACGTCGTTCGTTGGGAAATGCGCACGCGCTTGTTTCTCCGCACCACCGAATTCCTTTGGCAGGAAGGCCACACTTGTCACGCCACTCTTGATGATGCGGAAGAGTTCACCATCCGCATGCTCAAGATGTATCGTGAGTTCGCCGAGAACGTTCTTGCCATGCCGGTGATCGCCGGTCGCAAATCCGATTCCGAAAAATTCGCTGGCGCCCTCCGCACCTTCACCATCGAGGCGATGATGCAAGACGGGAAAGCGCTTCAGGCAGGAACCTCTCACAATCTGAGTGACAATTTTGCAAAAGCGTTTGAGACCAAGTTCCTCGACAAGGACGGAAAACAGAAACATGTTTATCAAACCAGCTGGGGTGTATCGACTCGCCTGATCGGTGGCATGATCATGACCCATTCCGATGACAAAGGCCTGGTGCTTCCGCCAATGCTTGCAGAAACCCATGTGGTGATCGTTCCGATCGTTCCGAAGGCAAACATGGCTCCAGCGGTTTACGAAGCTGCAGACAAACTTGCCGCTCAGATCCGGGAAGCATCGGCTGGATTGCCGTATCGCTTGGGTGTGCACGTCGACAAGGACGATACCAAACAGGCCGGCTGGAAATTCCACGAATACGAACTCATCGGAATTCCAGTCCGCATCGAGCTTGGTCCGCGTGACCTTGAAAAACAACAAGCGGTGTTCACCCGTCGTGACAAGGGCGTGAAGGAATTCATTCCTCTTGCCGACTTGCCAGCGAAGGTACCGGCCGAGCTCCTCTCCATGCAGAAAGAATTGCTGGAAAAGGCTCGTGCGTTCCGTGAAGCCAATACACACGATGTCGACAGCTACGAAACCTTCAAGACCTTGCTCGAGGAAAAAGGCGGGTTCTACCGCGTTCCTTGGTGCAAGGATGCCGATGCAGAAGCCGCGATCAAGACGGAAACCAAGGCCACGGTCCGTTGCTTCCTCCTTGATGAAAACAATGAACCGGTCAAGACTTCGAAGCCTTGCTTCAAAACGGGCAAGACCGAAGGCAACGTCATCGCGATTTTTGCCCGGTCTTATTGATCATGAGCAAGACCACCGAACTCGCCGTCGCACTGGACTTTGATCGTGTTTCCGAAGCGGAAGCCCTGATCGAAGCCCTCTCCGGACTGCCGGTGATATTCAAGGTCGGACTCGAATTGTACACTGTTGCGGGCCCCGAATGGGTGCGCGGTCTGACTGCCAGTGGACGCCGCATTTTTCTCGATTTGAAATTGCACGACATTCCGAACACCGTGACGAAGGCCGTTCTTCAGATCGAAAAGATGGGTGTGGAGTTCACCACCGTTCATCTCGTCGGAGGACGCAAGATGCTCGATCAGATCCAACGTGAGTTGCCGGTCTCTTCCAGTCTGAAAGTCCTGGGGATCAGTGTCCTGACCTCTTTTTCCGAGGAAGAGTGGGTTTCCAATACGGAAATGATGGCACAACCCGGTTCCGCCCGTGGTGTTCACCAGTCGGTGATGCGTTTTGCGGAGCTAGCGAATGAACATGCGGCGATTTCCGGAATGGTATGCTCGCCCCAGGAGATTCCAGCAATCCGGAAAAGTCATTCGGGCCTGTTTTTGATGGTTCCCGGAATCCGTCCGGAAGGTTCGGAAAAAAATGATCAGGAACGCGTGATGACTCCCTCAGAAGCGAGTCGTGCCGGAGCATCCGCCATTGTGGTGGGACGTCCGATCACCCGATCCATTGATCCGCGAAAAACCGCGGAACGGATCCTACAGGAACTGAATTGAGGAAAAAGTTATGGCAGAACAAGAAGTCTTTGTAAAAAACCCGCACAGCATTCTCGAAGCATTGAAGCGTCGCCCGAAAGAGGTGATGTCGGTCAGTCTGCCGCGTGATGATTTCGATGGAGTCTGGGAACAGATCGAGGAACTGGCTCGTAAGAACAAGGTTCGCGTGGAAGAAACCGCTCCGGTGGATCGCTCCGCGGGTCGTCGCGAGCGCAGTCACTTCAAGAATCAGGGCGGTGGCCGTGAAAGCGGTCACGGGGCACTGGTTCGTCCGAAGGCGGGTGTTTCGATTGAAGCCCTTCTTTCCGGAGTCAATGAGAACTCAAGAGGCGTGTGGCTCGCTCTGGATTCATTGCAGGATCCTCAGAATCTGGGCGCGATTTTCCGGTCTGCATCTTTTTTCGGAGTCAAAGGCATCATCATGACCACGGAGCGCTCGGCACCGATGACATCCGTCGTGTACGACATTTCCTGCGGCGGAGTGGAATCGATTCCGTTCGTGCCGGTGATCAACCTTCAGCGTGCATTTGAGAAGGCGAAAGAGTCGGGACTTTGGATTCTTGGCACCAGCGAACACGCACGTGATTCGGTGAAAAAAATCGAAAGCGATCGTCCGTGGTTGCTCGTGGTGGGGAATGAGGAAAAGGGAATCCGCCGACTGACGGAAGAATCCTGTGACATGATGTGCACGATTCCAACCCACAGCAAGGGTGTGACTTCTCTGAACGTTTCAGTGGCGACGGGAATCCTGTTATCCCATCTCACCTGAATCATTCATTCAGTTTGAAGTACTTCTCATAAATTTCCTGATCATCCGAATCGTTCAGCTCGCGGATCCGTGGTTTTCCTTTCTTGGGTGGCGCACTTGGCGCGGTTGCCGCATTCAAGACTACGGCCTTCTCGTTCAGCGACAAGACATTGTTCGTGATGCCCGGATCGGCCTTTATTTTTTCATAGATTTCCGGCTGATAGAGCTTGATGTCCTGAAGAGTCACGGCAAGGGCCTTTTTCTCCAATTCGACCACTGTTTTCGGGGTTTCTTTTGTCGGTTCTGTTTTGGATGAGGTTTCCACTGTCTTCAGATCCTCTTTCGTGGAGTCCCTCGGGCTGATTTCGCTTTTCTCGGTGACCAAGGCGGTTGTTCCCGTTTTCACCGGAAGAAGTTTTCCTGTCGATTCGTTGGTGACTTCGACCATGCCACGAAGAACCGTAATTTCAGTTTCGCCATTCGGCCCCGAATCACTGACGAAGAAATCGGTGCCTCGGACTCCCATGGTGGCGATCTTGGTTTTGATAATGATCTTTTTCTCGTCCGACTCTTTCGAGATGATTCCTCGCAATTTTCCGTACATGAGTTTGAATTCGATCTTTTTCGCGTTCTTTCCATTCCATTGGATGTGGTAGGAACTTCCCGGGCCGAGATGGATTTGGTCACCGTTGTCAAAAATCACGCTCGCATGTGCACCGGGACGGGTTCTCAG
The DNA here is from genome assembly GCA_040379745.1 of Bdellovibrionales bacterium. Lineage (GTDB taxonomy): Bacteria > Bdellovibrionota > UBA1018 > UBA1018 > CAIMNF01 > CAIMNF01. The sequence continues at coordinate 2,048 of JBEIKL010000016.1, read as the reverse complement.
GATGTTTCCGCTTTCGAGTTTTTCACCCGGTATTGCGTCGCGCACCCGATAGTACTGGCCTTCGAACAAAACAGTGGTTCCGTTTGCATCTTGTTTCGCAAGGGATGAGGTTTTCGACGGGTGGGAATAGATTTGCGTGTTGCCATCGATGTGGGTGATGGTAGCGACGATGGATCTGGCCAGGGTCACTGATCCGGGAATCGCTGCAAACAGAAGCGTCAAAAAAATCACGGAATTTTTCATATATTTCCTTTGTGTAAAAAATAAGGGCAATGCTGTTATCATCAATCTATATGAAGGTAACAAAATTGAAATTGGGATTTTTCGTTCTCGTGTATTTGATTGCCGCCTCGGCTTCCGACGTACGCGCCGAATCCGCGTTCGACTATCCTGAACTTTCGGTCGTACCTCGTGCCAGTGAACAGGTACTTTCAGAAAGCATCCGCAATCGCGATTCTTTTCTTAAAAAACACACTCCGTTGCTCGTTCCAGCCAGCGCGACTTTCATTGCCGGAGCGATGGAATTGGTCGGCGGAACCAAAGCTGACGAAGTTCAGGATCCGAATGCCCCGAATAAGAACAGTTCGGCTGCAGTGTTTCCGTGGGTGGCCATGGGAGTCGGTGCCGCTTGGTGGGCGACGATCTGGGGATTGGTCGATCCGATCGATCATCACTCGGTTGCGGTGGAGGAATTGAAAACGCTTCCGTCGAAAACCACCCGAGAACAGCTTTTCCGTGAACGACGCGCGGAAGAAGCGATCGCAAAAGCCGGATCGCTGGCGCGGAAATTGAAATGGATTTCGTTCGGATCCAACCTGATCACCGGTGCGTTGGTGGCTGCATCCTCACGGTCGGAAACGATTGGTCTCTATTTCGGTGCGGGTGCCGCATTGCTTTCCATCACGCCACTCCTGTTTCCGCATCGTTGGGAAGAATTGGATTGCATGCACCGAAACTACAAGAAAAGCATTTATGCTCCAGTGGCGGGAATCACTTTCCTGAGGGATCCTTCGCTTGCTTCTGCTCCGGTTCCTGGTCTGTCGCTTTCGTTTGAGTTTTGAAAGCTTCACCGTCCAGCGAGGCCATCTTGACTGCGAATTCAACCGCTTCATTCCGATTCAACTTCAGTCCGCTGCTTGAAATCGCATACTGATAAGCCTGTTTGAAATTCTCTTTCGAGGAAGGCCCCTGTGCGGTGATCTTTTCGGACCATTCCACGGCTTGAAAACCGCTCAGTGTTGGACCTTTTTCCGAGGTCAGGAATTCCAGGGTTTCCAGAAACGGTTCAGCAGCGCCCTTTTCCCACTTTGCACCACTGCGGGCGATTCTTGCGGCGAATGGACCACAGTCTTTTCGGGGAATGGCGAAACGTCCGGTATCGGTGCAGAGTTCGACGATTTTTTCGAAGTCCTTACGCGCAAACTTCAGATCGCCGGAATAATCCTTAGAGATCGACAGCGCGATTTTCGCAGAATTCTGGAAGTCGAGGTCGAGAGCGTCTTCCGCAATCGAGAGTTTGAATGCGGAAACGAAAGCATCCGTTTGTTCATCGGTCAGCTTTGCAAAGGGAAGTGCGACATCGGTCGCCGATTTCCGGTTTGCGCCTGCCATGCTCAGGGTTTTCGCGATTCGGATGAACCGTTTCGCCGATCCCGTGCATCCGGCAGATACGGCGAACGAGGTGTCCTGTGCTTCGACGTCTTTCATCTTGAAATGATCATCGCTTCTCAGGAATTCCAGAGTGGTGATGAATTCCCGTGTGGTCAGGCAATCGGTTTTGGCAGATGCAAAAGAGGCGGAAGCGGACACGGAGGTGATAATCAGGATCAATGCGAACATTCTCATGGGAAAAGTATCGCCCATAAAAATGAAAAAATCCCAGGAAGTTGGTTGGTAAGGGTCAGATCGGGAGGCGAAAGCACTTTTTCGCATTCGCACTGGTGATTCTGGAAAGTTCATCGAACGGAACACCCAGGACTTCAGCCAACTTCAGCGCGGTGTGTTTCACCATGTAAGGTTCGCACTTTTTTCCGCGCATCGGCACTGGT
>JBEIKL010000015.1:0-23618 GCA_040379745.1 Bdellovibrionales bacterium | reverse complement strand
TGGATGACTTGTCCGGAAACGGGAGAGTAAAGATCGGAACCAGCTTTGATGCTTTCAACCACGCCGAATACATCGTGGGACTTGAGTTCACGTCCTGTTTTTGGAAGATCAAGATAGACGATGTCGCCGAGACTGGATTGAGCGTGGTCGGTGATGCCGACTTTAATCTGATTGGCTGATACCAACTCTGCCCACTCATGTTCTTTGGTGTATCGGTAATTTGTTGGATAATTCATTTTGTTTCCTTCCTGTAAAATGGGGTTTTAACCACTTCGAACTCATGGAAGTCTTCACGGACTTTGACCCACAATCTGGTCCCCACAGTTTCAAATGATTTGTCGATGAAGGCAACTCCAATCGGATATTTTAATGACGGTGAAGAGGTGCCACTGGTGATTTGGCCGATTTTTTCAGTTTTATCGGTGGAGTAGACTTCGTAATCCTGACGAGGAATTCCGCGCCCCAGTGACTTGAGTCCGACCAGAGATTTATTCACTCCAGAAGTTTTAAGGGCGACGATTTGATCCTTGCCGATGAAATCAGAAGGCTTATTGAGTTTGGTCACCCATCCAAGCCCCACTTCCAGAGGATTGGTGTGGTCATTCAGTTCGTGACCGTAGAGTGCGTACTTCATTTCGAGTCGAAGAGTGTCCCGAGCGCCCAGACCGCATGGAAGAATTCCAAATTCATTTCCCGCTTCTAGAAGGGCGTTCCAGATCCGGGGAGCTTCACCCCAGGGAATATAGATTTCGAATCCGTCTTCACCGGTGTAACCGGTTCTGGCGATGATCGATGGCGTGTTGAGGACTTTTCCTTCCTTGCACCAGTAGGTTTTGATTCCGGAAAGTTCGGTATCGGTCAGTTTTTGCAGCGTTTTTACAGCCAATGGACCTTGAATCGCGATTTGGGAGTATTCCGATGAAAGGTTCTTTACTGAAGGCTTCAGTCCCGAATGGAGTGCAAGCGCCATCATGATATGGTCAAAATCCTTGTCTGTGTTCGATGCGTTCACCACGAGGAAGAATTTCTCATTTCCAAGGCGATAAACAACCAGATCATCTACAATGCCGCCATCATGGTTGCAGAATGCGGAATACTGAGCTTGTTCAATGGCGAGAGTGGAGGCGTCGTTTGTGGTGATGAAGTTCACGAACTCGAGCGAGCCGGGACCTTCAACGAGGATCTCGCCCATGTGACTGACATCGAAGATTCCACAGGCATTGCGAACCGCAGTGTGTTCGGCCATAAGCCCGCTGTATTGCACGGGAAGATCCCAGCCACCGAAGTCGACCATTCTTCCACCCATTTTGCGATGTTCTTCATTCAAAGCGGTTTTTTTCAGCATGTTCATTTTCCTTGGTTGAGTGCGGCGGTATAGGTGTTTTCCAGCAACATTTGGATGGTCATCGGGCCGACACCTCCCGGCACCGGTGTGATCCCGCTTACCAGCGACTCGACTGAAACAATGTCGACATCACCGGTGATCTTTCCGTTTTCTCCGCGATGGATACCCACATCGATAACGATGGCACCAGGCTTGATCCAGTCACGGTTTACCAGATGCTTTGCTCCTGCGGCGACAAACAGGAAGTCAGCTTGTTTACACAGTTCGGCAGGGTTCCGCGTGGAACGATGAATTTGAATGATGGAGGCATTTCTTGCGAGCAACATTGATGCGAGTGGTTTACCCACGATATTGCTTCTTCCGATGACACACGCGATTTTTCCGTCCACTGGAAGGTGGTAATGATCCAGCAGCATCAGAATGCCCGCAGGCGTACAAGGAGCGAAGCGCGTATTGCCGGAAACCAGCAGGCCGATATTCTCAGGGTGCAGGCAATCGACATCTTTTTCAGGCGCAACCCAGAACATCACTTCCTTTTCAGAATATGCGGAAGGAAGCGGCCGTTGAATGAGGATGCCATCGACATCCGGGGTGTCGTTCAGTTCTTGAACGAACTCAAAAACCTTTTGTGGAGGGGTGTTGCGGTCGAAAATAAACGATTCACCGATGAAGCCAACGGATTGCGCAGCCTTTGCCTTGTTCCGGACGTAGATCTGGCTAGCAGGATCGTCACCGATCAGGATCACGGCAAGGCGGGGCGGGCGACCCAGGGTTTGGATCAGAGCCTCGGTTTTTTGCTTCAAGAGGGCGCGACGGTCTTCAAGAAGGGGTTGGGCTTTCATCAGGATCATGAGTGGCTTCAAGCTATCATAAAAATGACTCAAAATAACGGCAAAAAGTGCCCACCCCAAACAATTGACTGGAATGTTTTTTTTGCAAGCGGATGTGGTGCAAGTCTAAAATGGAAACTGGGCGCAGGATGCGCGAAAGGTGAGTACAGGATGTCTAAACCACTTTGGCCGGCTGTTTCGGGGGCAATGGCAAGAGACCACCAAATCGAGGTGATCTCGAACAACCTCGCGAACATGAATACCAATGGATTCAAGCGGGATGATGTCGCCTTCAAGGAATACCTTTCCAAGAATGAAAAAATGACCATCGAGGGGGAAGAAATTCCAAGATCCCCGATCAAAGATAAGGATCTTTACCCGCTTGATGGACGTGATCAGTCTTTCGTGGTGGTGAACGGAACCCATACGAAATTCTCGACCGGTGGTTTCAAGGTCACCGATAACCCACTTGATATCGCACTCAGTGGTCCTGGGTTTTTCGAAATCTCGACTCCGAATGGAATCCGCTATACCAAGGCAGGAAGTTTCAAATTATCGCCCGAGGGTAAAATTGTGACTCTGGATGGACATCCAGTCCTTTCAAAAGGCCTGGACGGTGATACCGGCGATGCCGCCGGAAGGGAAATCAGCATCGCTGATCGCGAAGGCGCGCTTCACGTGAATCCGCAGGGCGAGATTTTCATGGGAGACGAGCGAGTATCTCAGCTCAGCGTGGTTGAATTCGCTGATCTCAAGACGATCCGTAAAACGGGAAGCACGAATTTTGAGAACAAGAATCCACAACAGAACCCGGCACTCGCATCGGTGAATACCGAGGTGAAACAGGGAATGGTGGAGACATCGAACGTGAATCCGGTTCAGGAAGTGAGTAACCTGATTCGCGCGAACCGGATGTTCGAGCAGGACTTGAAAGCGATGAAAACCGTGAACGACATGCTTTCAAAAGAAGTGAATGAAATCGGAAAAATGTGATGGGGAGTGAATACCGATGCTAAGAGCGTTACATACATCTTCGACAGGACTTGAGGCACAACAAGCCAATATCGACCGGATCGCGAATGATCTGGCGAACGTGAATACGGATGGATACAAAAGGGAAACCACCGAGTTTCATGATCTGATGTATGAAAACGTGAAGGATCCCGGCGCAAGACAAGGCGCCTCGACCGTTACACCAGTAGGAATCCAGAAGGGGATGGGTGTGAAGGTCGGCGCCAACCACAAGCTATTCGAACAGGGTTCTACGAAAATCACGAATAATGCCTATGATTTGATGATTGAAGGAAAAGGTTTCATGCAAGTGAGACTGCCGAATACCGGTGAAGTGGTTTTCACCCGTACGGGAAATTTCAAGTTGGATCCGCAAGGAAGAATCAGTCTCAGCAATGGAGCGTTGCTTGAGCCAGCCGTCATTATTCCGCCGGAAGCGACTTCAGTTGTGGTCGGACCGAATGGTTCCATCAAGGTTTATACCTCTGATGGTGAATCGGAAGTCGGACAAATTCAGCTGGTGAATTTCGTCAACCCGCAAGGGTTGATGGCGATTGGAAATAACTTTTACAAACCAACAGTTGGAAGTGGTGGTCCAAAGCAGGCTGTCCCGGGCGAAAGTGGTACCGGTACCGTATTGCAGGGAGCATTGGAATCTTCGAACGTCAACGTTGCCAACAGCATGATCGAGATGATCGGAGCCCAGCGCGCGTATGAGATGAATACGAGAGTGATGGGTGTTGCGGACAAAATGCTTGAAGCCACTACGAATATCGTGAGATGATTGAAACAAGGGTTTTCAGGATGAAAGCCGGATTTGATTTCCATGGAGGGAAACATGATTGAAAAACTGATTTTTTCGGCATTCATTCTTTCTTCCTTCCACGCATCCGCCTTAGCCATAGAAAATACAAACACCCTTTCCCAGCGAATCCACAAGGCATTGAGCGACCGCCTTCCCTATGCGGAGGTGCGAATTCCCAACCTTGAAAAACTTTCCCAATCACAGGAAATTCGCGATATCAAAACCATCACTGACGTACGTGTGATCGAGGATCGTTCCAACGGTGTGGCCATTCTTGATCTCATCGGAGATGATGGTTCAACTGTTCGTATCCAGACCCCTTACCAGGCTTTCGTGAATGCCCCGGTTGCAAGCCGTAAAATCCTTCCAAATACCCGGATCAAAGCGGAAGATTTCCGTATTGAAAAGATCAACGTGGCAGTCAGTCCTGCACGTGAATATCGCGGATCAATGGTGACGGATCTGGCGAATCTCGAAAACAGCGAAACCAGACAGACCATTCTCGAATCTCAATTCGTGGCGAATACCGCCATTCAAAGATCGCCCGATGTCCGCAAGGGTGAAATGATCAAGTTGCAGATGATTTCCGGAGATCTATCACTAACAACTGCGGCAACCGTTCTTGAAAATGGATCAATTGGTGACCGAATCCGCGTATTGACTTCCAGAACGAAGAAAGAAGTCGTGGGTAAAATCAAAACAGAAAACACGATCGAGGTGAATCTGTGAAGAAGACGATCATCCCCCTCTATTTGATAATCGCACTGAGTGCTTGTTCCACATTCAAGGGCGTGGTTCATAGTGACAGTGAAGATTACAACAAGCTGACTTATGGCAATGACCAATCGCCGTGGGATGTGAGAACGCCGGTTGAGACCCCTCGTGATCAGATGAGAGACCAAAATCGGGCACCCTCATCCACTATCAATGACGAAGCAGTGGTAGAACTTGACCCTGTGGACGAGGAAACCAGAACTCGTATCGAGACCAGCAGGGGTTTCGTTTCAAACAGACGCCCGGGAAGTGAGCGACTGACACGAAATGACTTCATCGACCAGAGCCCAGGTGATGGTTCGTTGTGGACCGGAGAGAGCGACGGAAATTATTTTTATTCCAAGACCAAGATCCGTGCACACGGTGACATTGTGTCTGTTCGTGCCGAAGACGATCTGATTCGCCAAATTGGCGAAGAGATCAAGAAGACTTTGTCGCCTGCTGAACAGGAAGTGGAAATGGCCCTATATCTGAAAAACAATCCTGCAGCCCAGGGGGACAAGGATGTGGAAGCGTTTCGCAAGGTGAAAGACGAGAACCTGAACACTTCTGCCGCAGAAGACGTGAAGGAACGCATGGAAAAAGCGGTTCGCTGGTCACAGATCGATCTGAGCAAGGCGGTTTCCGTTGTTCCAAATGAGGAATTCCGAGCAGAAATCATCGATCGGTTCAAGAATGGAAATTACAAAATCAAGAGTGTGAAACGGGTATTGTACCGTGGATCATCCAAGACGGTTTCGTTGGTGGCGGTGGCTCCGGCTTCCGATTTCGACGATACCGACTCAATCAAATCGGGGAAACTGTATGAGTACAAAGTTCGTGTTGCCCGTTAAGGTGCTGATCCTGATCGCATCATTGCTTTCGACCCTGGCATTCGCTCAGGCACCCGGCGCACGCCTGAAGGATATTGCTGCTGTGAAAGGTGTTCGTGAGAACATTCTTATCGGTTACGGTGTCGTGGTTGGATTGAAAGGAACCGGTGACTCCAGTGCGGATGTAACCGCACGCTCACTTGGTAAGCTTTTCAGCAAACTCGGGTTGGATGTGAACAAGAATGAAAAGATCAACTCCAAGAATGCGGCTGCGGTCATTGTGACTGCGAAGTTGCCTGCATTCGCACGTTCCGGAGTGCAGATCGACATCACAGTCAGTTCCATCGGTGATGCGGCTTCATTGGAAGGTGGTATTCTCCTGGTGACGCCTCTTCGCGCAGGTGACCAGCAGATCTATGCTGTTGCACAAGGACCAGTGACGCTTGGAACGATTGCAGACGGCAAGGCTACCTTTCCGACAGTAGGAAGAATTGTTTCCGGTGCAACGATTGAAAAGGACGTAGATACGAACTTTTCCGGAAAAAAGAGTTTTCGTCTCTCGCTGAACAATCCCGACTTTACCACCGCCACCCGTCTCGTCACGCTCGTGAACGCAGAACTCGGCGGGAAATTCGCATCAGCAAGAGACAGCGCAACGATCGACGTCGTGGTTCCGTTCAACTATGACGGCAACACGGTAGAATTGATGGCAAGGATCGAAAATATTCGCGTGATTGTGGATTCGAAAGCGAAGGTTGTTTTGAATGAACGCACCGGAACCGTGGTCATGGGTGATCGGGTAATGATTGCTCCGGTCACCATCGCTCACGGGGATTTGTCGATCCAGGTGAAGGGCGGCAACCCGAAAGGTGATCGTCTGAATGAACTCAAGGGCGCAACCGTCGCTGACCTGATCAAGTTATTGAATACATTGGGCGTTCAACCAAAAGATTTGACCGCTATTTTCCAGACCATCAAGGCAACAGGTGCGTTGCAGGCGGAACTGGAATTGTTATGAAAAGTTTGTGAACGAAAGGGCGAAGGCAAAGGCAAAATCCAAGGAAGGATGAGGAAAGCGTGAACCAGGAAACAGTCAATATGCAACGACCTGCTAGGATGGTGGGTTACCATAAAACTGAAAATTCACGCCCCGGCCTGAAGAACAGGAAGTTCAAGCCGAAGTCGCCATCGATTCACAGGTCTGAGGGGGTTTCTTCATGAAACTCCCTCAGGCCCCCCTTAAAAACGAGGCCTTGGCCCGAAATCACCAAGGAATTGACGATACTCGCATCACACCGGAAATGAAGAAGGCGGCCCAGGGGCTGGAAGCCACCTTCATGTCCGAAATGATCCGGGCCATGAGATCCACTGCGGAACCATCTGAATTCTCACTTCATAATTCAGCGTCAGATATCTATCAAGGAATGCTCGACCAGGAATACGCGGATATTTCAGCCAGCGCTAATTCCCTCGGTCTTTCCCAACAAATCATTGATTATTGGTTGCGCTCGCAACCCCAACCAACGTATAATGGAAACAGGGACAGGACTCTAGGTACAGGAGGTACAAATGAAGATTAACCCGAATATCGCTGCCGGAAGTACAGGCATTCAAAGCGCTGAAACCAAAAAAACAGACAAGACCAAGCTGAACGGATATGAAAAATCCGAAGCTGCAAACTCGTCTGCGAGTACGGGTTCTGCCAATGCGGATATTTCCTCCCGTGCGAAAGACATGGCAAAAGCAAAGCAAATCGCAGCAGACACTCCGGATGTCCGTGAAGCGAAAATCGCTGCCTTGAGAGAACAGATTCAAAACAAGAAATACAATGTCAGTGCGGACGCGATTGCAGACAAGCTTGTCGACGATCACATCCGTCTTGCTGGCGCTTGATTCATACAATTAGTAAGTAGTGAAACAACCTCCGAGCAGGATGCGGGTGAGGAAACAAGATGGAACTTGAAAGAAATACGTCTGTAAAATTATCCGATAAGCTTCATGAGTCGTTGATGGAGTTGATTCGTCTTCATCGTCAACTGTACGATGTGGTGAAAAACGAGAACGAAGCGATTTCAAACGCTGACTCGAAAGCGACCTATGAAGCTACTGCCGCCAAGGAAGCCTTGATCCATCTCATCCATCAGTCTGAAATGAATCGCCAGTCCGTAGTCCATGCGATTGCTTATGATTACAACCTTTCCAACCAGAATCCGACTCTGAAAGAACTGATCATTCACTTCGAAGCTGAAAGCTTTGAAACATCGACCCGTCTTCAGGCTGACCTGAACATGCTGATCGTCCTGGTAGAGCGGATCAAAAAACAGAATGAAGTGAATGGTCGCCTTGTTGCGGAATCGCTGAAACATATTAACAACATGAAGAAGAACATCTTCGGCGAAACTTCCAATAAGGCAGGTACATACAACCAGTCAGGACGTCAGAACGCGGGTTCGGTGAACGAACACGGACCACGACTGATTTCCAGAGAGGTGTGATGAAATGGCACTGCTGAATGTTTTCCAAGCTGGAAAATCCGGATTGTCGACCTCCAAGGCCGGCATTTCCACAGCAGGTCATAACATTGCGAATGCAAGTACAGAGGGTTTTTCGAGGCAACGTGCGGTTTCAGAAGCGGAAGTGACCCAGCAGGTTGCAGGCCAAGGCGGACCTTATGCCGGACGCGGATCCAGACTTTCCCGCATTGAACGCATCAATGACGAGTATCTTGAAAAGCAGCTCCGCGACGGAACGAAGAATCTCGCTTACAGTGAAGAAAAACAAGTATTCCTGAATCAGATCGAAGATGTTTTCAACGAAATGAACGGGGACGGTTTGAATCGTCTGGTTTCACGATTCTTCAATGACTTCAGAAAGCTCTCCACTGATCCGAACAATGAATCGATCCGCCAGGCGGTCCGGGAATCTTCCAGCGCAATGGTGAAGGACTTCAGGAGACTCAGTTCCGAAATGGAACAGATCCGGAATCATCTCGATAATCGGATTGACGGAAACATGAAGGAGTTCACCGTTTTGGCTCAGGAGTTGGCCGAACTGAACAACAAAATCCGAATTGCAGAGATCCAGGGAAGCCCTGCCAACGATCTACAGGATCGTCGTGATGTCATGCTGAAAAAAATGAGTTCGTTTGTCGATGTCAGCATCACCAAAGACAACAATGGAATGGTGAATGTAGACATACGCGGTGTGGGTCCGGTGGTAACCGGTCCAAACTTTGAAAAATTCCATATCGGACGAGCTCAAGCTCAACCGGACATGGGAAGTATTGAAAATTCCCTTCAAATTGCAAGATCACCTCATTCCAGCCAATACATCACCGATCGTTTCAACAATGGAAAGCTCGGTGCCCTGATTGAAGTGCGGGACAAAAGCGTATCAATGGTGATGGAAAGACTGGATAAGTTGGCTTTTGCCATTTCATCAGCAGTGAATGAGATTCACGAAAAGGGTTTCACTCTCGATGGAAAAACCGGGATCAGGTTCTTTGAGACTTCGGGCGGTCCGACTGGAATGGCGCAGAGAATTTCGCTTTCTTCCCAGATCCGCGATTCAGTTGGCAACATCGCAACCGCACTGCAGCCGAGTGCACCGAGTGACAACCGTAACGCACTGGCGATCGCGAATCTTCAGAATATTCATTTCATGAACAACGGTCGTACAACCGCAGATGACTTCTATAATTCAATTGTTTCGGATATTGGCGTGAGCAGTTCTCGCAATAACGAGATTCTTACGCAGAATAAGAGCATCATCTCTCAACTTGGAAAAATGCGCGAACAGGTTTCCGGAGTATCGATTGATGAGGAAACCACAAACCTGATGCAGTTCCAGCACGCCTATGATGCCTCGGCAAAAGTCATCAAGACGGCGGATGAGATGCTGGACACCATCCTGAGTCTGAGAAGGTAGGTAGAAGATGCGGGTGAGTGACAACAGCAACTTCAGCGTGGTCAGGGATAGTCTGAGTCGTTCCCGTTCGAAACTGGAAAACCTCCAGATGCAGAACTCAACATTGAAAAAACTGAACAAACCTTCTGATGATCCGGTCGGTTCCGGAAAAATTCTTGAAATGAGGACAGACAAAGTGAACAACGATCAATTCCAATCCAACGCGAAGTTTGCCCAATCGTTTCTGGAAAACACCGACGCTGCGCTTGAGGACTTGAGCGAAGTTCTGATGCGTGCGAAAGAAATCGCGATCGGTCAATCCAGCAGTGCAAGCTCCACACCGGAAACGCGGATCGGGGTTGCAGAAGAAGTGAATCAGTTGTTCCAGAGATCGATCTCTACCTCGAACCGCAGGATTGGCGACCGTTTCATTTTCGGAGGTTTCCAAAGCAATTCCAACCCTGTGGATGCCGACGGCAATTATCGTGGTGATGAGGGTGAAATGATGCTCGAGATCGGGCGAGAGGTGTTCATTGGAATGAACATCCCCGGCATTCAGGTGTTCAATACCAATCCTGATGGTTCCGTCGACAAGGTGATGCTCGAACATCGTAAGTCAGATCAGAAGCCCGATGAGTCCAAGCACGAGCCGCTTCGGACCTTGGCTTCCGACCGCACTCAAGAGCAGGTGCAGCCACAAGTTCCGAATGTGAATCTTTTCGATGAATTAAAGTCGTTGAGAGTGGGATTGCTCACCGGAGATCAGAATGCGATCCGTGGAACTCTTGAGCGTTTTGATGAACTATTGGCAAAGGTGGTTTCCGTCCGTTCAAAAATCGGATCAAGGGTTCAGGGGATCCAAGGAAACATCACCACCATGGAACGCCATAATGTGACTAATGCCCAATTGAGTTCATCAATTGAGGATGCAGACCTGACCCAAGTGGTAAGCGATATGGCGCGAGAAGAGTCCATTTTCAAAAGCAGTTTGGCGAGCTCAAAACACTTGATTCAGCCCACACTTTTGGACTTTTTAAGATAATTCTTGTCATCATACGCCAAATGCGTTATCAAGTCCGTTATCGTTACGGAAAACCGAGCGTTGTAAGACGATTAATTAAAGCTACGGAGAGTTTAAGATGTTAGTTTTAACCCGCAAATTGGGCGAGAGCATTGCGATCGATGATCATATCAAGATCACCGTAGTGCAGATCAAGGGCAAGCAAGTCCGTCTCGGTATCCAAGCTCCAAAAGAAACCAAAATCCACCGCGAAGAAGTTTATTCAGCGATTCAGGATTCCAACAAAGAAGCCGGCGCAGCACCAGAGTTGAACCAGCTTTCAAAAGCACTCAAAGAGTAATTACACACATTGTCAAAATAATGTCATTATCTTGACAATATTTTTGACCAATCGAATAACTTTCTTGCTCAGGTATGAAAACGAGGTATCCTGATTCTAGGGTTCATTTTTTCCCTGGAGGTTTTCGTGATTGTAAAAACAGGACGTTTTGGCCAGATCGAAGTTTCTTCCGAAGAAATCATTTCTATTCCAAGTGGGGTACTAGGATTTCCGGAAGATCATGATTTTTGCTTGGTAGATCCAGGTGACGATACATTGATCCTTTGGTTGCAATCATTGAAAAACCCTCATCTCGCATTTCCTGTTCTTGAACCAAAAATTTTCAAACCGGACTATGTAGTCAGACTTTCGGCTGCAGAATTGCGTGAACTCCGTCTTGCCACCATCAAAGATGCAAGCGTGTTTACCATCCTTACCATTCCGGCTAACCTTGCTGAAATGACTGCGAACCTGAAGGCTCCACTGGTGATCAACATCCGGGAAAAAACAGCCAAACAGGTTGTTCTTCAGGAGAATGATCAGCCGATCAAGCATCCGATGTTCAAGGAGCTTCGTACACATCTGATCTCCATGCCTGCTGATCAAGCGGAGAAAACAGGTCAGACCACAGTTGAAGTGAAACATCTTCCACTTAATACTCGCGTAGAGCTGATTTAATTTTTCCTGAGTAATTCCAGATAAGCGATCGCCTCGCGATTTACCGGATCCTGTCCGAGCACGGATTCCCACTCGATTTGTGCATCCACCAGATTTCCCTGACTGTAATGCAGTAATCCCAGTTGCACACCAACAGTGGTGTTATCCGGTCTTTCGACTTTCAATTGCTGCAGATCCTGAATGGCACGGGTAATGAACCCTTTTTTTGCAAATGCCTTTGCGCGTTTCACACGGGTTTCTGTATTCGAAGGGTCGAGAAGGATCGCCTTGTTGTATTCCTCGATTGAGGAATCAAAGCGACGGTGACGAAAGTAAAGATCTCCCAGTTCAAAATGCTTGATTGCGAACTTGTGGTCAACTTGCGCATCATCGCCAGCTTGTTTCAGGAACACGCTTTGGTTGGCTTGCTCAAAAATCCGTTTTGCTTCGTCGTAGTGACCGATATCATTCAGGATGATGCTCAGGCAAACGGCAGCATCGGTGTGTTTTGGCTCGATCTTTAGGCAGTATTTAAGATCCTCGATCGACGCACTGAGTTTGTTTTGATAGCTTTTGAGCAATCCACGCAGATAATAAAGGTCGGCATTATCCGGTTCTTCAGTGATCGATTTCTTGATCAGTAAATCGGCTTCCTGATAATCGCGTTGTTTGATCCTGAGATGAATGTCTTCGATGGAAATCATGTCAGAGGGCTTTCAGGAGTTCTTTTGCTTTTGAAGCTGAAGTGGATTCACTGTAATTGTCGAGAATCTTGTGCAGGCGCATGCGGGCGGAGTCAGGCTTCTTCCGTCTGATATAGAATTCTGCGATGCTGAGTTCCTTCTCAGCAAGTCGGTCATAAGCTTTTTTCCTCATATCGAGGGCTTTTTCGAAGAATTCACCTCCCGGATATTTTCTCATGTAGTTATCGAGAATCTGAATGGCTATTTCAGCAGATTTGAGATCCCGGGAGATTTTGGTGGGAATATCATTGAATTGTGCTTCACCGGAACGAAACAAAGCGTAGGGTGATTTATCGTGTTTCGGAAACAGTTCGACGAAGCTGTCATATGATGCCGATGCTTCTGGAAAAGACTCTTGCAGGAAATAAACATCGGCCATGCGGAGTTGGGCAAGTGCGCCGTAACTGGTGTAGGCGAACTTGTTCTTCACGATGCGGAGCTTGTCGAGAGCCAGAAGGTATCGATCATTCTTGATGTCGCTTTCCGCATCTTCATACATCTCTTTCGGGTCGTTTTCGTTCACTTTCTTGCCGGCACATCCGGAAGCGAGTAGGAGGGACAGAGAAAGCATTGAAAGGGAAAAAAAACGGAAAAGTTTAGTCATAAAAATTCCTTCAAAGGGGAAGCAGACTCGACAACGGAATCCACGCCATACGGTCCCGATCATATCTGATTTTCTGCCAACTTTCCGTTTCATTCAATGAAACGGATGAACCCACCATCCGGACTTTGATGCCGGCATCCAAAATGATGGTTTCGGGATAATTCATTCCCGGACCGCTTCGCAACGGTTGTTTCAGGAGCAGCGCCGCCGGAGGGTTCGAGCTACCCATGCGATGCACTCCATAAAAGGCGAAAGAGAGGACCACGGCAAGGACACCAAACCAACCAGATGGTTTCAAGAAAGTTTTAGTGATGTTCCGGGTCTTGAGATAGGCACGGATCCACAGCAATGAGACGATCAGTACGACCAAACCGATAACACCCATGATTTCATCGGTTTGAATGCGATCGGCGAATTTTTCAAGAGAGTTAGATGCCGGGTCCAGCTCGGTCATGGAAGCCTGTGTTGCCAACAGATCCTTTTTCAAAAGGGGCTGAGCGATCTTCAGGTTTTTGATGATTTCAGGATCATGTGGCTTGAGACGAATGGATTTCTCCAAATAAGCAACTGAAAGGCCGTGTTGCTGATCCTTGCCGTAAAGGATGCCCAGGTTGAAAAAGTAATTGGCATCGTAAGTTGGGTTCTGTTGAAGCAACGCAATGGCTTCCTTGTATTTGCCGGTTGCTTCCAGTTCTGAAAAGGCGCTCATTTTCTTTCATTAGACGATGATGGCTCTTTCATTGCAAGAAAAATAAGTCTTTGTTATTTTTTAAAAAATGCCTAGTTTCACCTATTTCAAAGAGTGTGCAAAAAAAGTCCTCAGCATTCCTTCTCACGAGGAAAGCGGAAACGACGAGTTGGTCCTTTATCTCAGGGCGCTCCTGACTGAATTCGGGTTTAAAACCCAGATTCAACCCGTGGGCCATTCGGTTGATCGGCTTTCGAAGCGTCAGTCGAATCTGATCGCATTCAGTTCAGATACTCTGGTTGATCGTTCCACGAGGAACGGAGTCCTTTTCATCAATCCATTGGATGTGACCATCGGAAGTGTGCCATCCCAGTGGACACTGACACATGGAAATCCACACACCTCCGTTTCCGATGAAAAAATAATCGTCGGGGCGGGAACGGTACAGGGCAAGCTTGATTTTCTATGCCGGGTCTTCGGTGCATCACAACTGCCTAAGAAAAGCCATAAAACACCGGTTTATCTCGTAGGAGCATGCGCATCGCAATTCGGGATGCTCGGATCTAAGTATGTGGTGGAATCGCTTTGCGTGAATCCGAAATCGGTTTACACCTACGCACCGACAGGACTTTTGCAGACCAATCAGTCTCCCGGACAGGTTTCATTCCAAATTGAAATCGACGCTGCGGGAAAAGAGAAGGACTCAAAGGGATACAACCGATGCGTGGAGATCACCACGACCGGTCTGAGTCTTGACCTTTCCCAGAAAAAAGAGGCGATCAATTCGTTTGATCTGCTGATGAACCTGCTTCTGGATGCTACCGATGCAGGCTTTGATTTCCAATGGGGATCATTGCAGGTGAATGGAGCTGAGGCTGCGATACCTGATCTTTCCAAGGTAAGAATCTATCTCACCACTTTCCAGTTCGAAGATTTCAAGCAATTCATCAAGTCATCACTCGGCAATTCGCCGATGGAAAAGAATTTCCGCGTTGAATATTCGAACGCAAGCGATGCGGGTGCAAGCTTCATTCCACAGCAGCTTCTTGAAGTGCTGTTGAGACTGGATTATGAGTGGAAAAAGTTCATTGAGAAGTTGAACCAAAGCCCGAACCAGACTTTTGATCAGCCGTACAGTCAAGGTGCAATTACGCGAATCCAGATGAAGAATTCCGGAAAAATCAGTATGACGTTTGATTTGAGGGCCATGCCGAACCTTCCGCTTACGGCGATTGAAAAGGAATGGAAAGAGCTGGTTTCGAAGGCGTCTTCTGAATATCCGAAAATGCATTTTCATGTGAGCAAGAACTATGCGATTCCAGGCGCCTTGTCTGAGTTCGTCATCAGTTCGAAGAACATCAACTACATGAGCGATGCGGGACTTTTCACAAAAGCGAAGTTTCAGACTTCCATCGTGGGTCTGGGATCGATGAACGGACACCCGAAAGGACCGAATGAACAGGTTTCCTGGAACGATCTGGAAAAAGCGATTGCGTACTACCAGGATCTGATTTCGGCAATGAGCGGTTGACCCATGTTCTTATTGCGTGAGGCGACGAAGAAGGATTCTGAAGACCTGCTGAAGCTGGCAAATACGCCGGGAATGTTCAATTTCCCGTCGACTCGCGAAGCAATGGCCGAACGCATTTCCAAATCAGAGCAGTCCTTTCATGGACAACCATACGAACCGAAGTATGTGTTTGTTGCCGAAGATCTGAGCTCTCGCAAAGTCGTGGCTACTTCGATGATCGCGCGCCAGCACGGAACCCCTGATTCGCCCCACTATTATTTCAAAGTGGGAACTGAGAAGCGATTTTCAAGTACCATTCAAACCGGATTCATTCATGGCACCCTGATTCTGAAGATGCAGACAGATGGACCTTCTGAGTTGGGGGCGCTGGTAGTCTCGAAGGATTATCGGAGCCATCCTGAAAAGGTCGGCAGGCAGATTTTTATGGTGCGGTTTTTATACCTACTTCAAAATCGTAACCGATTCAGGGATAAGCTGATTGCCGAACTTCTGCCCCCACTCAACAAGAAAGGTCATTCGCCTCTTTGGGAGGCTGTCGGACGAAGGTTTACGAATCTGGATTACTGGGAAGCTGATGCACTCTCGTCTCAAAACAAGGAGTTCATCCTGGATTTGTTTCCACAGGGAAAAATCTATACAGCCTTTTTACCTGCCGATGCACGGAATGCGATTGGAAAGGTGAGTTCGGGGACTGAGCCAGTGTTGCATCTTTTGAAAAGGATCGGGTTTCAGTATGAGAACGAGATTGATCCGTTTGACGGGGGCCCTCACCTGAGAGCGGATGTGAACCAAATTGTGCCTTTGAAAAAAGCGTGTCGGGTCGTATTGAAAGCCGGGAAGAAATCCGGAGGGACCGGAATGTCCGGGTTGATTGCCCCTGTGAAGCAGGGGGACCGATTCAAAGCTGTCCATATCACCGGTGAGTTGATGGCGACGGGCGGAAAGTCTTATCACGAATTCCATTTGGATCCGGCCCTTGGAGATCTCAAGTTGATTCATCGGGCTTTGAAAACCAAAGCCGATGAAGTTTACGACTTTATCCCCAGTGTTTAGGTAAAAAAAAAGCCCGCTTTCTCAAGCGAGCTTCTTTTCAAACTGATGAAAACGATTAGTTGTTTTCGCTTTTCATTACGTTGAAGGCTTGTGGGCCTTTAGGACCAGTTACGAGTTCGAAATCAACCGCTTGTCCTTCAGACAAAGTTTTGAATCCATCCCCTTGGATTGCGCTGTAGTGAACGAAAATGTCACCTGATACGGCGTCAGCTTGAATAAAGCCAAAACCTTTCGCGTCGTTAAACCACTTAACCGTTCCTTTTGACAAATTAGATGATGCTGCCATGTAAATCCCCTTTCAAAGCTGTAGTTCAATGCATCTATTGCAATGGTGTCTATTAATAGGAATAAGGGTAAGTATTGGGATCGTCAATAAAAAATAATGCGCCTGAGTCGGTTGACTCAGGCGCATCGAGGGGAGAGGGAGAGGTTGAGGACTTATTGCAACATGATGGTCGGTTGTGGTGAGTGGTTTTGAAGGACTTGTTGACCCGGCATCGCGTTCGCAACCGGTTGGTTGTTCTGAGCGATCACACCTTGGTAGATGTAAGGGTTGACGAAGTCGCTGTAGGCAGAAGTCAGGGGTTTCACCGCAGGATTTTGTTGTTGGTTCATCATCATCGGCATACCGTTCGCGCCGTTTTGCATGAGGTTCGCAGTCGGGTTGGAACCGTAAGTGTTCCCAGTCGTACCTGCACCTTGAGCAAGGAAGCTGTAGTCTTGTGCGTGAGTGCTGCTGTACACATTCTGAAGTTGATTGAAGCCTACCATTCCAGCTCTGTACTCAGACTCAGCTCTTGCGCACAGTGTAAATGTTCCTGCATACGCTCTTGCTTGTGGAGAGCAGTAGGTCATCCATTCACCGAGAAGTTTGTTTTGAGCGCGTTGAGAATCAGCCAGTTTCTCGAGGAATTCAGGGTGATCAGGGCTGATGTCACCGAGCAAGGATACACGTTCGAAAGACCCAGGCTTGAAACCTTCAGCGCGAGCAGCATACTCTTCTTTGAGATCCGCAGACAAGCCACTGAGCTTTGTAATGGATGCGTACGTTTCTTGAGCAAATTTCATCGCACGATCCGCTTTTTTCACATTCGAAGCGTCTTTTGATGATTTTGCGACTTCAAAACCGCGAACAGTGAGATTGTGAAGAAGTTCTGCGATCAACTGGGATTGTTCGGATTTTTCAGCTACATCATTAAGCCCAACCAGCTTTTTACGGGTGACTTCCAAGGCATTCATGTCCATGGTCTTGATTTTCTCGCCGATTTCCAACAATGCCTTATCCATCAACGCTTCTCGAGCTGTCTTCAAGATGGAATCATTCTTGGTGGAGCTGAGAGTCGCTTTGACTGAATCAAGATCCTGACTGCAGTTTTCGCAGTTGAAGTTAGCCAATTTTGATTTCAGGCTTTTCAGCGCATCAGACTCGATTGCGGTGCTTTCATCTTCGTCGATGAACTTGATCACAGCGAGGCTGGCATCTTTTTTGATCTTCTTGGAGTGTGCATCGGATGTGAGTTCGATCACTCCATTACCCTTTTGGGTTTTCAAGCAATCTTCGAGTGATGGAAAAGACTTGGAAGTGTTGAACTGGACTTCCAGTTCATAAACTCGAGTGTAGTCTGCGAGTTCTTTTTCCTGCGTGATTTTTGATCCTTTGAGGTCCTTTACATTTTCGGATTTTTTCACGTTACCGAGCATCAAGCGATCCGCACATGCTTTTGGGAGCTTGCCATCGAGTTTGATGCTACCGGAAGTAAGCTTTACGCTGACTTCTGCATCTTCCAAATCAGAAGAGGATACTTTTACCGGAGTTTTCTCTTCTGCATCGACTGCATCTTGAGCTTTCTTTTCCTCGTCGAGTTTCTTTTGTAATTCAGCTTGTTTTTCTTGAGCAAGTTTCTCAGCCTGAGCCTTTGCTGTGGCCGCCAACTTTTCAGTTTCTTCGGTGGTTTTTGTCTGAGTTACCAAGGATTCCCACTGTGATTTGAGAGCTCTGTGATCTTTGTCCAGAGTTTCGGCCTCGGTCTTCAATTTCGTTTTTTTAGGTCCCCGTGCTTTTTTCCACTCAGCCCATTTGTTAGTGGCATCAGTGAACTTTGAATCAAACGCAGCTTTCTTCGCATCCGCTTCTTTTTGAAGGTCGGCTGCTGATTTCACTACTTGATCGGCATATGCTCTGCTGATTGGGGCGATGGCTACTGGGGCTACCAAAGACAACATTAATAGGTTCTTATTCATTTCAATTCTCCTTCTCTCTCTGTAGTTAGGTAAAGCAAGGATGGGGCCAAGTGTTAAATTCAATGATTTCAAGAAGATTACGCACTATGTAAATATTACCTGTGTATAGGATAGACGGGGGGTGTAAATGAACTCGACACTCAATCTCTTTGATTGTAAGTTAAAATCACTATGAAAGAAGACTACCCATTCAAAGGCGAAACCAAACAAGTGACCGTGACAATAGAGGTCGAAGTAGCTGAAACCATTAAGAAAATGGCAGAATTCACCAAGCTGGGTGAATCCGAAATGATCAATACTGCGGTGAAGCGTTTTATCGCTACCCACAGTGACTTCCTTCCGAAAAAGAAGAAGTAATTTCCATAGAATTTGAAACGAAAAGAGCCCCTGAGGATCACCCCAGGGGCTCTTTTTTTATCTATATATAGAGAGAACGAATCAGGTCGTTTCGTCCATGAGTTCGGCAATGTCTTTTACCTTCACTTTGCCAACCATGTCTTTCTCTTTCATGCCGTCATTGATCATGGTGATACAGAACGGGCATGCAGTCGCAACCGTAGTCGCACCGGTTTCAAGAGCTTGCTCGGTACGGGTCACGTTGATGCGCTTACCGAGGTGTTCTTCCATCCACATGCGTCCTCCACCGGCACCACAGCACATTCCCTTTTCGTGGTTGAGTTTCATTTCAACCATTTTCACTTGAGGAATGGATTCGATTGCCTTGCGTGGTTCAGCGTAGACGTTGTTCCAACGACCCAGATAACAACTATCGTGGAAGGTCACGGTTTCGTTGATCGGTTTCGATGACTTGAGTTTTCCTTCACCGATCATCTGAGCGATGAACTGGGAGTGGTGGAATACTTCGTACTGACCGCCCATTTCGCCGTACTCGTTCTTCAGGGTATTAAAGCAGTGAGGACATGCGGTCACAATGCGTTTCACATTGTAGCGGTTCAGGGTTTCGACGTTCGCTTTCGCCAGGGTTTGGAACAAGTACTCGTTACCGATCCGACGAGCGGAATCACCGGTACATTGTTCTTCGGTTCCCAGGATGGCGAACTTCATGCCTGCCTTGTTCAAAAGGTTCACGAACGACTTCACCACGCTCTTGTTGCGATCGTCGTAAGAGCCTGCGCAACCCACCCAAAGAAGAACATCCAGTTGAT
Organism: Bdellovibrionales bacterium; assembly: GCA_040379745.1. Lineage (GTDB taxonomy): Bacteria > Bdellovibrionota > UBA1018 > UBA1018 > CAIMNF01 > CAIMNF01. The sequence goes on along the minus strand of JBEIKL010000015.1, from coordinate 4,112 downwards.
CGGCTGAACCGACATCGGCCATTTTCTTCACATCCAGACCATCGGCCCAGTTGGCACGTTCAGAAGGACTGAAGGCCCAAGGTGAAGCGTTGGTTTCCATGTTCTTGAACACGGCTTGAACTTCGGCAGGGAAGCGGGATTCCATCATGACGAGGTTTCGGCGTGCATCGTAAATCTTGTCCGTGTGTTCGATGAACACGGGACATGCGATTTCGCAGGCACGACAAGAAGTACAAGCCCAGATCACATCTTCAGTCACGTGATCATCAATGATGTGTCCGACTTCATCGGCTTTTCCTTCGAGGATCAGTGGCTTGTTGGTGTGGAGGTTCTTCTTGATGTCGACAATGAGGTTTTTCGGGGACAGCGGTTTATCCGTGTTCCACGCGGGACAAAGCTCCTGACAGCGACCGCACTCTGTACAAGAATAAAGATCGAGGGCGTCTTTCCAACTCAGGTCAGTCACCTTGGCAGCACCGTATTGAGTCACGGTTTCGTCTTCGAAGTTGATCGGGGTCATGCCTTTTTCGCGGTTCAACTTGCGAAGGAAGGTGTTTGGACCTGCAGCCACGATGTGAAGGTGTTTCGAGCCAGGGATGTAGACCGCAAATCCCAGAACCAGCAACATGTGAACCCATTTGAAGAAAGTGAACAGGCCGTGGTTGGCATCTTCGCTTAGATTCAAGCCGGCAAAACCATCCGCAATGAGACTTGATATGAAGTACGAATCACGGAACCAAGGATTGCCAGCGGCGTGAAACGCGTTCATCAGGAAGATGGAAATCATCAATCCACCGGTAAACATCAGGACGTTGTTGGCATCTTTGGACTGGCCCAGGTGCTTGGGTTTGATGATAAATCGACGGTAAGCCGCAAAGATCACACCGAGCAACACCAAGGCAGTGAAGAGGTCTTGAGAGAATACAAAAGCATGGTAGAGCGTCTCTCCGATGAATTCGAAGGACGCTCCACTATACATAGTCATCACGAACTGTTCGACGGTTCCGATCGAAATGATGATGAACCCCCAGAAGATCAGGGTATGTGCGATCCCGATCCCGGGGTTCTGAAGAACCGCCTTCTGGCCCAGCACATTCACCAGCGCTGTTTGAAATCGTTTTCCGAAATCCTCGAATTTCGGGGCTTTTCCTTTTTGTGCCTTCATCACTTGGTAAAGAACTGCGAATTTCTTTCCAGAAAGATAAAAAGCACCACCACCAACGATCAAAAACGCGAGTGTTTGCCAGGTCATGAGTGTACTACTCCTTCAAGTGTTTTACTTCGTTAGTCAAAGCCGGAACGATTTGGAACAGGTCGCCCACGATTGCGTAATCCGCAATCTGGAAGATCGGAGCTTGTGGATCCGTATTGATCGCCACGATCACTTTGGAAGTGCGCATGCCGGCCAAATGTTGGATCGCACCGGAAATACCGCAAGCGATATACAAGGAAGGTGAAACCACTTTACCAGTTTGACCTACCTGATCGCGGTGAGGGCGATAACCCGCATCGACTGCTGCACGAGAAGCACCTACAGCGGCACCCATGGTGTCAGCCAAATCTTCAAGGATCTTGAAGTTTTCGGAAGCCTTCAAAGAGCGGCCACCGGAAACCACAATTGAGGCCTCGGTAACATCCGGACGAGCAGAGTTGCCTTTGACCACTTCGAGGATCTTGGTTTTGAGGCCAGAGAGATCAACGGTGATGGAGGAAGAATCGGCAGTTTTCGATGAATCCGGCTTCGGAAGACCAATCGCGTTTTGACGAATGGTTGCCATCTGGATTCCACTTCCACAGAATTCCACTTCAGCGATCGCCTTGCCCGAGTAGACTGGACGCTTGAGTTGGAGTTTGCCGCCTGCGAATTGAAGCGACGTACAGTCGGTTGCCAATGCGCCATCGACATGAGCAGCGACGATCGGAAGCAATTCCTTACCCATTGGTGTATGAGAAGCAAGAATGATCTCAGGCGAGATGTTCTTGATTGCCGCAACCAGGGCTTTTGAATAAGCTTCGCCGGTATAGTTTTTCAAAGCCGCGTCTTGTACGACGTGTACCTTGTTTGCACCATATTGTGCGCATTCATTAGCGAGTCCTGCAACACCATCACCGATGATGACCGCATGGGTTTCGTTTCCAGCAGCAGCGGAAGCGCCGAGGATTTCGAAACTTGCTTTTTTGAGTTTACCTTCACGTTGTTCTACGAATACCAGTACTTTAGCCATGATTAGATCACCTTCGCTTCGTTATGGAGTGCAGTGACCAAAGCTTTTGCTTGAGCAGCTGCATCGCCGTCGATTTTCTTACCAGCCTGTTTAGGAGGAGGCAGTTGGAAGTTCTTGAGTTTGATTTTCTGATCGCTAGCAGAAACCCCAACGTCAGCGAGCTTCAACGCTTTCACTTCTTTTTTCTTTGCTTTCATGATGTTCGGAAGAGTCGCATAACGGGGTTCGTTCAGACCCTTGTGGGCTGCAATTACAGCAGGGGTGCTGACTTCCACCATTTCGAAAGATCCGCCTTCGATTTCACGTTTGCACTTCAGGGTGTTGCCGCTGTATTCGATTCCGCAAACGACAGTTACTGCAGGAATGCCCATGTAGGTTGCAACCAATTGTGGAACTTGTGCGGCGCCGTCATCGAGAGCTTCTTTCCCGAAGAAAATCAGGTCAATGCCGGATTCTTTTTTGAGTGCGCCAGTCAGTGCTTTTGCAGCCATGTTGCTATCCGCATTCTCCGGAAGCTCGACATGGATGGCGTTGTCGGCACCCATTGCCAATGCAGTACGAAGAGCGTCGACGACGCGATCCGGGCCAGCAGAAACCACAGTCACTGTGGAACCTGCATTTTTCTCCTTCAGACGGAGAGCTTCTTCAACGGCAAATTCGTCGTATGAAGACATGATCCACTTCACGCCTGTGGTGTCGATGCCGGAAGCATCGCCATTCACTTTGATTTTAGTTTCCGTATCAGGAACCTGTTTAATGCACACGTAGAGGTTCATTGGAATGATGTCCTTTCAAAGGTCTGATGACCCATGGTTGTTGATAGGACAATGATAAGGAAAAAAGCTTAAGATTCCAACTTTTTACTGGAGATCGAGAGACACAAGTTTTTGGCGTTTTCGATCAGTTTTACCGCACGGGATCGAACTTCGTTTTCAGGTCCGGTTGCATGGCTTGCAAAGCGAACCATTTCGGAAAACTCAATGACGTTGGAGAGATCTTTCCATTGATCCTGTGTAAAGCCGTGCTGTTCGGTCAATAATTTGGCGAGTTCACGGATCGGAAGAGAACGGGACGAAATGGTGTAGGCATCATCCAGTGTTGTGTAAATTTCATCTGAAACTTTTTCCAGCACCATGTGAAGGGGAGCATTCTTCGCCTCCTGTTCAAGTTGTGTCCAGATCGACAGGTAAGTTTCTTTCTTCTTCAGGAGTTCAAGGCGAAGAAGTGATTTTTTACGAAGGTGGTCATAAACCACGATGCCAATGAAAAAGATCAGGAACAGTAACGCAGTCCATGCAACCCATCTCCACCAAGGTTGACCCAAGAAAAGACCGGAAGAGGATGTTTTGACAGCAATTTCTCCTGTTCGGGTATTGCTGAAAGTTTGAACTTCCGTGTTAGAAAGCGTACCCGACTGAGAGACTTGTGGTTGTTCATCCTGATTGACTTGGGTCGAACCTGCTTCTCCCTCCAGAACATTGATCTGGATCGGATTCGTTCTTTTCTGGATATAGGAGCGGGTGGAAGGATTGAAAAACTCGAATGGAATCGCAGGTACGGTCAATGCTCCCGTTTTCAGGGGAATCAGGACAACTTCAAAGGTTTTCTCGGTGATGCCTTGCCCCAGGTTTTTAGAGTGGCCTTGGGACTCAAAATATTTGAAATCACTTGGCCAGGTGATTTTAGGAAACTCGATCAAACTTGCATTTCCCCGTCCTTTGATTGTGACTTTCAGGTTCATCGGGACGTTTGATTTGATTGTTGCCTGGTCAATCATCGAGGTGATTTCGAATTCGCCGACCCCGCCAGTGAAAAATGCACTACGACCATCTTCAGGCAGATTCATGACTTCAATGGAGATCGGATCGCTCTTGGCGGTACCGGTAC
>JBEIKL010000014.1:0-25198 GCA_040379745.1 Bdellovibrionales bacterium | reverse complement strand
CCCCAACCGCCGCGACCAAAAAGGGGGGTCTCGGCCAACCCCTCCCCCCCCCCCCCCCTAAACACATGAAAACAAGGGGTTCTAGCTCGGCCCTGCCACTCTATTCACTGCCTCTCCGCCCCCCTGCCATTCCCCCTTCGACTCACTTTTAAAAGACAATGGGAAATCCACCCTTTTTATTTATATTTTAAATTTATTTAGTTGATAAATTAAAAAGATTGTACTAGATTCCGACTCCATGATGAAACACACATTAATGACAGCAATCCTCAGCTCCCTGATCCTTCCCCAGTCCGTGATGGCTTGCAGCCTCGACAATTACGGCGTGGGCGAACCTTTGGTCTCCTGGACCAAACGCTCCGTCCGCGTTTGCTGGTTGAGCGGAGGTGCTTTCGATCCTGCGTTTGCAAAAAATGACTTTTCTCCAAAACTCAAAGAAGCCGTGCAGAACATTGTGCAAAAGGAATACACATTGGATCGCACCGGCATTGAATTCACCGGTTGGCAGGAATGCACCGAATTGAAAGAAGACGAGTTCGATCTCGTGATCCTCCAGGACGATTATGCCGCTCCGACCAACAAGATTGTCGACGGATTCCGCAAATCCAACACCGAAGGCTATGCGGTTCTGGGCGAAGGTTCAAAACTCGAAACCATCACCAAGACCAAATTAGGTAAAAACATGAAGAAGTACAAGATCACCAAGAAGGGCTTTTTCAAACGCAATCAGGAACATCCGATGATGTACCTCAGCTACAACAAGGCATTCGACAAGATCAATGGAAACTTCCTTTCCGTGGATGAGCTCCAGTTCACCGCTTTGCACGAACTCGGTCACGTGGCCGGCCTGAGACACGAACACGCCCGCCCTGAAGCGAAGCAAGATCCGAACTGTTCACTGTTCGGTGAGTTCAAGAATGAAGAAACGTACCACGACACCACCAAGATCTACGGTCCTTACGATTCGAACTCGATCATGAACTACTGCTGGGGTTACACTCTTCTCGGTCTCGGAAGCCTCTACGAAAACCTTCCGAACATGACCGACATGAGCCTCGTGAGCAACACCTCACTCGTCAAGATCGAGACGAAAACCGACACCAAAACCGGTGACAAGAAACTCGTGAAGACGTCGATCAACGGCTACAAGATCCGCCTCGGCCTGAGCCAGCAAGACGTCCGCGCCCTGAAAGCGATGTATCCGTAATCACTTCAACAATCAGGGTACGAACACAATGCTCTCCCCGTTCAAAAACAAACTCAAAACGATAGTGGCAGCCACGCTCCTTCTCTGGATCCAATCCGGAATCGGGCTGGCTGCTCCGGTTTTGAAGCTCCATCGCGATGACCTTTGGAAGGCAATGTTGAGCCAAGTCATCATCGCGAAATTCGATTCACCCGAAGCGAATCGGAATGCGATCACTCTCGACAAACCCGATCTGCGAGTGGACCTCACCCTTCACGACCTGATCGACCAGGTGGAGCAACTCATCGATGAGGAATTCTCCACCACGGTTTATCGCGCAGAACTCGAAAACGTCCTTCGCAATCCCGATGGAAAAATCGATCGCATCCGGAATTTCGAACGCTGGTACGACCGCCTGAATGAATTGGCCGGGCAAGATCTCCATCTGCAGAAAATCCTGAATGAGGGACTGATTCTCCAGCTTTACGGGTCTTCATCGATCGCACTGAAAGATAACCTATCCTTTTACCGCTTGGCGCGCATCCGGAACATCGACCACTACAACGCCATCGCCAGCGAGCCCGAAGCAGAGGGAATCCTCCATCAGCTCCGTCCGCAATTTCCGATGACCGTCACCGCATTCCGGAAACTTTCCCACCGCCAGATCCGCCAATCCAAAGAAGCTTATCTCGACGAATACTCTTCCGAACTGAGCCGAATCGACAAAATCGAAGCCATGAAGTGCGACATCGGCAACCGCACCCGGATCGAGAGACTCGATGCAGACCGGATTTTCGAGACGATTGAAAAAACCCCTGAAAAAGCGTCTTTTCTACGTTCGATCGGAAGGAGAATGTCACCCCCTTTGCCATTGCTCGCATCCGGCAGACCTGCGCTTCCCCGTGCTTACATCCTCTGCAATGAAGAACCATTGATTGCGATCCTCAAGGATCTCACTTGGGAAAAACTTCTGAACGAAGAAGACGACCAGATCCTGCTGGAGCTTCGTCGCTGGATGAAGCGCAACCGCTCAAACTGCCAGGACTGTGTGCGCGAAACACTGGTTCGCTACAACGAGTCTCACCAAACAAAGCTCACTCTTTCCTGGCTCAATCAGCGCGGACTTCCCCGTCGTGCGGAAACGATCGAATCCTATCCGATTCTTGAACTGATTTACGCTGGACGCGAACCCTGGCAGGACCGAATCAATACCATTCTCACCAACCGTCGCGGAAACCGAGTGATGATCGGTTATACCCGTAGTGGCGCAGCCATGCGCAAGGTCGGCGACGTGATCCGCAACGCGGTGAAAAGCGAGAACATCGCCGGTGCCGCGGCGGGAACCGGCGCACTTCTTCTTTCTCAAGGAAATTTCGCCCTCGCCTTCATGACCAACTCGGTGGTGAAGGATCTGGTTTCCAACCGAAAATACGATCACAAAGCTCGCGAACTCCTGACCAAGATCCCGCTCGACATCGCACAAGGACTGCTTGCGCAAACCGCATTCCAACCCGGCCGGTTCTTCAATCTCCTGGGATTGGGCGCAGGTTACGGATTCACCCAAGGATTGGTGACGAAGCAGGATCCGTTCAAGAGCGCCATCGTGGGCGCGGCAGTTGAAGGTGGAATCGGGATGTTGCCTGCAAACGTGCAGGTTCCCGTGTTGTCAGGCACCGCCCGAAACACACTTCTGAAAAATGCGGCGATCGAAGTCTTCACCTCCACCGCCAAAGCGAGTATTCGTGGCGGCATCGTCGCTGTGCTGGACAAAAAGGATTTCGTGAAAGGAATGGCCAGCGGTGCCGCTTATGGAGCAGGAACTTCGACACTTCGGATCCTGATCCTGGGTACTCGATACAACCCGCTTTCCGGTCACGACGGCGAAACCATCGACCAAACCATACATACCGAGAATGAGTACACCAATACTCACGGTGCTCCCGGTGGAAATTATCAGATCGATCGGAACATGATTCGCGGCACAGCGTTCCGAACCGGCGGAGCCCTACCCGGGATGATCCGTGCCAGCATCACCCTTCCCGGCAATGTATCGATGTTGGGTGGTCATTTTGACTCGATCGAGATCATCGTCCACGAAGCGCACCATCTCAGCCAACAGGAACAACTGGGCCTGATCCGGTTCTATGTCGATTACCTAGTGGAAAGCATGACCACCAGTTACTACGACCTGAGCTTCGAGATCAGTGCCTACCTCTGAACGGGAAAAGTCTTGCGCGTGTAAAATCGCTGAATTAAAATTTCAGTCATGAAAACACTCACAACACTTGCACTTCTATTTAGCTTTACCCTTCCATCGTTTGCCGCTGACAAACCGGCTGCAACCAAAACCAAGAATCCGGTCGTCGTGATCAAGACGAATCTGGGATCCATGACCTTGACCCTGTTCAAGGACAAGGCTCCGAAGACTGTCGAGAACTTCATCGGCCTTGCAAAAGGAACCAAGACCTGGAAAGACCCGAAAAACAACAAGGACATTAAAGGAAAATCACTCTATAAGGGCACCATTTTCCATCGTGTGATTCCGGATTTCATGATTCAGGGCGGAGATCCGCTTGGACAAGGCATCGGCGGTCCGGGCTATCAATTCGAAGACGAATTCAGCCCGCTCGACAACTTCAACAAGCCGGGAATCCTGGCCATGGCGAACGCAGGTCCGAACACCAACGGCTCTCAGTTCTTCATCACCGTGGCTCCGACTCCACACCTGAATCAACACCACACCATTTTCGGTGAAGTGACTGCAGGCCTTGATGTCGCGATCAAGATTTCCAAAGTCCAAACCGGTCCGATGGATCGTCCGGCCAAGGAAGTGAAGATCGAAAGCATCACCATTCAATAATCCACGGACAAACAAAAATCAAAAGGCCGGGATCCCTTCGGATTCCGGCCTTTTTTGCACTTGCCCAACCAAGCGCCCAATCGAACGCCTGGTCTAACCCGCAGTCTGGGTTTGAGGTTGTGGAAACAGCTCCAGCAGTTTCTTCAACAGTTCGGGATTGTAGTGATTCTTCGACGTATCCTTCAATTGCGTTTCACGCAACTGGCTTACTGCTTCGAAGGGTGAAAGGGTCGGACTTCCCGGACGAATCGCCGTGAGATAATCAAACCGATCCGCAATCGCCAGGACTTGGGCTTCCTTGCACATGCGGTCTCCAAAAATACCGTTCGGATAACCGGTACCATCGAAATGCTCATGGTGTTGAAGGATCGTTTTGGTCACGATTTCCGGAACGACGATCTTTCGGTTCTTGATCATGTTCACCGACATCTCCGGATGCTTCTTATAAATCTCCTTCTGCTCCGGAGTCATCTGGCTGAATTCGAGGTTCTGGAGTTCGGCTGGCAACTCGGCCACACCGATGTCATGCAGAAGACCCGCAAGGGCGAGGTCTTCGGGCTTGCCGATTCCGAGCCCCATTGAAAACAGTGCAGCCAGGGTGGAAACATTTCCGGCGTGCGAATATGATCCACCCTGCTCACCCAACACGTTCTGGATGCGCGCGTACCACTCGTTTTCGGCACCATCGAGAATGTAAGTCTTCACAATCTCGCCGCAATCCTTGAGAATCGATTGCCCCGCCTCAAAACCAGAGGCTTCTTCGGTGAACAAACCGCTGATCAGCTCACGGACGGATGAAGACATTTTCTCGCGACGTTCGGTCACACTGATCGCAGAATTGCCTTCGATCGACTTCAATCGTTTTGCCGAATAGCCGTAGAATTTTTGCATTTGTTCGGCTGGAACAAATACATTGTTCATCTTGTGTTTCTTGAGTTTCTCGACCCGATCGGAATCGAGTGAATCTCCCGCCGAATTGATCTTGATGTATTTCTTGTTCACGGAAAGCAGGACACTGACATCGAAATCAAGCGATGATCCCGGCTCAATGTCGATGATCTTCACCGGACGATGAATCCGGATCTGTCCATTGGTTGCTTTCGCCATCTCTTCGCTGACCGCACTCCGCAAATTGATGTTATCCATCGGAAACAGGAACGCATCGGTGAATCCGTTCTTGATGAAGAGCTTGCGTTCAAAACCGGCCTTGCTCGTGAAACAGAGAAAGATCGGTTGGGATTGGTACTTCATTCGCAGGGTTTGAGCGACTTCGATCACGGACAAGCCTTCTGAAGGTGCACCCGAAATCACGAGGCAGGGTTGCACCTTGTGATCTTCCATCAACTTGTCGATATCCATCGGAATCGCGACGAGTTTTGCCGGAGCCAGAATATCGCTCAGGGCTTTCTGAACCTCTTCCTGAAGACCAACAGTAAGAATGACGGGATTTCCTTGGGGTGTGTCTGTATTAACCATCTTCGTTAAATTATAGATGGAGAAATTTTTAAATTCAGATTAAATATTAATTGACCTTAACACTCGGGTATGTGAAACTGATTACAGGAGGGCGTTCATGAAAATCACAGCGAATGGGCTGAACACGAATGCTAGAGACGATAAGCAAATCACGACCTGCGTGGAGGACCCACGGTAAGTTAAGCACGAGTGATGCACCTGATATCGGTGAGGCTCGTGGACTGTAGATTTCTCCCCTGGCCGGGTGGAACTGCTATAGATGAAAGGTCGAACAAATAACGTAGGGGCGATCTTAAGGGATAGGGAGCTATAAAATAAACACTTAGCGACGATCTACCCCCCACCCCCCGAATAACAAGTCGAAAGACTGATGGCCCCGGGCTTAGCCGCCCGGGGTTTTTTTCTTTAGGAATTGTTGAAATGAATCACAAGCATGAAGAGCTGATTCCGATTGATGGGAAAAAAGAAGCCGCCGAATTGCTCGCGTCACTCGACCCGATGCAACGGGAACGCATTCTTTCCGAAATCGCACAGCGCGATCCCGCGCTGGCAGAGCACTTGCGCAAGGGTTTATTCCGATTCGAACAAGTGCTTGCACTGGAACCGATCGAACTGCAAAAAGTGATTCGACCTCTGGATCAAAGACTGCTCGCCCTTTCCCTTCGGGGCATGACCTCAGAAGAACGGTCCGTACTCTATTCGAAAATTCCCGAACGCATGGCGCGTGCACTCGACGAGGAAAACCAATCCATGGGTCCGCAGCGCATGAGCGATGTGAAAGTGGCTCGCGATAAAATCACTGAAATTGCCGGTGTTTTGCATGAAAAAGGCGAGATCACCCTGAAGCGCTAAGCGGAAGCCCACAGACTCCGAAACGGTTTCGTCATTTCGCCCGCTTCAGGAATCCCATGCAACAATACCAGAGCTGTTCGTAGACCTCTTCGAACGCTTCGATCGTTCCGTAATACGGATCCGGCACATTCTTCTGCTTTTCCTTGCGGGGATCATACTCGCTGACCAAACGCACTTTCGCTTTCTGCGCCGGAGTCTTTGCGATCTTCAATACATCACGAAGATTGTCCTCGTCCATGACCAGGATTTCGTCGAAATAATCGAGATCGTCTTCCTGAATCTGACGCCCTTCATGGGTGAGTTGGAATCCATGATTGATGGCGGTCTGGAGTGAACGTGGATCGGGTTTCTCGCCGACATGATTGGAACTGGTGCCGGCGGAATCAATCTCCAGATAATCGTCCATTCCCATGGTTTCAGCCGCGAATTGCAACAACCCCGCCGCCAGCGGGGATCTGCAGATATTGCCAAGACACACCATCAACACCTTGTATTTCATGGAATGAGCTCCTAATCAAAAGGGTAACAAGCCCCCCTTGTCGGTCGCAACTTTTTTGTGTAGTGTGCCTTCAAACAACCACCGGGCTTGAACCCCGGAGAGGAGAACCAGATGTCTTACCATATCGCAGCCTTTTATCATTTCCGTCGTCCCGACACCCGCCTCACCAATCTCGAAACCATCAAAAAAGACCTTGAATCCATGGCGGACGAACTCAACGTGAAGGGTTTACTTGTTCTGGGCGAAGAAGGCATCAACACCACCTGCTCCTCCTCTTCCAAGGAAAGCCTCGAAGCCTTCAAGAAATGGATCATGAACTACTTCCAGGCGCCGAACATCGCCTTCAAGGATTCCGAATCCGACAAACCGCCGTTCCGCCGCTACAAAGTGAAAATCCGTGAAGAGATCGTCACCACTGGCATTCCGGACATGATGCCACCCGAAGGAAAGAATCAGCATCTCACCCCGAGCGAATGGAACCAGGTCCTCAAAGAGGAAACCGACTGGGTGATGATCGACACGCGCAACTGGTACGAATACAACATTGGAACCTTCAAAGGCGCCATCAATCCGAACATCGAGAAATTCACAGACTTCCCTGAATTCATCGAAAATCAGGGCATTTCCAAAGACAAGAAAATGCTGGTGTTCTGCACCGGCGGAATCCGCTGTGAAAAAGGAATCCTCGAACTCCAAAAACAAGGATACAACAATGTCTTCCAATTGGAGGGTGGCATCCTCAATTACCTGGCCGAATATCCGAACGATCAATATGATGGCGAATGCTTCGTATTCGATCATCGTGTTTCGGTCGATCAGAATCTCGCCCCCTCCCAACGTTTCACCCTTTGCCCGCACTGCGGACAACCGGCCGAAACCGTAATCGAATGCAAACGCTGTGACCATCACGAAAAAATCTGCGTGAGCTGCCTCAATGCACCAATCAAGCAGGACACCTGCTCGAAAAACTGCGCCAACCAATGGGAACTCAATCCTGGCAAAAAGGGCACGCGCCAATTGCACCCGTTCGAGCTTGAAAATATGGCAGCCGAATGGGGAGCGAACGCACCGGTGAAAGAAATCCGCGTGACGCGAAAGAAAGTAACCCGCATCAACACCAAGGGCGAAGCGGAAACCGTCACCTTGCGCTGACCTCGTTCACTCGATCAAACACTCCGCTTCATTTCATCAATCGTCTCTGAGTCGAAACCGTGACTATTGGAGTTGCGGGTTCCCTGGCTCGGGCATCGTCACCGGCATGATCTCGATATGCAAAGTCACATCTCTCGAGATCATCGGTCGATCCACGCATTCCATTCGAACGACATAGGTGCCGGTTTTTGAAACCGGAACTTCCGTGATCACCCGCAAACGGGTGCGACGGTGCTGGGGTTGCATGGCAACCGGCATGAGCAGTTCCTGCCCGATGCGATTTCCATCCGGCGCCAAGACCGTCATCCTGAAATTCTGCTGGATCGGCCCCTCTTCGTTCATCCTTTTCACGACCAGAATCGCATGAAACGTCAGGTTCAGGGTCATGCCCGGAGGTGCTTGAATCTGCATGTCATCCAGTATTCCGAACGCGCTGAGCGAATTGGTGTTCATGTCAATGGACGAGCTATTGGCCAGCAGAAAGTGTTCAATCATCATGATGATTTCATTAGACCATGCCGTCATCGGCGGAGCAACAGGGTTCACTCTTGAACTTATCCGCCATCTGGGCGAAGATCGGGTTCATGTTCGATCCATCCAAACTCAGCCCGCAAGCCATCCAGGAAATCACCGATCTCATGCGCACGCTCACGCCCGCGCAGATGATGAAACTTCAATCCATCATGCACAACCAGATGGCTGGTCTCAACGTGACCAAGGAACTGATGGAATTCGAACAATCCATGCCTGGGGATTTTCGCGCCAAAATGGCCCGGATCATGTACATGGCGAATGGAATCGAAGTACCGGCATCACCCGCACCAATCAATACCGTATCCGCACCCGAGGCGCCAATTACAGAACCGAAAAACGAGAATGAAGCACGACTCGTGATCCTTCAGTCAGTTGCCGCAGGAATGATGTCGCCTGAAGAAGCGCTCAAAATCCTCTTTCCTTGATCGGGCCTTGTCGATTCAGGATTCCCGGACCGGCTTACCACATTCAAAACACCCTTTTTATTTGCGGAATAAATAAGCCAATAACGACAACAGCACGCTGATCACGATGCTGGTCGTGATCGGAACATAGATTTTGGTGTTTTCGGACTCGTAACGGAAGTCGCCCGGCAATCTTCCCAATGGAATCCTGCCGTTCGTGAAGTGCCAGATCAATCCGGCAACGATCAACACAGCACCAAGAATGATCAGGGTCTTGCTGAGGGCATTCATATCCCCCACTCTAACCGACTTCCGCCACGATGACGAGTCCGTTTTCTTACTGGATGTCCGGACGGCGTTCACGTTCTTTCGACCGTTGTTTCATATAGGTCTCACCGATCAAACTGAACTCATCGCCAAGATACTTCATCACATTGTCACGTGAGACGATGCCCGCAAGGACCTTTTTCGCCCCGATCACGGGAATGCGTTTCACACCGTGAGTACGCATCAGCTTGATGACTTCATGAATGCCGGCATCCTGACTCACCGTGATCACCTTGTCGGACATGATGTCAGCCACGGTCAGACCTTCAAATGGAATGTTCAGTGCCACAGTTGCCATCACGATGTCACGATCCGTAAGCATTCCCACCGGTGAATTGTTTTTCGAATCGACTACCACCACATCTCCGATGTGATGCTTGCGCATGATTTTAGCCGCTTCCTGAACGGAAGCATCCTTGGTGATTGAAACGACTTTCTTTGTTACCCATTTTGGACTTTGCATGATTGTCTCCTTTGCAAACAGGTCTAGCACTGAGCGTGCCATCGTTCCGCCAGCAGACGAATTACCGCTTCGTCCTCGACCGGGGAGAAATCACGATAGAATTGACCCACTCCGAAAAAAGAGTCCGGAACCAGCAACACCACCAGGTCGTCGCAAAGCGGTTTCAACTTCGCCACGTTATCCGGAGGAATCACACCCGCAGCAAGAACGATCTTCCGTGGATGCGCCTTCCTCAAAAAGTGAATCGCTGCGATCATGGTCGCGCCGGTTGCGATTCCATCATCAACCACAATCACGGTCCGATCCTTCACCGACACCGGAGCATGTCCATCCGTGAAGTGTTCCCGCCGTTTTCGGATCTCTTCCTTCTCCTTTGCGATGTTCGCGCTCAACTTTTCCTCGGTGTAACCATCTCGGATCGCCCAGGGGTTCAGATAAACCTCACCGGATTCTGATACCGCTCCCGCAGCCAGCTCCGGGTTGTAAGGAGCAGGAATTTTTCGAACCAATACCACGTCGAATGGCGCCTGAAGATGATCGGCGATGATTTTAGCCATCGGCACTCCCCCACGCGGCACCCCCAGAATCAGGGGATTTTCTTTGCGATAGGATTCCAGAAGGATCGCGAGTTCCTTCGCGGCTTCTTCCCTGTTTTTCAGTATTCCGTTCGACACCGATGAAAAAGAAGCAAGTGTAGTGCCATGGAACGGAAATTGCTGAATTACAGACAGAAAGGGATTCGAGAAACCATGGCATCCAGCACCACCATCGTCACTGCAGTCCCCGTCATCATGTTGCTCAATATCGCTGTTTTCTTTTTCTGGATTGCAACCGGGTCATCCGATTCAGGCTCACTCTTCATGCAGAATCACTTTCTGGTCAGCATGGAATCCTTGCGAGAGTTCCGGATCTGGACACTCATGACTTCGGCGTTTTCACACAACCTCTTCTGGCACCTGTTTTTGAACATGTATGTGCTGGGCAGTTTTGGCGATACCGTGGAAGAATCCCTCGGCACGTGGAAATTTGTCTCACTCTATTTGTTCGCATCCCTCATCAGCGGGCTCAGTCATGCCTTGGTTTCGACTTTGATCCTGAATCAGCCGGGACTTTCCGCACTGGGGGCATCAGGGGCAATCTCCGCACTGATCCTCGTGTTCTCCATCCTGCACCCCCACGAAAAAATCCTGATTCTCGGTCTCATTCCCGTTCCAGCAGCATGGGGTTCGGCACTCTTCATCAGCTTGGACCTTTGGGGACTGATCCGGCAAAGCAGCGGGAACGGCTTGCCCATCGGTCATGGCGCACACCTCGGTGGCGCTCTCGCCGGCATCCTGTTCTATTCGCTTTTCCTGAAAAAAAGGTCGGGCACCGGCGCAAGGCACTGGCACCCGACCCGCGTTTGATCAGCCCGCAACCTGAAGATTGTTTTCCACTGTGGTGACTCCCGGCGCACTCCACGCCGCCCACTTCGCGTCCTGCATTTCAGAAAATGAACGCACTTTTCCACTCAGGATGACTTTGTTTCCTCGGACATCGATGGCGATCTGTCTTGCTTCCTTTTCGGCTTCCCTGCGAAGCGCTTCCTCGATTTTCTGTTTGATGAGTTCGGGTTGAACTTTCTTCAGTTTGATCTGAATGTTGTTCGTCACCCCCTTCACACCGGTCAATCCCTTGATCGAATTTTCAGCAGCCGATCGCTGATATTCCCACTCCACTTCGCCGGAAAGATCGACCCATCCGTCCTCAACACTCGCTTTCACGAGATCATCGGGCACCTGGACATTCCACTTGAACTGGTTCAATACCGCTTTTGCGATTTCCTGATCGTCACGCTTGAATGATCCGGGAAGCTTCACTTCGATTTTCTCCACCACCGCCTTCACTCCGGAAACGCGTTGCGTGGCTTTTTCTGCGGCGGTCTTTTCAACAAAACTGGGTACCGCACCGGAAAGGGTGACGATTCCGTCTGACACGGATACGCCGATGTGCTCGTGTGTGATGCTCGGATCCCATTTGAGTTCCTGAATCACGTCAGTTTGTATTTGTGCGTCTTTTTTCATTTCTTGCTCCTTTGAATGGTAAATGCCTAAACGGCGTTATTCCCGATTCAAGAAGCACACTTCATACCAAAGGTTCACTCTTCGCCAAAACGCCAGTGAAGGTAAATGGATGGATAAACACCATTGCGCGAATAAGTTACGGTGGAAACGGTGTTGTTCGAATCCTGAGAAGTGCTGTAGGTACCCAAGTGATAGAGGATCGAAATTCCAGGAGAGAGTTTCGACAGGGAGTCCGGATGAAACGCCAACTCGAAATCAAAACCGCTGCCGGACAATTTCGAAACCACGCCCGATGCCGAAGTGTAAGTTGCATTGTGAATGGCAAGGTACGCCAGATTCAAGCTGAACCAGTGCCCCTTGGTGAGATAGTAACCCGCACGCGGCCCCATCTCGAGTCCTGAAACACTCATCGTTCCCGCTGATGTTTGTTGGGAGTCACCAAAGTAATTCGACTTCCAACCGAAATACAGATCCTTCGACATGGTCGCACTCAATGTGATCGAAGCATGATAGTGCGAAGTGGATTCCGTTGCATTGGTGTTCATCGAGTTTTGCAGATACATCAGATTCTGGTCCACCAGGACTCCTGCACGAGCCTCGGCGAACAGACATCCAAAAAGGCTCATCACGATCCGCAGGGCTATCATTCATTCTTCCTTTCTCAGTACTTCATCAGTCGATCCAGCGATGGGGCTGGACCTACGGAAGAAGGCTGACGCGAAGAAAGGTCTGTCTTCAATACGAACACCATCACCATCGCGAACATCACTGCATGGAATGCAAATAGTTTGGGAATCATAAAAACCTCACTGAACTCTAGTTTAAATTAATAAACTATTTCAGTCAATTATTTATAATCCTTTAATTTCAATGCATTACGCCAAAAACCTCCTGCATCACTTTTCGCACTTCGGAATCAACCCTTTGAATTAACTCTTCTATTCAGATCACAGGTATGCGAGTCTGTTTGCATTCAATGACAGAAAATCCTAATACAGAAGTACAGACCCCCGAGTCCCCCACCTGGGAATCCCTCGGATTAAACGCAGAACTGATCAAACTCCTCCAGGATGCCGGCTTTCAGAAACCGACACCGGTTCAAGCCAAGGCCATTCCATTAGCGATCGACAATTATGACCTCGTGGTTTCCGCTCAAACCGGAACCGGCAAGACCGCGGCTTTCGCCCTTCCGGTGATTGAAGTGATCAAGGGATTGACCGGAACCCGCTGTGTGGTTCTCTGCCCCACCCGTGAGATTGCTCAACAGACCCAACAGGTGTTCCAACAATTCGGAAAACCGTTCGGCCTCGAAACCATCGCACTGATCGGCGGAACCCCCCTGCGCACGGACGAGGCGTTGCTGAAGAATTATCCTCAGGTCATCATCGCCACACCGGGACGCATGTGCGATCACATCGAACGCGGAACCATCTGGCTGGAATACATCGAAATCCTCGTGTTGGATGAAGCGGACCGCATGCTCGACATGGGATTCTCGGTCCAGCTGAACAAGATCCTTGCCCAGACACCGACCAGTCGACAGACTCTTCTATTCTCGGCAACCCTGCCACCGACGATTGAAAAACTCTCGAAACAGATCCTCTACCAACCGGAACGGATCGAAATCGGAAAAACCTCCCGTTCCGCAAACACGATCGAACAGCGATTCGTGTTCGTCGATGAGGATGAGAAATTCATTGAACTCGAACATCTTCTTTACGAAAACCAGGGATCCACTTTCGTCTTCACCCGCTCAAAAGAAAACGCGGCGGGCCTGTGGCGTCGACTCAGAGTCCGTGGTTTTCACCAGGCGACCCAGCTTCACTCCAACCTTCCCCAGGCAGCCCGTGAAGAGGCACTGGCCGATTTCAAGAGCGGCAAGTACCGCGTACTGATCGCCACCGATGTCATGGGACGCGGAATCCATGTCGACGATGTCGCACACGTGATCAACTTTGATTTTCCAATGGAACCCGAAGATTACGTTCACCGAATTGGCCGTACCGGCCGTGCAGACAGTCGTGGAATCTCGACCAGTCTGATCACACCACGGGACATGATCAATGTCCGTAAGGTGGAACAGCTGATCGGCAAGAGCATCGCGAAGCAATCCGATACTCAGGAAAAAAAATTGGGGCATCATCCGAAAAAACCAGGTCAGTCTCTGCAAAAACAGTCATCGAACCAACAGAAACCGGGACAACTCCCGGCAAAAAAACAACACGTTCAACCATCCGACAAGCCTTCGGATCAGGCAACGCGTAAACGCCGTCGCCGGAGAAAAAAAGGCGGGTCCGGACAAACACCACCGAACTCCGCTCCACCTTCCGCCAACTGATCCGTCGCAAAAAACTTTAGGATTTCAATCGACACCAATAAAAAAACCCGGGGAGCTGTTGCTGGTCAGAGTTGCCTCTCATTCGCGCCCCGGGCTGCTAGTCTATGCAAGGAACATTTCGGATGTTCCGATGAAAACTGAAGCGATATTTTTTACATTTTTTTGATCCATTTTTGGATCATTTGAACATCAGCATCATCAAAGAAGTTCGCTTCATTTCTGACGTACACGCCCTGTGCATCCGTAAGTCCGGAGCTGTGCACTCCGATGACAGTGGTGCCGATTCTCATGGTCGAACCGGACATGCCTGGCATGGTGTCAAGGTCGTGGCCGTAGTAATCCATCGCGTACTTGACGGAAACACGATTCTTGGATTCCCACATGGTGGCGAATTCCTTGTCTCCCGGGTATCCGGTGACACTGATGACATAAGCAGGCTTGGTCAGGTAGTACGGAGACGATTCGATCTTCAACGCCTTGACCGGCAAATCCCGGTCGAGCTTGATCATGCCGACATCGTACTGAGTGGAATGATCTTTCGGATACATTGCGTTCATCGCCAAGGACACGGCTTTGAAAACTCCGTAACGAGCTTTTGCCTGATCCGGAGACTCCGTGATCGCCGGAGCGAAGAAAATCTCATCCGGAGTCTTGCCTTCTTCATACAGGCAATGAGCGGCAGTGATCACGTGTCTTGGACCCACTACGGTTCCAGTGCAAGTTCCGTATTCTTTTCCAAAACGCATTTGAATGAGGCCGATACTTTTGTGAACGGATTTCTGATTCTCAGAAGTGATCTGATAGCGCTCATCATTGCCGATCACACCCTGCGTGCTGTTGACACCCGCAAAAGCCTGGCTGGAAACCGTTGCAATCATCGCCATCTGGAACAAAACTGTTTTCATTGAACACCTCGAAGGCGTTTATAAACCGATCAGATTTAATTGTAAACAAATATTATTTAAACTTTTAACCTCAGCTGTTTAAAAACAGCCGGAATCGCACCGGGTATTAAATAAAATCAATTTAACAACAACGACTTAAGACTCACTTCTCGCCAATTTCCATTTACCCCTTTCAGTACTTCTGATAGGTTCCCATCAGACTTCCTGAAGGGAGGAAGCGAACATGAGAACACTGATGAGCGGCATTCTTTTCATTACTTTGATGTTACCGATGGTGGCTTCGGCAAAACCCGCTGAATTCATCAACGAACCTTACGGCAGTCATGAACGTCAAGTGTTCGACCTGTGGATGCCGAAAGGCACCTGGTTCAAGAAAGCTCCATTGGTCATCTTCATCCACGGTGGCGGATGGAGCGTTGGAAGTAAGGATGAGTTCGGAAAAAACCAGGGCATCATCCGCAAATTCAACCGGACCGGATTCGCCGTTGCCGCGATCAATTACCGTTTTCTGAAACATGCGAATCTGCAAACAATCATGAAAGAGGACATCGGCGGTTTCGTCCAATTCATCCGTTACCATTCGGATCACTACCGCATCGACAAGAAGCGGATCATGGCCTACGGATACAGCGCGGGCGCCAGCGCCAGTCTCTGGCTGGCCACCCACCCCGATCTCGCCGATCCGGAATCACCGAATCCGATCAAACGCGAATCTTCGCGAATCATGGCCGCAGGACATGCCAATGGTCAGGTTTCCTATGATTACCAGGTATGGTTCGATCATTTTGGAAAAGAGAACACCCTTCACTTCATGAAGGATCAGGTGTGGAGCCGGTACGGACTGAAATCACTGGATGACCTTTACACAGCGGAAGGCATCCGCATCCGCAATGAATTGAACATGTTCGGCCATCTTTCGTCAGACGATGCACCACTGTTTATCTACAATGATCTTGCGGACGATGAAACGCGCGACGGAAACCATTTCATTCACTCTCCAAGACATGCGCGACTTCTGGCGCATCAGGCTCGATCACTCGGCCTGACTGTCGAAACCCATATTCGTGCAGATGGAGGGATCACCCTCTCCGCCCATCAGGTCGCACACGATTTTTTCGAAGATCAGCTGAACCGGATCAAGGAGCGGAAAAAAAACCGCAAGAAAGCGGAAGTCACGCTCTACAGAAGAATGCTGCCAGGGT
This sequence comes from Bdellovibrionales bacterium, assembly GCA_040379745.1. Lineage (GTDB taxonomy): Bacteria > Bdellovibrionota > UBA1018 > UBA1018 > CAIMNF01 > CAIMNF01. The sequence goes on along the minus strand of JBEIKL010000014.1, from coordinate 8,937 downwards.
ATTCAAGCCCGTTCCGGGTCAATTCTCCGTTTTTCTATATGCAAATGGCAACTGGGCCGACCATCAAAGGCCACAATAACCCTCATCATCGCAGCTCACATCAGCAGCACTCGCATGCCAGGACTCATGCCGGAAAAACAAAACAACCGCTCCATCACCACCATCCGAGGGGACGTCAGTTGCTGGCTTCGAATGGCAACTGATCCTGATCGGATTCAGGATAGAGAAGATGAGGTTTACGACGCTTGCGAAAGGAATCGATCTTGAGGTCCAGTGAAGTCATCAGGTCTTCCCAGGATTGTTTTTTCCGGATCGATTGAATCATCCCCTCACTGCCATAGTAATTCGGCGCAAATTTCGAGAACACCAGTCGATCTCCGAAACGCTCGTACAACAGGGACGAAATTACCTGGGTCATGCGGTCCGAACGCAGTTCGAGATGACCTTCCGTCAATTCCACTGAAACACCTCTTACGGTCTGTCCGAGATGAATGTCCCGGGAAGCGACGAAACGACAAGGCAGAAAAACAACTCCCTTGAAACCCAGTGAATTCAGATCCGCACTGAGTGTCTCCGACTCGACTTCACTGATCCATGGAGCCGCGATCACCCGAAATGCCAGTTCATTGGTTTTTCCACGTCCGACCGAGAGGTTGAAGTGTTCGAGCGATCCCCAGAGCGAATACAGCAGGACCTGTTCATGGGTCTGAATCGCAGGAGAAGACGGGGTCCACGGACGATCCGGTGTATCGATCACCGGTTCACGCGACCATCCCGTGACCGTCACCACTTCGAGTTTTGCAGGAATGTTTTTTTCCGCGACGTACATGCGGATCAGTTCACCCAAAGTCATGCCATGACGGGTGGGAATCGTGAAATAGGAAATGAACGCGCCTTCAAGCGATGGATCGAGGATCTCACCTTCGACCGCGCTCCCTCCCAATGGGTTCGGCCGATCAAGGAGAATCATTTCTTTTCCCATTGAGCTCGCCACTTTCACAAACTCGGCTATGGTCGAAAAATACGTATAATAGCGAACTCCGACGTCCTGCAGATCCATCACGATCACATCGACATCGGCCAGATCCTGTGCGCGCGGCGCACGCGATCGTTCCTGATAAAGAGACAAGACCGGAAGACCGGTTTTCTCGTCCACACCGTCCTTGATCCAACCATCATTCAAAGACCTCAGACCATGCTCGGGAACAAAAATCTTCTTCACCGGAAACCGGGGATACAACAGATCGATCAAGTGCGTACCCGTGCGGTCCACCGAAGCAGCGTGTACCAGCAACGCCACCTTACGATTCTCGAGCTTGGATTCCAACGCAGGCTCACGCAAACGATCAATACCGTAATCGTACGCGAACGCCTGACTCATGAATACGAAGACGAGATAAACAATCCCCATTGAGTCGACATACCAAAGATAACGCACAGTGAAAAGGATTTAATTTGAGCTAGGATTAGCGGGCAACCATCTGATTTTGCTTGAGTTCGGCGACTTTTTTCACCACCCACTCCACCAACTCATCAATGCTGGCGGCAAACAGGGTCACGCCGGGAATGGGGGGCGTGGAAGCCCGAACCACAAATCCTCCGGCAAGCAACGGCGGACGAAACGAAGGTTCGTTGTCCAGCATGCGCGCCACCTTCTCTACTTCCTGTAACTGTTCTTCCATCGAAACGGAGAGGCCGATGACCTTGACACCGAGACGCTTGGCGTAGGCGACCAGCTGATCTGCAGGAATTCCCGGACAAAGCGATTCCACCTGCAAGCCGGCCTTCCGCAGATGAAGCTCCAACAGTGAAATTCCGAACTCATGAAAATTTCCATTCGCACAGGCGAGCAGAATATCGGCACTTTCCGGATGTGCCTCACTCAAAGTAAGATCCATGCGGATGTCGCGGATCAATTCGCGGATCATCAGTGAAAAATGGTGCTCCTCAACTGCGGGGATTTTCCCATGCTGATACAAGCGACCGATCTCATAAAGCAAGGGTTGCATCACTCCGGCAAGAAGATCGGCCGGATTGATCATCAGGGACTTTGCTTGCAACAAGATCTTTCCCTTGTCGAATCGTTCGTGCGCCAGAACCGCGCTTTGCAAAACCGCAAAGAAGCCCCGAATGGGTTCGATGCCCTGGATATCCGCTTCCGAAAAAGCACGGGCTTTCGATTTACACTTTCTGCACACACCATGAGTCAACCGGAAATCATCCCTTGGCTCGGACTCGCCGATGAACGACTGACAGTAACTGCACCACCTGAACATCGAACGGCCTTTCCTTTCCTGAAACTGACTTCAATGGAACTGATCGGCATCACTAGCACTTTTCATGAGATCCTGAAACAAAAAGCGGATGAAAATTCTGCTCAAGAATTTCTGAAGTTTTCCTGAAGAATCAGATCAAAGGGATCCTTCGGCAAAAACAAGAGCGGCGGAATTGGCACAGGAACGGAAGTCTGATTCGGAAAGACACTGGGAAAAACGGCTGGCATCCAGGGAATCCACCATGAGCAATCCGTTGAACGCGTTGTGGTTTACGGTTGCAGAAGACCCGGTATAAGCAATGGTTCCGCAGACTTTGAGATAACGTGATTCAACGGGTGCGGATGGGTTCAAGGTAATGGGCGCTTTCACGCCGTTGGTTTCCACAGTGGGAAACACACACATTTTCTGCACACTCGTACCACTCGCAAAAATACGGATTGCAACGCTGGATGCACTGGTCGAAATTTTACAAGCGTGAAAAGTCAACGATGCGTCTGCAGCACTCACATTGGCACTCTTGGAGCAGCTTTCCGCCTGTTGCTGAAAATGCTCCACACTGTAACTCGCCTGTTGCTCATAGGATGAATAATCGAAGGATTCTTCTTTCGCGGACGCGCACGCCACGGCGAGGAACGCCTGGGCAATCAGGATGCTGGTCTGGGCGGTTTTTTTGATCCAAGTGGAATTCATTTCCCCTGCTTAAAGCAAGAGCAATGCCGGCTCAACTCAAATAAAACAGCAGAAGAGGTGCTTTTACCGTCTAAAGTTTAGACAGGTGTTGTCTACGGATTAGGCGGAGACTACGGCATCTCAGGGCTCAAAACCGCACACCTCTTTCACCTTCAGGGCGTATTCCCGAATCTGTCTTAAGCGAGGGAACCCCAGCCCGAACGAACTGCAGAATCCTCCTCGCCGATCGCCCGCAAGACAGGGCTCAGGGTTTTCGATTTCTACCTGGAGACAAGCATGCACGGATGGAAAATAACTCGATTTTTTAAGGACCTGGTAGACCTGCTTGCTCTTTGCCCCGTCGCCAGTCAACTCATAGAGATACCAAGCATCATACAGGATCTGAGTCCAAAGCATTCCCGTACGTCTGGACTTTTGCGCAAACTCGACCGGTATCTTTTCATATGCGGAATACAAAACTTCGATCGCTTCTTGATGACGGTTTTGCGCAGTCAGGACTTTCGATTCGACCAGATCCAGGAACGGATGATCCGCACCGGCAATTTCCTTCTCGTAAATGCTGATTTCCACATCACCGGCGTAATGGGCAAACACGTGCGCCGAGGTTGAAGCGATCAACACCACCACGGTCAAAGCATAAGCCAGCTTATTCCGAACCAGGATCGGCGCCACCCAGACCAGAAAACAAAGGGTTCCAAGATAAGTGCGGATCAGATAATGCCAGTCACTTCGCGGAAGAATGGAAAGTCCGAAGGTGCAAACGAAAAAGAAAAGCAATCCCATCCCGAGTCGCTGCGGAATCTCGACTGACTTCCCCTTGCTCTTCTGAGCGCTGTACCATCCATACAAAAACAATCCAAGGACCGAGAGCAATCCCAAGACGAGAAAAACCGTTTTACCAGGATTTTTCGCGATCTCCATCCATCGGTACCAATTGCCGTAGAACGACGCCCTCCAGGGAAGAATCAGGCTCTCACCATAGCGCAACAGCGAATCCAACTGAAGAACGGGCCAAAGACTTTTGGGATAAGAGGATGCCCCATCACTTCCTGAAAAAATGTTTTCCGGATCAATGATGAATTTTTTGATTCCCAAAGCAAGCGGAACCAGGATTGCAGTGCCGGCTCCTGGGATGATCAGCTTGGATAACTTACCAGCTTTCCAAGGAAAACCATTTTGCAAAAACCAGATCACCAAAAACGCCAACGCATAAACTCCACCCTCAAAGCGAACGGTCAATACGGCGAAACTGGAAGGTACGAGCAACAGCAACCAACGGCTCCAAAGAACCGGTCCATTCAACCAACGGATGAAAAGCCACGACCAACCCGCGGCCCAAAATGTGGTCATCGAAGTGGTGATCTGAGAAGCCCAGAAAAACGGAGTCAGCACCAGCGGGTGCAAGGCCATCAGGGTCATGCGCTTCCAACTGCGATCCTTGAAGTAGAGACGGTCCAGGATGAAGACGGTCATCAGGATGAGCGCAAGCGATGCGTACCGCGAGGCCTCGACCGATTCACCCAACAGGCAATTCAATGAGGAGATCGCGATCCGATCATCCTTGTAAGCCATTCTTGCGCAGGCATTTCCGATATGAGTGAAGTCGTCCATTAGTGGAATCATGAATCGATTTTATCCGGACGTGATGGAAAATGGCGAACGAAATCGCCTCATACCCACCGCGAGGAAGAATCCAAAAAGACAGACTCGCAGTGAAAGCTACTCGACTTTGCGGGCAGGCACACCGGCCCAGGTTTCACCTGCCGGAATGACTGTCTTCGGAAGCACTACGGAGTTGGGCAACACTTTCGCACCCTCGCCGATCTCGACTCCCCCCAGAATCATGGCACGCAACCCGATCGTGACATTCTTCCGGATCACTACGGGCTGAACAATCAGATACCCTTGAACCGCATAGTGCGCGATGATCGTCGCCGACCCGCCGATCGTGACTCCATCTTCCATCGTAATCAATCCGGCATCACTGATGTTGGTGGTGTTGACGTCCGAGCGTTTACCGATCTTCATTCCCATCATCCGATAAAAATAAAGATTGAACGGCGTAGGGGTGACCCATTCCAAAAACGAGTACCGAACGGAGTAAAGTAAAATGTTGTGGAGGTACCACCAGATCACATCAAGCGAATAATACGGCCCACGATACGGCTTCAGGAACAGGAGGATGAAGCGATTCGGAACCGGAACCACGAGAATGGCGGCAAAACCGAAAGTCAGGTACCCGAGCACCACCGCGGCACCGCGAATCCAATACGATGCAAAACCGGAGAATGACTGACTCCAGTCGAACAACGATGACACCACCCAAACCGCGGGCGCAACAGCCAGACCGAGGATCGTGGCCAGAATCACGTAGAACAACAATAAAGTCACGATCAGCACCGGCGTCTTGAACTGTCTCAATCGTTTCTCGTACCACCCCAGAAATCCGTGTCGGGCTGATCCTTGAGGGTCAATGTCTTCGCGTTGTTTCATGCACTACTCATCGTCATGTCTCGACACTTCCTTGACCGCCAAAACATTGACTTCTCTCGGCTAATTCCTTACTTTGAAACCACATGAATGGATGGAATTTTCAGAATAGCTACTCGTCCCTGCCAGCGCATTTCTATCAGCGGGCACTGCCCACTCCCGTGCGCGACCCCCGCATGGTCTTCTTCAATGCTTCCTTGGCCGACGCCTTGGGATTTTCTCCCGAACCATCGTCTCCAGCTATTCTTGCGTCCCACTTTGCGGGCAATTCGATTTTCAATGGCTCCGAACCAATCGCACAAGCGTACGCCGGTCACCAGTTCGCACACTTCACGATGCTGGGTGACGGTCGCGCGATACTTCTTGGCGAACACCTCACCCCAAGCGGTGAACGGTTCGATGTCCAACTCAAGGGCAGCGGCCCTACTCCCTATTCGCGTCGAGGCGATGGTCGAGCAGCGCTAGGACCGATGATCCGTGAACTGATCATCAGCGAAGGGATGCATGCGCTGGGAATTCCCACTACTCGCAGTCTCGCCGTGGTTTCGACAGGTGAACCGGTATATCGCGATCACTCTCTTCAAGGTGCGATTCTCACTCGCATTGCCCGTAGCCACATCCGCGTCGGGACCTTTCAATTTGCGGCTGCGACGCAACGGGATGATGGACTGAAAAAACTGGCCGACTACACGATTGATCGCCACTACCCCGAATGCATTTCAGCGACGACTCGCTATCGGGACTTCCTGAATGCGGTGATCGACCGTCAGGCAAAACTCGTTTCCCAATGGATGATGGTGGGCTTCATTCACGGAGTGATGAACACCGACAACATGAGCATCTGTGGAGAAACCATCGACTACGGTCCGTGTGCATTCATGGATCAGTACCATCCCGACACGGTGTTCAGCTCGATCGACCATCACGGCCGTTACGCTTATGGAAATCAGCCAGTGATTGCCCAATGGAATCTGGCTCGTTTCTCGGAAACACTCTTGCCCCTTCTCAGTGAAGATCGCGGTGCCGCACTGACCATCGCCAAAGAAGCAATTGATCGTTTCCCTGCATCGTTCCTGGGTTACTGGTTGCAGGGCATGCGCTCGAAGCTTGGGCTTGAAACCGAAAACCCGGGCGACCTCGATCTCAGTAATCGTCTGTTGAGCCTGATGCTGAAACACGAAGCCGATTACACCTATACGTTCCGCACCCTCTCGAATGGCGGCAGCACGGATTCTCCGCTCTTCACTGATGCGGAATTCATCAAATGGAAACAAGACTGGAATCAACGGCTGGCAGAAGAAGGCTCAACCTTGGAATCAGCTCAAGTGCGCATGCTCAGCCTTAATCCCGCTGTGATTCCGCGCAATCACCTGGTCGAAGAAGCATTGCTCGCAGCAAACGAATCCGGTAACTTGAGTGCCCTCGAAAAACTCCTCGAAGCGTTGAAAAACCCATATGCGGAAACCGAGGTGAATGTCCGCTACCGTGAACCGCCGACTCGAACCGATCCCGATTACCGCACCTTTTGCGGAACCTGATCCTTCACCAGGGATGCGGGGGAACCATCTGTTCATCCATTTTCTGGCCCAACTCACGGATGCTGATCTCCGGATTCTTCTTCGTCCATTGTTGAAGCATGTGGATGCGTTTTCTCACCGAGGAGATGGCTGCCTCATTCACCAATCCATCTTTCCGCATCAGATTCGTGATGTGATCGGGATTCAGCTTCAGGATTTTTTCGCGGTTTTTCGGCAATAGAGGAAATTGCCCACCGGGACCATAGTCAGTCCAGAACCAGATGACCCCCGAAACATGGTCCTTCTCCGGCAAAATATCCGCATGATCAATGCCGATCATCCGGTTGCGGTGTTGATCAAAAATCATATTCGTGATGTTCCGATCCAGATTGCCCGCCACCATGTCCAGAATGGCCATGTTCTCCAGATCATCCTTGTGTTCGAGGTAATTGATTTTCCCCATCATCACCCGTTCCTTCATGTAACGATCGAAATCCTTTTCCGTCTTGAATTCCTTGCCATAAACCCTTGCCTGAATCGCGACTTCTTCACCGTTGATCTTGGCCAGCACCGTCTCCGGAACGATCTCGACCCCCAGGTGACGACTGAGATGATAAAACTGAACATCACGCTTGATCCGGGTCGAAATGTCATAACCGAAATCACCGTATCCCTTATCGATGGGCATGTTCTTGACAAAATTCGAACGAATGAACACATCCTGCCCCGGTGACAGACCTTCGATTCTGCTGACCGACTGACCGGGGATCCGACGCATTTTCAATTCACCCGATTCGATCCGCTTGACGATCGAGGCGAAGTCGACTTTACCGGGCATACCCTGGCGCGCGCTCACAAAAAGATCATTCCTCAAGAAGGTCATCAGCTCGAAATCGCACTCCTTCGCGAATGCCGAAGGCATTCCGAAGCAGGCAATGATCAAAAGCGGCATGATCCTCAGAAGGCGTAAATCCATCAATTCCCTATCGGAATAAAGGCCTCCGATGATGAGTCCCGAATGATATCAACCCGTGTGTCGACGGGGACACTCTTGATTTGCAAAATCCGGAGATAAATAGAAATTATTGAACAAATGACGTAAAATGATAGAAGCCCATGAAAGCGTTGCTTTTACTTTTACTGATCACGAATGCCCGGGGAGCGACACCTGTTCCGACCGCACCGCCCCTCAATTGCGAGTGCTCGACCAACGCAGGCCCAAGGACTTGCGGCAAGGAACCGGCATTCATGAAACAAAAAGAGATCGACATCGCCCGACAGCTCGGGTTCAACGTTCCCAGCGACGACGAACATCCGGATCAAAAAATCAGCGGACATGATTTATACCGCGCTCTTGCCCGCTTTCTCGAGAAAAGTGACCGTTCACGACTCTTCTATCCGGAGTATTACACCCGCGCGACCAAGAATGCATCCATCCTCACCCTGAAGAGCAGGTTCACGCCGAAGGATCCCACCGAAACCGACGAGTACTTCCGATGCTCCATTCCGAAGGACAAGTACTGTGTGTATCGCAACAAACTCAGGCCTTACATCGGACTTGCGGCCAAGGCCTCACGCATTGATTTTTCCTTTCTTGCTTGCCAATCCTACGTCGAAAGCCGATTCAAAGGTGATGTCGAATCCGTGGTAGGTGCGCTGGGGTACGCCCAGATCCAACCCGCCAATATCGACTTCATCAACAAGATGTTGCGCAAGTCGATTCACAACTTGCAAAACAGACAAGTCGCCTCCACTCCCAAAATCAAGGACATGCGGGTAATCGCCATTCAGCATGATATCGCCCGGCTTTGGCAGGAGTTCTGGAAAGGAACCAAGAATCCACCCCGCCAGATTTGTTCAGACGACCTGACCTGTTACCGTCAGGCTTTTCGTTCACAGGCCCTCTCCCTGAAGACCGACATGATGACCATGTCGATCAGCAACAGCGGTCTCAAGGTTCAGCT
>JBEIKL010000013.1:0-25654 GCA_040379745.1 Bdellovibrionales bacterium | reverse complement strand
TCGATGTCGCCAACAAGGGACTCATCACTGCGGTCAGACTGGCCAAACCATTCAACGAGCCTTGCAACTCACCCTGTTTTTCAGCGCTTACCGATTGACTGATCACGGATTGCAAAGCGGGCTGTCCGATCCACCCCAGGGAAGAAAGAACAATCACCGAATAAAGCATGGTTGGACTGACTGCAATTGAAAACAGGAAGAATGATAGTGTTTGGATCCACGCACCCCATCTTACTGATCTCCATTCCCCCAAACGCGGTATCAGAATGCGGGTCAACCATCCTTGTGAGATCGAACTCATGATTCCGACTACGGTCAAAGAAATACCGATTTCAGCAGCGGTCCAGGAAAACTTCTTCTTGGTATACAAAGTCCAACAAGCCGGATGGACCATGCCTGCCATATTGAACAAGAGATAGACCCAGACCAAGGTGCGGATCCCGCGTGTTTTCAAAATGGATAACACTGAAGCAAACGGATTGAAGTCCCTGAACTTGAATCCGGATCGGCGGTGGTGATGGGCCAATGACTCTGGCAACACCAGCCATCCGTAAATGAAGTTGATCAGGGTGAAAGTTGCAGCCACCAAAAAAGGATAATCCGTATGTTGCGCTCCGAGCACACCACCAATCAGCGGGCCAAGGATGAATCCCAATCCAAAAGCGGCACCGATCATTCCAAAGTTTTTAGCACGGGTTTCGTCCGTGCTGACATCCGCAATATAGGCCGAGGCAACCGAAATGCTGGCACCGGCGATCCCGGAAAGCACGCGACTCAAAAACAGGACAGTCAGGTTGGGCGCATAAGCCATCAACAAGTAACCCATCGCCGAAAAGAACAGTGACAGAAGCAGGATCGGTTTTCGACCGAAGCGATCCGAGAACCTTCCTAAGATTGGAGATGCCATGAATTGCATCAATGCGAACAGCGAGATGAAATATCCAAAATAAGAGGACATCAAGGACTCATCTGACACGTGTCGTTTCAGAAGGTCCGGCATCACGGGAATGACCACACCCAGACCGATGGTATCCAGCATAATGGTAATGAAAATGAAAATCGCACTGGCTTTCCGAGTCATGCTTTGATGTTAGCACCAGCCGGAATCAGGTCGCAACCGAATACCCCTTTTCGTTTCGATCGGGGCAGTGATAAAATTTCTTCATGTTCATGGAACGATTCAATACCTCGACGCCAATCAATCCGTCCTTTCCGAACTGGAATAAAAGCTTTGTTTCAGGTCATGAAAGTCCGCTTTTTCATGTAGACCATCGGATCGCACAAGAACCGGTCGAACTCTTATCGTTAGTGCGATTCAAGGCAAGCGCCGAAGGCCCTCCGGCTCACGTCCATGGGGGGGCGACTGCGGCACTGATTGATGAAGTCATGGGTATCCTGGTTTGGAATCAGAATATGCCAGTCGTCACGAAAAAACTCGAAGTTGAGTACCGGTTACCCCTTCCTTTGAACGAAGAAGCCCGATTGATCACCGTGATCGAGGAGATCTCTGAAAAAACGGTAAAGGTCAAAACCAGCCTTTATGGAAATAAAAAAACCCCATGTGTTTCGGCACACGGTGTTTTTCACCGACTAACTGAAAATCAGTTGAAGAATTTCACTCCGTAACGAGATGTTCGGTGACGCCTTTGGATTCACCACCCAGAACACCGAGAAGAACATCACCGAACGCCAAAACGTTATCAATACGATAACTTTCTTGGGTGTGAGCATTAACGATTTCGACATCATAGAAATCACCATCGGTGTATTCGGTCTCAATCAAACGAGCCAAGAATTGTTGACCATAGACATGGATTTTCGCTACAACACCACCCTGCACGGATTTGATCAATTTCACTTCAGGACAATGACTGCGAAGAGATTGCTCCTTACGAACGTGATTCGAATCGTAAATAAATGGAAGGATCGTGCACTGGCGAACGCGGTCACGGATATTGGGAAGGTATTTTTCCACCGTGTGGTCGGAAGAGCGGGAGGACTCCTGAGTCGCCGCCACCGCCATCGGGGTCAATTGAAGGGTCAAGGTGATCAAAACAAGTAATGCTTTCATGGTCTTGGTTATGCCAAAACACTAATATGAAATAAATTGGTTTTTTGTGATAGTATTATTCCAATATGGAATTACAAGATTTAAGCCTTCTCCAAGCCCTGATTCAAGACCCCCATCTCACGCGCGCTGCGCAGCGTTTTCACCTCAGCCAATCCGGACTTTCCAAACGATTGCAGAATCTCGAAGAAGAATTGGGAATCCGGCTATTTGAACGGAAGGGGCCTCGTGGATTGGCCCCGACTCAAGCAGCTCTTGAAATCGCACAACTTTCCGAGCGCGTACTCACTGCCTGGAATTCGGGAATCCAAAAAGCAAAGCGACACTTGGACGAACCTCTTCATTTCGGGATGGTCGGTCCCCAGATTTTCATGCGCGAGATCATCTTGCCTTGGTGGAATCGGGTGGCGAATCGTTTTCCCGACCTCTCACTGGAAGTTCACATCTCCGCACTCTCGCGGGTTTCCTTCGAATTGGTGCAGGCCGGGATGGATGTGGGAATCCTGGAACACAAGGAAGAACTCGAAGACTTCATCTGCAAACCGATCTTCACGGAAACCTGGGGAATCGTCACGCACCCGAAAGCACGCTTCGCCTCAGATTCTGCCGAATCACTGGCAAAACTGACGTGGGGAACATTGTCACCACAAATGAACCCGGTGGATGAGTGGTTGGTGCGCAGACAAAAAATGGTTCCACCGATTTACCGGGTTTATTGGAACGACCTGACCGCACTTTCGAAATGGATATCCGCCACACCGAATTCCGCAACCGTGTTGCCCGAACACGCCTGCCAATCCGCCATCCGGCAGAATACGGTGAAGTTCACCTCTCTCGGAAAAGATTCGAAGCGGATTCTTTATCTGGCCTATCGGCAAAACCACCCGCATCGAAAGATCATTCAGGAATTACTGGATTCAAAAGAAATTTTCAGATGAAGATCGGCCGAAAATGCATGCAGGAATCAATCCGCACAAGGATTCTTCGCTGACAGAGTGAATTCGATTCGACGGTTACGACTGGAATCGCCACCACTCACACTCCATGCGCGCTTGGATCCGACTCCTCGCGGACAGAAGCGATTTTCGTCCATGACTGAACCCGCAGGCTTTCCTTTTTGAGGGCGGGTGAAATAATTCATCACCGCGATCGCCCTGGCAGTCGAGAACAGATATGGATCTTCACCGGTCATGGATTTTTTACTGTCCAGATGACCTTCAACCAGGATGTATCCCTGATGTTTTTGGAAGAGCCTTCCGATCTGATCGAGCTTCGACTTCGCTTCGGGCTTGATGTCGGTAGTACCCTCTTCAAATACCTCGTCACCCAGGAGCGAGAATTTCAACACATCGATTTCCGCATCCAGTTCCAGACCAAAAGCGACATCGCCGAGTTTTTCCTCGATGGCGTCTTTCATTTCACGAAGCGGACTCTGCACCAATTCTTCCGGCACCGCACCTTCCGCCCCCTTCAGCATGGACTCGCCATCCCCTTTGCGTTCACCCAACGGGGTCACGGTTTTGGACTGCGGATCACGACCGGCCTTATACGGAGTGTTCGGATGGTTGAAGTAATGCGCGATCTCCTGCTTCACTTCCTCGTCCGCTCCCATCAGCCACATCACGAGAAAAAAACACATCATGGCGGTCATGAAGTCAGCGAATGCCACCTTCCAGGCTCCACCGTGTGCTCCACCGTGGCCGCCTTGGACTTTCTTGATGACAATCGTGATGCCTTTGTTCTTATCCGCCATGATTCAATCCTTAAGCTGCTTTCGCACCAACGTTGGAAGTTGCCTTATCCACTTCTTCAAATGAAGGACGCACTCCCGGTGGCACCGTACGACGGGCAAATTCCACACAGACTTTCGGTGCACATTCTTTGGCAAGCGCAAGAATCGCTGACTTGGCCACATCGATGTATTTACCATCGTCCGCAATGTCGCCTTCGATCTTGGTCGCGAGAGGCCCCAGGAAACCGTAGGAGAGCAAAATACCCAAGAAGGTACCGACGAGTGCCGCCGCAACTGACTGACCGATCACGCCCTTACCTTCGTTCAACTTACCCATGGTGATGACCACCCCGAGAACCGCCGCAACGATCCCGAGACCCGGCATCGCATCACTGACCTTTCCGATCGCATGCGCTGCGTGCGTCTCTTCTTCGTGTGCAGCCTTCATGTCCTTGTCCATCAGATCTTCGAGATCATACGGACTCATCGGGGATGAGATCTGGACTTTCAAGGTATCGCACATGAAATCCAGAACATGGTGATTGTGCAAAACTGCAGGATATTTTTTGAAAATTTCAGAGTTTTCCGGTTTCTCAACGTGAGGCTCGAGGGAAAGCGGGTTGGTCTTCACGACCTTGCAAAGTTCATACAGGCACATCAGCAATTCAAGGTATTCTTCCTTTGTGATGGGCTTTTTCTTGATGGCATGCTGAATCGAATGAATCACGTGTTTGATCTGTCCAGAGGAGTTGGAAAGAACCAAAGAACCGAGAGCCGCACCACCAATGATGATGAACTCCTCGACCTGAACCAGAACCCCGAGAGGACCGTGGTGGGCAACATACCCACCCAAAACACACCCGAGAACGATAATCGCGCCGACTATGACCATAAAATTTCCTCAATGACTCTTCGGTCAACTCACTGGAAACCTTTAGCGGTCACCCAGCCACGGGAATTCCTTGCAGTTTCAAGATCTTGCTAAACAAAATTCACTTAATAAATCAGGACTTTCCGTCATTTCCCTGACCGCTTCGGTTTGACTAAAGAGCAGTCAGTCGCTAATCTGTGTCCATGCACTATCAAAACGGATTTGGAAATCACTTCGAGACCGAAGCACGCGCTGGAGCCCTTCCCAAGGGTCAGAATTCCCCTCAAGTTGCCCCCCTAGGCCTCTTTGCCGAACAATTCAGCGGCACTGCATTCACGGCTCCCCGTCATCGCAATCTGAAGACCTGGCTCTACAAGATCCGTCCGTCCGTCATTCAGGGAAAATTCGAGGAAATCGGTCATGCGACCTGGATCAGTGATCCGATCCGGGGAAAAGTGATCCGCACCCCGCAAGCGTTGCGATTCAACCCATATCCAAAAGCGGATCCTGCAAAAAAGGTCGATTTCATCGATTCGTTGTTCACCTACACCATCAACGGAAGTTGCGAAACCAATACAGGTTGCGCAATTCATCTTTATGCTTTCAACCAAAGCATGAACAACCGTTATGCCTATAACGCCGACGGTGAAATGATGATTGTACCGGAAAGCGGTGAAATGATCGTACACACCGAACTCGGAACGATGGAACTCTCACCTCTGCACATCGGCGTGATCCCTCGCGGGATGAAGTTCCGGATCGAACTGAAAAGCGATTCAGCACGCGGTTATGTCTGCGAAAATTTCGGTAGTCCGCTCCAACTTCCGGAGCTCGGCCCGATCGGCGCTAACGGTCTTGCCCATTCCCGTGATTTTGAAGTGCCGGTGGCGAGTTTTGAAAACAAGTCGGGAGATTTTGAATTGCTGGCCCGTTATCAAGGGTCCTTGTGGCGCGCAGCCCTGAAGCACTCTCCTCTCGATACCGTTGCTTGGCATGGCAACCTGACCCCTTACCGTTACGACCTTCGCAAATTCAACACGATCAACACCGTCAGCTACGATCATCCGGATCCTTCGATTTTCACCGTGCTCACTTCCGCAAGCCCGGTCGCCGGAACCGCAAACATCGACTTCGTGATTTTTCCTCCACGCTGGATGGTGGCAGAACACACGTTCCGTCCTCCGTATTACCACCGCAATGTGATGAATGAATTCATGGGCTTGATCACCGGTGCCTATGATGCAAAAGAGGAAGGCTTCTTGCCTGCGGGCGCCAGTCTTCACAATGCATTCACCGGTCACGGCCCGGATGCGGATGGCTTCATCAAGGCTTCCGCTTCGGAACTGAAACCGCAACACTACGAAAACACCATGGCGTTCATGTGGGAAAGCCAATATGTCTTTGCACCGACCGAACAAGCCCTGAAGAAACCAGGATTGCTCGATGAGAACTATTTCGAGTGCTGGCAAAAGCTTCCAGTTGAGTTCAAGTAATGGCCTTGACCATCGCTGAAAAACAGAAACGGGCGAAGTACATCGAGAAAGAGCTCGCCCGACTTTATCCGGATCCGAAACCGCCCTTGGATCATTCGGATTCGTTCACGCTATTGATTGCTGTACTGCTTTCCGCCCAGACGACCGATGCACGGGTCAACATTGTTACGCCTGCATTGTTCAAAAAGGCACCTACGCCACAGAAAATGGCCAAACTATCCGATGAGGAAATCCTGTCTTTCATCAAGACCTGTGGATTGGCCCCGACCAAGGCGAAAAACATCCGCAAGCTTTCACAGATCCTGGTCGAAAAATATGATGGTCGGGTGCCCGACACATTTGAAGAACTGGAAGCCCTTCCCGGCGTCGGCCACAAAACCGCCAGTGTCGTGATGACCCAATGTTTTGGTCATCCGGCATTTCCGGTCGATACCCACATCCATCGCCTGGCCAAGCGCTGGAAACTGTCACCCGGAAAAAACGTCGAACAAGTGGAAACGGACCTCAAAAAGCTGTTCCCGGAATCGAGCTGGCACGATGTGCATCTGCAAATCATCTTCTATGGAAGGGAATTCTGTTCTGCCAGAGGCTGCGACGGGCATACCTGCCCGATCTGTAAAAAGCTGAACGGTTGACGATCGATTCCTTCACTTTTTACAAACCGGAAGGGTCACCTTACCCACTTCCTTGCTACTCATTTCCAATTCGTTCAGAGGATAATTCGTTTGCGGTGCATTTCTTTTGCTGGAAACGAACACCACCTGTCGATCTCCCATCTTTCCCCTCATTCTCCACTCGGATTGGAGGAAGCGATTGAGACCCAAACGATAAGCAATCAGGGTTGAAATGATGGAAAACGAAGGTGACTGCGCTTCTTTCAAGGAAATACATTTCGGTAACATCACGAATCCCTTTTGATACTCGTCCGAATTGGCACTGTTCAACTCGGACCATAAGGCCTGGGAAGAAGGGTTCGGCAACAAACTCGATGCATCAAACACTTGATGGGCACGGAGAAATCCCTCTGGCGTGGAGGATTGAAAAGGACCTTCAGCCGAACATGCCAAAGCGGTCGTTCCCACCAGATCACGGACACAGCGGATTTGTGTGGAATACGCTATATCGCCGTAATCCTCATCAAGCAGGAACTTGCGGATCTGATCCCGGACCGTATCCGAACTCACCGAAAGATTCGCCTGAACCATCGCCCCCACCTCACCGTTCGAATTGATGAAGGGTGCACCGGAATAACCGTGCCTGACCGGACAATCACCGAAGGTCATCACCGGCGACAATGAGGAACGGATATTGGTCGCAAAGAGCGTCTGATAACTGGCTTCACAATTCGCTCGGGATTGGATCCCACCGTAAATTCCGGTTGCTTCATCCTGAGTCATATTGACTCGAATCAATACCGATTTCTCCCGATTCCGAAAGCCCCGACGGGACAATCTCATGGGTTGAACATCCTTCACGGGACGATCCAGTTCCAAAATCACATAATCCTGAAACGCTGGATCAGTGGAGCGTGAACGAATCGTCACTTTTTTGCAGGTCCGGTGCAGATCTCCTGCAAAATGAATAAATGCATACTCACTGCAACGATCGGATTCGACGACACTTTCAGGCAAACAGTGGGAATTCGAGAGCACATGGGAATCATCGATGAGAAATCCGGTGCAACGACTGAGGCCCGATGCGGTCGCCACGGAAATCAGTGCGACGGCGGGCTCACACACGGAGGCGCGATCACAGACCAGGGATCCGTTTTTTGCGGCAGCCACTTGTTCGTCATTCGGAATCGGATCCTTACGGACACCGGGTTCCACGCGAACATCCGGAGACTGCCCACAGGCACTCCACAGGAACAGGGTTGCAAAAATGATGAAAAACCGGCTTTTCACGGCCTTTTCATACCATGAAAACCGTCGAAATCACACAATTAAATTAATTTAATATAAAAACAAAAGCACTTGGAATCCAATCGGAATTCCGTCATGAATTCAAAAAGTTAATGACTGTGTGGTTTTCAGACTGACTCATCAAGACTGCCTGCTTGGGCGATCAGATGACGACGATCCGTGATCTGGCCCAAATTCCGCAAACTTTGGACGGTTTTCACCTTCGGCTGATAGCCGAACTTCGCACGGAAGGCATCATCATTGATAATGGTCGGATACTTGAAAAACTCCATCAGATACGGCGGAAGATTCATCTTACTCAGCTCGGCCACCACCCTCACCAGTCCTGCAGAAATGAACGGAGGCAATGGTACAGTAACCGCATCGGCATGGCGAATGGCATGGGAATAGGCAATCACTCCCTCACCGGCTACATTGAAGACACCGGCGACATTCTGCTCGAGCGAAAGGATCAACGCTCGGGCCAAATCCTTCTCGTCAATGAACTGCATCAGCGGATCAAAACCGAAAATCTTCGGGCAAACCCCTGAACGGAGCAAGGAACAAATCGTGTTGCGGATGTGTTTACCGATGACGTTGGTTGGACGGAGAACGGTCGTTCTGACTTCGCGGTTCCGCCACATGAATGTGGTGGCGGCATGGTCGAACTCGACCGCATCCACCAGTTCTGGAAAACTCTGGGAAGCGCGCAGTGGCGATTCCTCGGTCAACTGAAGCGCATTCAACCGGTGTGCACCGTACACGTGATAAGTACTCAGCACGATCAGATTCTTCACTTGGTGAAGTTTGCACAAGTCGAGTAACTTCTGGGTACCGATCACGTTCATCTGAAACCGGTATTGGGATGAAAAACGCTGACTTTCCCGGATACGTCCCAGGTGCATCACGGAATCGAACTCATGGCGCAAGAACACTTCGTCGAGCTTACGACTGTGATAATCGGCGACGACAAATTCACCTGGAAAATGCGTGTCACGCGGTGCTGGACGAGGGTCAACTCCCACCAGATCGTATTTGGGTGAAAGCGCACCCGCCACCAATCGTGCAATCGCACTCGATGCACCGGTGATCAGGACTTTTGGTTTTTTGGTGATCGCTGAATCGGTCATTTCGCCGCTCCTGAAAAGATCTTTTCGCCTCGGATTTCAAGTCCTGTATTGATTTCGTTCTGAAGGGATTCCTTCACCTGCTGCACCTTTTCGCGGATCAACTCTTCGGATTCATTTTCGCTTCCCTCAAAATAGATCGGTTTGCCGAAACGAACAGTGATTTTGGAAGGCAATGGAACCAATCCCAAAGGGCCCAACAACGGAAAGAAAGGCGTGATCGGAAAATAAGGGGCACCGATCAGTTTCGCCAATTGCTTGAAGTTATGAATGCTCGGATAGGTTTCTTCGGTCCCGATCACCGCAACCGGAACGATGGGCGCCTTCGATTCAAGAGCCAATCGCATGAAGCCCGTTCCAAATCGCTGGAGCTGATAGCGGTCCTTGAACAGTTTTCCGGAGCCACGCGTACCTTCAGGAAACACCAATACCGATTGATCGTGCTGAAGCAGCTCGCGGCAATTGTTCGGGTCACCGATCATTGCACCAATGCGTGTGAAAAGACTGCTGACAAAGGGAACGGTCGGTACCCAACGTTCGACCATGCCCCGGGCGATGCGCGGAGGTTCGGATTCGAGCAACAATGAAAGTCCCACCATCATTGCATCGAGTGGAATCTGTCCGCCGTGATTGGCAATGTAAACCACTCGACCATCGGGAATGTTTTCAAAGCCGGTGGCTTCGACGCGGAAATATTTCTTGTAAAGAACATAAAGAAACGGTGCGAACTTGCGGATGGTTTCCGGGTGCATCCCCCAACGGTCGAATCCGGCGGAATTCAATTCTATGGGTAAACGACGCAAACGCTCGTCAAAACCGGGGATTTCCATGATTTCCAAATCCTCGACTTTGGAAATCAGGCTCTTCAAATGATCAAAATCCGTTTCCATCAATAAACGCTTCAGCATCATGATTCCTTTCGGAAATGACGCGCGGTTCACTTAATGAGGAAGTTGAATCTTCAGTGAAGCGGAAGTCTGGACGTCATTCCCCGACCAGTCTTTAAGACTACGGAAAAGATAGGTGGCTTCCAAGGAGATTGAAACGACTTTAAGAAGATTTGCCTGAACCCCGAGCCCGGCATAAGGATGGATTTCCCAATCCGAATTGTCAGTCAAACTCGTGGCGGTGGAAATCGTGGTGGAGGTGACTTTGGTATTCGTGGCCTGACCGCCCGCTCGAAACAGGAGATCGACAAACGGGCCAATCGATTTAGCGCTCCTGATGCCTAGACGGGCGTTCTGCTTGTCGGTCTTGATGTTTTGGTCTTGCGTGGGAAAGGTTTCGTTCGTGGTGCCGAGGGTGTATTCCCCTTCGCCCGACAACCAGCGATGTCCGACCACAAAGCGCGCCCCATAAATCAGCATTCCTCGCGTTCGTAAGACCGGTGTTTGCACCTGAGTCCACTCATACCCCACTACCGGTTCGGCGGTGATCTGGAATCCCGTTTTTTCAAACCCGAAGGCATTTGCATCTGGAGCACGAAACATGCTGCTGATTGTGCAAATCGCCACCCGTGACCTAAACGACAATTTTTTTACGATTCGTTGAAAACACATACGCGCCCCCGAAGACTCTTCGGCAGGCGCGTATCAAATTTGAATGGAGGGTCGGATTATTGCTGTTCAGCCTGGATCAAGTCATCCTTGGCAACATTTTCCAGTTGGGCATTGTTGTAACCAACTTCATCCAAGGTTGCATCCGCACGTTTGGCGGATTTGACTTCAAGTTTGGCACCAACCGGAGTCTTCAAGCCGTTGAAGGAGAGAAGAAGCTTGCGGAAGTACTTGGACTCTTCACCTGAATCAAGGTTCACTTCATCGGTGATCGCGAAGACGTTGTACAGATTCAGACCGAAAGCGGCAATCAAGTCGATTTTCAACGCTGAATCGGCGTTCGGATCATTGAGTACTGCACCTTTTTCTTTCAACTGGTCATAGGTCCGGCAAGCATCGCTTTCAGCCAAATCCGCAAGGATACAAATTTTGAAATTCTTGAGATTCAAACCGTTCTGTTTTTCATCCAAAGTAAGAACCATTTCGACCGATCCACTGGTCACCGTATTCTCAATTTTGACCATTGGCTTTTTGGTAACCGGATCAATCTTTTGTTTGCCTTTGTTCTTTTTGGCGGTGATCAGGTCTGGAACTTCCTTGCTTTGTGTAATTTCCATCAGAGACTCGTAAGGAAGAATCTTGAAAAGAACTCGAGACGTTTTTCTTTCCTTTTCGTCATCACCGTCACGCAAGAATGGAATGCTGAGATCAGCGATATCCTTTTTGTCTTGAACCGACAAAGGATTCAATACGCCGATGTCATCCATCGCGCTGGAAGCCACTGTCTCAGTCGATTTTTTATCGTCGGCGGTTTTGCCGTCGGTTTTTGCATCTGATTTTGAACCATCTGCGGTTTTGCCGTCAGCGGTTTTCTGGTCATCAGCAGCTTTGCCATCTGCTGATTTTTTATCGTCTGCGGATTGATTACCGTCTTTTGAATCTTTATTTTCGTCCGTTTTACTGTTGTCCGACGTCTGGCCATTTCCTTTTGCCAATTGATCTGCTGGAACGGTGAGAGACATGTTTTTTCCGCATGCAGACAACATGACCATCAGGGAAAGGCCTCCAGCGAAACGAGCGAACAGGGATTGATTTTTCATAGTTTCCTCCAAAACTTTTTGTTGGGCAGATCCTACGATAGCTGACATTAAAAGTCAACAATGTTTTGTAAAAATTTCAATAACTTATGGTCAATCTTTTCAGTTGCGTGAAATACATATACATTATTTAACAAAATCGAGAACTTGGGTTCACTCCCCTTTTTTCCGAAAATAAACCGCAACGCCGGTTCCGAGAACGATGCCGGTTAATAGGGAGAACAATTGGAACAAAACCAGCTTTTCCATGGCCCATTCAATACTGGATGCGCAGGAAATACCGGGAGCCGCCTGGGGAAGAAAGGGGCTGGCATACCAATTGATCAGGCGGGGGGCTGAGATCGTTCCGACCACCAGAAACAAAATCATGAACAGAATCAGAATCCACAAAGTGCGACGGGTGAAAAGTACTTGCATCCTTCCTTTGTAACGTCAAAAATCTCAGTAAACCATGAAAAACATCCTGATTCCGAAACACTCCAGACAAGCCATCCGCATCGAAGATTCCTTCTACTCAGGCTACCGGAATCTTCGCGCTCACTATGTAAAACGATTTGAAAACCCCTTGCACGCTCACTCTGGCCGATTTTGCTGGGACTATTGGAATGTTCCGGATCAATACCGACTACTGAGAACTCCAGCGCAGGATTTTTTCGGCGAAGCACTGTTTCAGCCGTTTTTGAATCACCTGCTTCAGTGGGGGCGTCATGAGCTAGGGTGCCAGATGATTTCCCATCCATGGCTGAGCGCCTATGTGAATGACTGTTATCAGGATATCCATTCGGATGTTCCCCATGGTCCTTGGAGTTTTGTCTACTCACTGACTCCGTGGAAAAAACGAAAATTCACCGGTGGAGAAACCTTCATCACTCAGTCGAAACTCCTGAACTATTTCCAAAGACTCGACTCTTCGAAATCCGACGAAACTTTCCAGCTCATCGAGAAGGTGCCTTCACTCGAAAACCGATTGGTTGTTTTTGATCCGCGGTATCCCCACGGAGTCACCCGTGTGAACGGCGTTGAGGACCTGCTGGATGCACGTTTGGTGATTCACGGTTGGTTCACCGAACCTCGCCCGATGATCGAAGGCGCATTGACCACTCGGAAAGCGATTCCGGGAATGGACCAGATTGCGCAAATCCTGATGGAAGCGTTTTCCAACGCCGATCTTTCCGGAATTTTCTGTGCAAAATTCGAAATCTCCAGGGATGGATTGATCGTGAACACCCGGGTCCTGACCACTCACCTGATTCACCCGCAAAGCGGGCAAGTGGTTCCGGATGTTTGGCTCAAGAAACTGCTGAATTCTTGCGCTGAAGTAAGGTTTCCAAAATCCAGCGGTAAAACCACGATCACCCTTCCGATCGAGGCCAGGACATGAATCAGCTGAATCCCCTGTTTCTGCTGACCGCATCGAACGTGTTCATGACTTTCGCTTGGTATGGGCATCTCAAGGATTTGAAAAACTCTCCGTTGTGGATCGCCATTCTTTCAAGCTGGGGAATCGCTTTTTTCGAGTACTGCCTGCAGGTTCCGGCGAACCGCATGGGATCGCAGATGTATTCCCTTCAGCAACTGAAAATCTCGCAGGAAATCATCACCATGATCGTCTTTGCTTTTTTTTCGGTGTTTTACATGAAAGTTCCAGTCACACGGAACTTCCTTTACGCTTCACTTTGTCTTCTTGGCGCGGCTTTTTTTCTTTTTCGTGACTGACTTCTTCTGAGTCGTTTTCTCAACCGACTTCTTTTTTGTCTTTGCGATTTTCTTTTTGGAAGCTTTCTTCTTGGCCGCTTTTTTCTTCGCGGATCTCTTTTTCGGTTTTACCGCATATTTCTGAATCAACTTGGCCAAATGGCTCTGCATCTGCTTTTTGTGTTCCGGGTCGATTGCAATCAGTTCTGCGCCGACGTTGAACTTATCCGTTTGGCCTTTTATTTTCTTCACCCAGGCAATACAGACCAACAACTTCAGGATTTCGGCATCGATCTCGACTTCAAGGAGAATCAGGTCTCCCTTGCGGTATTCCTGTGCGGTAACAAAAGAGATTCCGTTGCTGGACAAATCCAGTGCGGAGTTTTCCTCGAAAACGGGAGTTCCCAACACCTGGTAGCGGGAGTGTCTGATTTTCTGTTCGACCGGTACCCTGGTCCGTCTTCTGCGTTCTGTTGAAGTAGCCATGTCTTAGTCCATTATGCAAAACATTCCGATCCATGCACAGGGAATTCTCCATGTCGAACTATTGACGCTATCCCGTTTCCACGGTCTGTATTATCCTGAAAACATGTTCCCTGCCGACAGCAAAATCCTCGTCGTTGAAGACATGAACTCGATTCGCGAGTATCTGGTTTCATTGATGAAAGAATTGGGTTTCAGCAAAATCCACGATTGCAAGGATGGTGCTGATGCGTGGGAAAAAATCCAGGAACAAAAAGCACCGTTCGAGCTGATCATCAGTGATCTGAATATGCCGAAATCCTCTGGGTTAGATCTACTTACCCGATTGCGGTCATCGGCTGTTTACAAAACAACTCCATTCATCATGATCAGTTCCAAGTCTGACACCAAATCGATTGTTTCAGCCATTCAGGCAGGTGCGGATCACTTCATCGTCAAGCCGGTTTCCAAGCTGGAATTGCAGGAAAAACTGAAAACTGTTTTTGAAAGAAAGAGTGGCGCAAACCGATGAGCACACCACTTGCCATCCTCATTGGTATCGAAGATGACCTGAAGTCGCGTTTGAGCGATCTCTTCGGAGGCATTCGCATTCTGGAAATCCCCATGGACACCAAGAGCATCCGCGAGATTGATCCGCAATCGGAACCGTCATTGATTTTTTCAAGACATCCCGATGAAAAGGACGGTTTTTCTCCTTATGAGTTATCCCAGTTGATCCGGATGTCTTTCTCCGAAGTCCCATCCTTCATCTATTTCAAGGACAAACAGGGATTCAAGAAGGACTTGCTCCAGAACAACGGCTTTGACGACATCTTCATGTTACCGACAGACATGGGTCATTTACGGGAAATGCTCGTCGAGATCATTTCCGTTTCAAGCCTCGGTACCGTTCAGTTCTATCGACCGGTGAAGATCATCGACATCAATGCGGGTGACACCCTCGAATTCGACACCAACATCTATCTCCCGGTCAACCGCAAATACGTTCGTATCACCAATGCCGGTGAAGTCATGGATGCGGCCAAGATCGAGAAGATCAAGGAACACCATTTCAACACGGTACATGTTTTGTTTGAACAACTCGGGCAATTCTATTCCTACATGGCCAAGCGATTGCGCTCGATCACGAATTCGAACTTCGGAATCACCGAAAAACGGCAACGCATGAATCACGCGATCCGCGAAATCCTCACCGATCTTTTTCAGGATGGAATCTCTTCCTATGATTCAGGTCAGAAAATCCTGAAGGATTGTTCGGAAATCGTGAAAAGCTACATCATCCAAGGTGGAAACTCAGATTGGTACCAGCGGATTGAACAGGTTCTCGGTCAGAACAAGGACGACTACTCCCATGCTGGCAATGTATCCACGCTTGCAGCGCTCTTCTCCCTTGGAACGGGGATCGGTAAACCCGAAGATCTCGCCTTGGCAGGACTGATTCACGATGTGGGAATCATCGAACTTCCTTACGAGCTCCGCACCAAGGATCCGGTGAAGATGAGATCCGATGAACTGACTGAATACCAGAAACACCCTCTGCTTTCGGTGAATCTGATCAAATCCAAGAAAATCGTGCTCAGTGACCACGTTACGAAGATCATCCAGCAACACCATGAATTATTCAGTGGTGAGGGATATCCGAATGGGATTTTCGGCGATCGTTTGCTGAAGGAGGCTCAATTGCTCTCCTTGGCCGATCGTTTTGATTATCTGATGAATGGTGACGAGGATGAGAACGCGCGTTTCAGCCCGGCTCAGGCCATTCAGATCATCCGCGATGAGCAAGGAACCAATCCTTCCAAGTTCCGCTACCAACCAGAATTGCTTGAAACGGTGCTGGGATTGTTCTCTCCTGTGCAACCCACACCGGAATTATCCCCATAACCAGTAGCGCTTCAATCTTGAGTCAAACGGACTAAAAAAACTGCACTCAGTATCGTTGTGAATACTAACTCTGAAAATCGACTTTGAGTTTCTCAGCGGCTGACTTATCGACCACACGCTTCACCTGATCGTCGGAATACAGTTTCGCATCCTGTTTTGTTTTTTCAGAACAGCTTTCACAATGTCGGGAAACATTGTTCAACAGGACCGAAGCCGAAGCGTAAGAACCGTAAACAGTCGCATCACAGGCATAATTCCCTGCCAATCGTTTTCCAGTCCAGATGCTACGATGAGGAAAATTGGACGGACATTTTGCATGTGACCAGTTTCCGTTTTCTCGTTCGGTATGACGGGCTTCATGATACAGGGTCATCAGACGGGCGATCTGCGGGTGATTGATTCCGGTGTAATTCCCCGTCACGAAAATCTTGTTCAAGTATTGGGGCTTCACACAGGCAACCGCGCTCGGTCCGCCGCAATTGTTGAAGCCGAAGAACTTCACGCGAGACTGGAACCACTGGAGATAGTTCGCGCCATCAATCTTACCGAAAATTTCGGAATGAATCGGGGACTCACGAGTCGATGCCATTGACTGGATCAATTCAAAATCGTTCATCACTTGCTGGCGTAATTTTGCAGACACATTGGAGTCGAACTTCAACTCAATGACATCCGCACTGGCGGAGAGTGATGATAACAGGAACGCGATTGCAAGCATCGAACTTTTCATGGTGAAAATCCCCTTTTCACCATTATTCAATGCGAATTATTCAAAAAAAAGAGTCTCTTTTTTGACGAATCCTGTAGCCTGCCCGATCAAACTTCGAACGGCTTGGTCGGAATCGAATTCAGGTCGGTCATCAACTGAATGATGGAATCCATGGTCATCACTTCGGAATCCTTCGCGCCGTACTTACGCACAGCAAATTGACCGTCAGCCATTTCGCGGTCACCCGCCACCAGCATCATCGGAATCTTCTGCATTTGAGCTTCACGGGTTTTAAGACCCATTTTCTCGTTCCGGTCGTCAAGCTCGAAGCGAATGCCCATGCGTTGAAGCTTCTTACCGAATTCCTTGCAGTATTCGACGTGCGAATCACCGATCGGGATCAATCGACACTGGACCGGCGATAGCCAGAACGGGAACGCACCGGCAAAGTGCTCGATCATGACGCCCATGAAACGTTCCAAGCTACCCAAAACCGCTCGGTGAACCATCACCGGACGATGAGGAGCATTGTCCGCACCGGTGTACTCGAGTTCGAATTTCTCAGGCATGCTGAAATCGAGTTGGATCGTCGCCAACTGCCAGTCGCGCTTGAGCGCATCCTTGAATTTGAAGTCGATCTTCGGACCGTAGAACGCACCATCACCTGGATTGATCTTGTACGGACGACCCATTTTATCGAGAATGGATTTCAACGCACCTTCTGCCTGATCCCATACCTCATCGGTGAGCATGCGTTTTTCGGGACGGGTAGACAGGAACACTTGCATCTCATCGAGATTGAAATCGAAAACCTTGTAGGTCTTTTCAATCATCTCAACCACGATACCGATCTCTTTCTCGATCTGATCGAGGGTACAAAAAATGTGGGCATCGTCTTGGCAGAACGTCCGAACGCGAGTTAATCCGGCAGTCACACCCGATTTCTCATAACGGTGAAGCCGGCCGAAATCTGCAATTCGCAACGGAAGATCGCGGTAAGAACGCTTGGAGTTCGCAAACACATAGGTGTGTGCAGGGCAATTCATCGGCTTCACGCCGAATTCACGCGCATCCGCTTCGTGTTCTTTTTCATCTTTCTTGATGTCTTCGTGATTGAACTTCGTGAAGTACATGTTCTCTTTGTAGTTGTCATAGTGACCGGAACGCTTCCAGAGAACAGTGTCGAATACCTGCGGAGTGATCACCTCACTATAGTCATAGAAACGATACATGTTGCGCACGTATTCCACCAAGCGGTTGTAAACCACGGTGCCTTTTGGCAAGAAGAACGGGCTTGCAGGAGCCTCTGGAATGAACGTGAAAAGATCCAGTTCCTTACCGAGCTTGCGGTGATCCCGGCGTTTCGCCTCTTCGAGGAGATGGAGATGATTGTGCAGTTCTTCTTTTGAGAGAAATGCGGTGCCGTAAATGCGTTGGAGCATCGGATTCTTCTCGCTGCCACGCCAGTAAGCACCGGCGAGTGACATCAACTGGAATGCCTTGATCTTGCTCGTCTTCTCGATGTGTGGTCCACGACAAAGGTCAACAAAATCTCCCTCCTGATAAGTGCTCACCGTAGTGGCCCCCATCTTGTCGCGAAGGGTTTCGATGATTTCGATCTTGAACGGCTGGTTTTTTTCCTTGAACATCGCAATGGCTTCATCGATTGAATGTTCAGTGCGAACGAAAGGGTTATTGGAGTTGATGATCTTAAACATCGCTTTTTCGATCGCCTTCAAATCATCGGTAGTCAGCTTGTGCGGCAAATCGACATCATAATAAAAACCATCTTCGACAGTTGGGCCGATGCCGAACTTCGCTTCGGGCCAGAGTTGCTGAATGGCATGAGCCATCACGTGCGCACAGGAGTGGCGGATGGTCTCCAGCTCGTTGAGCTGATCGGGTTCTTGAATTTCTGCCAAAACTGCATCGTTGGTCTGACTCATGGGTGCACCTTAAAAATGAAACAACTGTCTTGAAACTCCACCGGAATACTTCTGAATCCAGACCGGAGATTTCAACTTCGAGTTGAAAAGCTGGTTAATGTAGCGTCTTTCGGTAAGAAAGATATACGGTAGATCGTTGTACAACTCTCTCACGATTTCCTGCAACAGTTTGGCACGTTTTTTCTTGTCCAATTCGAGATTCGCCTTCTCGATCAACTGATCCACTTTAGCGCTGGAGTAGCTCGGCGCGTTAGAGCCGCCATTCTTCGCCGATTCCGAATGCCAGAGCTGACGAGGGTCTTCAAAAAGGTCAGTAGTACCCCATCCCATGAATCCCAACTCGTAATCCCGGTTTTCCATCGACTTATGATAAGCGGACGGATCCATCGCCTGGATGGACAGGTCAATTGCAGCCTTCCTGAAGTTCTCTTTCAAGACTTGCGCAAGTTTCAAGCTCATAGGACTGGAAGCCAATTTCAGGGTGAATTTCAGCTCTGTCTTTTTACCGTTGATCATTTTGTCCTGAACGGCGTTTTGATCAGTATCGGCCCATCCGTCTTCTTTCAAGAGCGCAAGCGCCTTCTTCACATCCAGTTTGTACTTTTTCTCACCGGACTTGAGCTCAGGAGGAACGAAGTCGGTTCTGGAACCGAATGGTCCCAAAGCCTGTTCGGCTCCGTTGTAGAGAATTTTAGAGAGAATCGCCTGATAGTCGATCAGATAGGCCATCGCTTGGCGCACTTTCACGGATGCAAGAACCGGATTTTTCAAATTCACACTGAGGCCCGTCCAATTCAACGGAAGATCGGTGGTGAATCGTTTGGCCCAAAACGCTTTCTTTCCCCCTGGCTCCGTATCGAACTTGTCCTTGTCGATTCCCTTGACCATGGTTTCGAACTTTTCCGCATTGACGGCCGTCATGTCGATCTGACCTTTCAGGAAATTCTCATACACCAACGTGGGGTCAGCGATGATCTTGTAGTGAAGCGTATCGAAATTCGCGGTTGGCTTGTACTGCGGGAGATCTTTCGCCCACCAGTTCGGATCACGTTCCAATACCACGCTTTGATCGCGCGAGAAAGACTTGAACCGGTAAGGACCGTTTCCGATTGGCGATAGGTTTTTCTTGGAGTTTGGAAAATCCGCCTCGTTCTCGAACTGTTTTTTCTGAATCGGGTAAAGTTCGACCACGAACACGTTGAAGGTGTTGAATCGAGGGTTCTTGGTCTTGAGCTTGAAATTCAATGAATCGATTTTTTCGAACGAGGTATCCACGAAGTACGAACGAATCAACGCGGTTTGCGCTTTCGGATCCATGATTTTCTGATAGGTGAATTCGAAATCGTCTGAAGTCACCGACGTTCCGTCACTCCACTTTGCATTCTTGTTGAGGGTGAAGGTGTACTCTTTCTTGTCTTTACTGACCTTGAACTTCTCGGCAAGAGCCGGAACATATTCGTAAGTCTGCTCGTCGATGTAATAAAGGGTCATGAACATGCTCGAGAACAAATCCCGATCTTCGCTTACGGAATACAAGATCGGATTCAATGTGAAAGGATTGCCACTGATGGCATCCTTGAACACACCGCCCTTGGTCGGGGTTGAAAACCCGTCCACCGAGGACTTGGCGAAGGCCCCGCCCGAAATCAAAACCATTCCCAATGCAACCCATCCCGCAAATTGTGTTTTGTTCATCGCTCTCCATTGAATCGAATTTTGATAAAATAGTCAAAAGTTCTGATAAGATGAAGGTGATATGCTTTGCGTTAACCCTCTTGTCCGCACACTCCTCACCAGTCTATTTCTCTTGTGTAATTTTGGCTCTCCATCCGAAGCACAAATCGACCTCCATGCTCACCTTCACATGAAGCCGGGAATGGGTCCGATGATCAGTGGGACATTCAACGATCCACCACGGGCCAATCGCTGGAGCGATCGTTTCCAGATGCGGGCCAGTGGTGCACTTCTGGCCGGAATGACGGCAGAGTCTCGACCTAAAATGATCGTCCTCAGTTTATATGGACACCCCTACTTCGCATGGTCGTTTGAACGGGACGGTTTCGCCTTCAACCGCAAGGCAATCGCCCGACAGGCCGTTGAAAGGGAATACGCAGAGTTCATGCAATTCCTGAATCAACACCAGGACCGTTATGCGATCGCGAAAAATGCATCCCAGGCCCGTAAGATCATCCGATCCGGAAAAACAGCGATCGTGCTTTCGATCGAGGGCGCATGGGGACACCTGGAGTCCGCTGATGACTTCCAGAAATGGATCGATGAACGCGGTGTCGCCATCATTACACCAGTGCACCTCACGCCCGATGATTTCGGTGGCAACGCCCTGATGAGCCCTCTGATCAGCCTGGCCAATTCAACCCTCGATTTCCTGAAAAGCGTGTGGCTCTCAAACGGAAAATGTTTGAAGACATTTTGCAAAAGCCAACAAGGCTTCACCGAAGAAGGACAGCAATTGATCGATGATCTGATCAGTCGTGAAGTTTGGATCGACTTGGCCCACATGAACGAACTGGAAGTGAATCATGTTCTTCCGAAATTACTCTCGGGCAAAGCCGGAAAGCCCTTACCCTTACTCTCCACTCACACTCAGTTGAGAAAGTTTTATCCGGTGGAACGGGGCCTGGGAGATGCGGAAATCGAATACATCCGTAAACAAGATGGAATCATCGGACTCATCCCCTCCCAACACATGATGCCTGCAGGAATGAAGCAGGCCCATGAAGACGCACTTGTGGCGCATCCGGAAGAAGCGGAAGCCGCATCGGCTGCGAAAGGACTGAGTTGCATTACCGGTTTGGAGGTGTTCAAGAAAACGGTGCATTATGCGATTGCAGCACTGGGAGCACCCGAACGTGTCGCCCTCGCCAGCGACATCAACGCGCCTCTTGATGGGTTGTCACCCGGTTGCGCTGATGTCAGCAAGATGGAAGAGTCGATGCGGGATTTGAATCGTCGTGGCTTCTACACCTACGCCCAATGGAACACACTGGTGAAATACTCCGCACCCGATACACAGTGGTCTGAACGGAACCTCGAGCACTTCCTGACTCTTTGGGAACGGGTTCGACCTTCCAAGTGATCGCGCTTATTCGTAATTGATCAGGATGCGAATGGATTTTTGAAGGCGTTCTTTTTTTCCAGCCGGGCATTTTTCTGGATATTTCTCACAAAAAGCGATGTCATCGTTCATCAAATCAATCGAAGTTCGGGTACCCTCGATTTTTTTGAGAGGCTTGGCACCCCCTTCGTCTCTCAAGTAACGGAGAATTTCGTACTGACCGGCCTTTGCCGCTTCGATCAGGGGCCAGAGATCCAAACCCTTCACCCTCACGGAAACATTGGCAGATGCCTTGAGGGCGATCAACTCCTGGACTTTGGGGAGATCCCCTTTCAGGATCGCCTTCAATAGCATTTCCTGAAGCACGGGAACCTTGTTTCTGACCGAGTCGTCAATTTTGATCACTGATTTTTGAGCCACACACAAGGCAAGCTTTTTCCTGGCCACGGTTTTGAATGAACCGTAAACGGAATTGACTACTGTCGTTTGCTCCACTGACTGTCCAAAACGGTTAGCGATCTTCTTCAAACGCTGAAACTGTTCTGGATTGAGGTCAGACACACGATAGCTCTGGCAAATTGAATCAAGTTCAACCCCCGCCCATCGGCGATAGACATCGCAGGAGTCCTCCCTTTGAAACGGCTCAAATGAGGTGAAGTACATCGTAGAACAGGCATTCGGAACGTCAGCACGGGACCGAGGAGCTGAGAAGATCAAAAACGACACGGCAAGCACGTTCAGAGTTACAGCATGGGGCATGAATACAATATAACATCAAAACGAAGCGCAGTGTCCTTTCACAATCCCTTCAGTTTCGGCCCGTTATCAAATTCCCAAACATTCCAAGCTGTTCACAAAAAAAAGAGAACATGGTTTTTACCTCTCATGTTTTGGCGCGCCCCTGCCGATAGGAAACTGACAGGAGCAGATGCACCATGGATCGTGAAGATTTCATCGAAACTTTGAAAAAACAATACGCCGATAACATTCATGAAGCCTATATCGAATGCGAGCATGAAAAAGGCTCGGTCGACTATCCGGAACTCAAAGCACGCATCGATAAAATCGCCAGATCAGCTGCAGTGGAAGGCCTTCGCCCCACTGAATACCAGGACCTTGTCCATTCCGTCCTTCCTCACGATGTAGTAGAAGCCCTCTATCCGGAAGAATTCGCTTCGAAAGCCGCCTAAATCCTCCACTCAAATCCAATTTAGCGAATCAGCACCGGTGCATCTCACACCTCTGTTGATGTCCGCGCATTCCTCTCCCTTTACGATTCATCATCTTAAAGATGCCAAGAGTGGTCCCGAGCGCACACACCCCATCCGCGCCTTGCTCCCCTCACCGGCCTCTTCCAAAAAATTTATCCTAAATATGACATTGCCCCAGCTTTTAAATAAGGGTATTCTGAACTCGATGAAACAGAGCAAACTGTCGGAATCATTACCAATCGGTTCTAAAGAACGCTCACGGATCAAGTCCGCGGTCGAAGGTCGCATCGCCCACGGCGGTGAGGATTCGGTCGGCAAGCGCAAGACCACCCGACCCTACTCTCCCAAGGCCCCTACCCATATCGTTTTGAAATCGAATCGTGCGCGGGGAACGTGGTCTCTTCGACACCGGAAAAACCAGGCGAAAATCACCGCGATGATCTATGTCTACGCCCGCCGCTTCAAAGTACACGTCTATCGCGCTTCGAATACCGGAAGCGAACTGCAATTACTGGTGAAATCGAGCGACCGAAAAGCGTTGGCAGATTATCTGCGTGTACTGGCAGGCAGAATTGCAGTCACCGTCAGTGGAGCTCAAAAAGGCGTGAAACGGATCGGGAAGTTCTGGAATCATCTTTGTTGGAGCCGGCTCG
This sequence comes from Bdellovibrionales bacterium, assembly GCA_040379745.1. Lineage (GTDB taxonomy): Bacteria > Bdellovibrionota > UBA1018 > UBA1018 > CAIMNF01 > CAIMNF01. Next base: position 2,152 of record JBEIKL010000013.1, on the reverse strand, counting down.
TAAAATGGGGACATGAGTTCCATCGGGTTCAACGACTGGTGGTAGCTTGCGGATTGAACTCCGATCCTCAGAATAAAAAAAGGGAGCCTACCCATGGGGCAGACTCCCTTATTCTTGCCGGATTCCTTAATCCAGATTGAACTCGCGCTTGAACTGCTGAATGCTGGAATAACGTTTTTTGGTTTCCTTGCTGCCTGGAAGCGTATTGTAGGAAGCCTGACCTTCGACTTTGGTCACATAACCGGAATAATCGATGGTGAATGCCACGTAGCTGTTGAACGGCTTGCCTGAAGAGGCATAGTTGCGGTTCAAGAGATAGTCCTGAACCAAGCGGTCATGATAAACCACGCGATTGTTGTCCCACGCGAGGAACTCACCACCACGGCTCAATGCCGTATTGACCACCGTGGTTGCGGTGTTGGAAACAACATTGTACTTCTTCACATTTCTAAGAAGTTCTTTCTTGCTCATTTCAGGGCAATTGCGGCCATTCGAGCGGACGTTGTGAGCAATGTAAAGATCTCCCTGACGCACAAAATACAACACGGCATTGTCACGTGGATGACCGGACACTTTCATGTCAGAAACTGCATTGGTTACGGAACAAAGCAAGCGTGTGCGAGAAATATAGGCGAAAAGGTCGCCGGAATCGTTCAAAAGGAACTGATCCACCACCGCGTTGGAACGCGCATTGGTGCACTCTTTCCAGCGGGAACCGCGTGGCGCTTCAGTAGCACAACGGGCTGCAAACGACGATTGAGCCGATAATACGAATAGAAATACGAACAAAACTGTTTTTTTCATGATGTTCTCCCAACATCATTCGGCTGTTGAACCGGGGATCACTTCCCCGGAACAGAATCACTTCCTAGCCGAATTCAAACGAGGGCTGATCCTAAATGCGAAAAGAAGCGGGGTCAACAGTTTATTTAATGTTTGTGTATAAATTATCGTAGATGGAAGAAACCGATTCGATTGAGCTCAACCGCGATCAACGACGCGAGCCCACTGTTCCTGAACGGAACCCTGGGACTCATGAGGATAATCCACGTTGAAATCCTTGCGCACAAATCCGCTGGTAGACCAGCCGATTTCGCCTGAAATCAAGCGAACATTCCGTTCGACGGATCGTTCACGGATCCAGTAAAAAGCCAGATCGGGATCGGGTATCGAATACACATGATGGGGTTCACTTCCGTAAGCCCAGCGATCGCCTTCCTTGAACAGATCCAGCATTCCCACCCTGTTGTCGTGACCGGCAAATCCGCCACCGATCAGGGAATGTGGTACGCGCACGCTCCTCATCCAGTCCGGGTTGACCGCATGAACACCTAGGGCCATCGCAAGGAAGTGCATACCGAACTCGGCACAACCTGCACCTTCACCACAATCCACACGCAAGCCTCCGCTGTAATGTCGGAAACTTCCGCGCTCGATCCACTCTCTGAGGAAATCAAGCATTTCAAAGCATTTTTCTGGTGTAATGGAAACACGGATGGCGGCATAGCGTCCCCGTTTTTTGGCCCACTCGATTTCCGTAAGCGATTCTTCGACGGAGTCCAGCTTGCCCTTGAAGTCGTAGTAAAATGAACCAAGACCAAGACGATTCCCCTGCACCACCCTGAGGGATTCCAGCACGGTCATCTTCTTCCGGGACATTCCGGTGATGATCCGTCGGCCATCTTTCAGAAGAGTGGCAATACGAGGATGAAGCGAAGACACTGCATCATTCACCAAAGGAAACTCGATGAAGAAATGTCCGATCGGAGCCTTGTCGCCCCGAAGATGGTTCAGAAATGTGCTGATGAGCAATCCGCGGGGGGTTTCCCAATTCAACCGCATCGGCGTTGAAATCACGTGAAGAACGAATTCTAGGTTCGTCTCAACCATAGCGCTCTCCACTCATTCTTTTCGAGTCTTTCGACACTGAATGAACTTCCGCCCTTTTGATATTCCTGGATGACTGGAGGCAAATCGCTTTCAATCAGACCGGAAAGGACCAACTCCGCTTTTGGCTTGAGACAATCCTTGATCTCATCGGCGAACTGCAGAAGGATCGGTCGCAAAATATTTGCGATCAACACATCCACCTTGCCACCGCGGATTTCAGCCGGAATTTCGCGGCCTTGCGCGAGCCACAGACATTGCAGAC
>JBEIKL010000012.1:0-26473 GCA_040379745.1 Bdellovibrionales bacterium | reverse complement strand
CAATCGCAACCAGTTCGCGCAGGCGATCACCACTTATGAGATGGTTCTGAAATCGAATCCGGGGGGCGGAGCCCGTTATCCTCACGTTTACATGAATCTTGGCGAGGCGTATTTCCAACTCGAGGAATATGGAAAGTCGGAAGAGGGTTTCCGCAAGTACCTGGAAAATGCGCGCACACAGCCTACCGCTTGGAAGGCGAGTCTTCGGGTCGCCGAAATCCGTTCGATGCGCAAGCCCTCCGAATCCGAGAAAAATTTCACCGAAACCGTGAACCAGTATCCGATGACTCCCGGAGCGGCAATCGCCCGATTGCGCATGCTTCCCTGCGGAACCCATGGTGGATTCGATCTCAATAGCGGAATTCGCTACGTGAATTCGGACGAGGTCAAAAAAATCGAGGATCCGGAGGCGTTCTATTCCACATCGCTTTCTGAGTTGATCGGACTGACAGAAGTGCGCATGTTTCTCTCTTTTAATGAGGATGAGAAGGCGATCGATAAGGGGCTTGCCCGCCTTCGCGAGAATCCAACTCTTGAGGCGAGAAAGCTGATCGAGAGAGGGATCGTCGGGGGAGTGAAGCGTCTTCTCGAGAAGAAGCTTGCGGATAATGACTATTATGGTGCGATTGCACTCCTGGAAAAGCATGGCGACTATCTGCCGGCGCCGACCTTCGATCCGGTGTGCGATGATATGCGGCTCAAGATTGCACGCTTTGCCGCGGACAAGAAACTCGCTTCGCTCGCACTGAGCATCATCGAACCGTTCCGCGCCAGCGACGAGGCCGGATTGCGGGTTGCTGCAGATGAAATCCGCAGGAATCTCCAGTTGGACAGCACCGACGAGATGGAAAACCGTGCGATGGTGGAGGCGAAATCGCTGTGGAATGGAGAAAAGTTCAACCTGAAGGACGAGAAAGAATCAGCTGTTTTTCTAGCTAAAATCGCCATGATCCGTGACCAGTCCCGCCTTGCTCCGGAACGTGATCTTCTCCGGTCTCTCTACCATCGCGTAAAGGGAGAGGATGAGAAGGCGTTCGAATTCGCCAGGAAACTGTCGGGAGGGATGAACGGTTTCAGCCCGTACACGAAGGCCCAGGCTTGGGCCTATGTCGCTGAAGTCGCTGCTAAATCGGGCGATCACGCATTCGCAGCCAAGGCTTTCCGGGAGGCGAGGAAGGTTGCATCGCACCTGACGGAAAAAGATGCGCCTTCATTCGAGTATCGTCATTTTCCAGGCGTACCGAGTGTAGCACGGATGTATGCTGCCGAAGGTGAACAGCTGGAAAACCTTCAAAAATGGAAGGAAGCGGTTGCGCTTTACACTGAAGCGATAGAAAATAAACTAGGGGGAAATCACGTCCTTTACGCGCATGCACGCGCGATTCTGAAGGAAGGTGGTCGCGATTCGAGGTTGGTGGCAACCCGGTCGCTGGAAAAGATCAAGCAGAGTCAGGAAGATGATGTTTGGAAAAATCTTGCGCAGAAAGCGCTCGAGCAGATTGCCAAGGAGGGCAGAACCGATGAGAAACGAAAATAAGATCGATACCAGGGAATTGGGAACCGTCGACCATGAATTTTCCAACCTGCTTCAATTGTCCAGATCCATCGCGAAAAGCCGCGCGACCGTATTGATCCAAGGCGCTTCCGGAACCGGAAAGAAAACCATCGCCCGTTACATCCATGAAAACAGCATTCGTTCAGACCGTCCGTTCGAGGTTTTGAATGCGCGTGAAATTCCCGGTGACAACTGGGATCAGGAATTCCGCCGCAAACTCGAAACAGTGCTCGGTGGAACATTCCTCATTGTCGAGATTTCCCGTCTCAGTCTTCTTCAGCAACAGAAAGTGTATGAGGCCGTGCAGTCCGGAACCGACATCCGTTGGATCGCGACCACGACGGAAGATCTCCAGCGTCTTTCGGTGGAAGGGCGTTTCCGCGAAGACCTTTTCTACCGCTTCAACATCGTGAACCTCAAGGTTCCTTCGCTTTCCGCGCGATTGACCGACATCGAACTCCTGGCGAATTCCTTTGCGAGAAAATATTCGAAGATCCATTCACGCGCGACGCCCGCACTCACTGCGGATGCGACCCAGTATCTCAAGAACCAGAAATGGCCGGGAAACCTGCGTGAGCTTGAAAGCGCAGTGGAGCGTGCGGTCTTACTTTGTCAGGATGACCAGATCCGTCCCCGTGACATCCAAGTCACCGTGGTGAAGGAACCGGTCGCGATTCCTGCACTTTCCGTGGAAACCGGTTCTCCGGAATGGAAGCCGGGGCGCACATTGGACGAAATCGAACGCCAAGTGATTCTCGATGCATTGAAGTTCCATGAGGGTAATCGTACCCACACCGCAAAAGCGTTGGGAATCTCGATCCGCACCCTTCGCAACAAGCTTGCTGAATACCGTGTGATGGGGATTCACGCATGATGAAGAATTTCTTTGATCCGACGATCCGTGCGTTGAATCAGAACCTGAATCTCCGTTCGGAGAATCAGAACATCATCTCGGGCAACATCTCCAATGCGGATACTCCCGGTTACAAGGCGAAGACCTCGAATTTCGAGCAGGCAATGCGTGATGCGCTTGACCTGACCGAGAACGTGAAGCTGGAAGCCACTGACGGTGATCACTTCGGTTCAAAAGGCCCGGAAAACGTCGTTGCCGATGTATACGACGATCCGAACGGGGTGGAAGCGCTCGATGGCAATACGGTCGATCGCTCTGCCGAGATGGCGAAAATGAAAGAGAACCAGATCCTCTACAATGCCTCGGTCGAAGCACTGCGGAAGAAGTTGGGAATGATGGAATACGGGATTTCCGAAGGCGGAGGTAATCGATAATGGCTGATTTCTTTTCCTCGATGAGAGTGAGTGCGAGCGGCCTGGATGCCCAGATGAAACGGATGAATACCATTTCCTCGAACATCGCCAATGCCGAATCGCAGGGTTACAAGCGCAAGGACGTCGAATTGACCGCCACTGCGGATCGCGAGAGTTTCGGCGAGATCCTGCAGAACAAAGTGGACGAAAACACGCAAGGAGTGCTTGTCACCGATATCCGTGAAGATACCAAGCCTCAGCGTTTGGTTTACAAGCCTGACGATCCGAATGCGAATGAAGACGGTTATATCGAGATGCCGAATGTGAATCCGGTGCAGGAAATGGCGAACATGATCAGTGCCCAGCGTTCGTATGAAGCGAACGTGACCGCGATCGGTGCCGCAACCCAGATGGCCAACAAAGCCCTGGAATTGGGAAGATAGGGGAGAACGAATAGATGAACACCATCAACGGCTCCTTCAAACAGTTTGATCCGGATCTGGGAATGATCCAGTCGTCCGTGACGGGCGAGATGAATAACGCTTCTGCTCCGAATGCGGCGGGTGGGGCGACGAAGGGCGGAACGTTCCTCGATGCCCTTCAGAACACGATGGAAGAAGTGAACAAGACCCAACTCGAGGCGGATCAGTCGATCAAGGATCTCGTTGCCGGTCGCACCAAGAACATTCATGAAACCATGCTTCAGCTCCAAAAGGCCGACCTCTCGCTCAAGACCATGATGCAGGTCCGGAACAAGGTTCTCGAAGCATATAAAGAAATCATGAAAATGCAGGTATAGTGGAGGCGGATCATCGATGAATTTTTTCACGAAAGTTTCAGGACAAATCAAGGACTTCCTCACCGGGCTTTCGGCGGGAAGGAAAATGGCTCTCGGCGTGACCGCTGTGGCGATCTTCCTTTTCATCATCGGAATGCTGTTCTGGGCAAGCCGGCAGAACTACCAGCCGATCACCCACGGGAACATGTCCGCCGAGGATTCTGCGAATGTCATGCGTCTATTGCGTGAAAAGAAGATTCCGTTCCAGGTCGATGTCAGCGGAAAGCAAATCACCGTTCCATCGGAATACCTCAATGATCTCCGTCTCGAATTGGCGATGCAGGGCATGCCCCAGTCCAACGGTACGGGCTATGAACTTTTTGACAAACAGTCTTTCGGTACCACCAGTTTCGTGAACAAACTCAATCATAAGCGCGCAATGGAAGGCGAGTTGATGCGTTCAATCAACACGATCAAGGGTGTGAAGCGTTCCCGCGTGCACTTGGCGATTCCGGAAAAGAGTGCGTTCGTCCAGGATCAGAAAAAAGTGACCGCTTCCGTGGTGCTCGATCTCGAGGGTGGAGTCACCCTGAATGAGAAACAGATTTTCGGGGTCACGCATCTCGTTTCAAGTGCAGTGGAAGGCCTGGATCCGGCGAATGTCGCGATCATGGATTCCCTCGGCAAGGAACTCACGAAGAATTCCGCCGATTCCGCCATCGCACTCACCAGCGAACAGAGTGAATACAAACGCAAGCTCGAGGAAGGGTATCAGTCCAAAGTCGAGGATGTACTCTCCAAAGTCGTGGGTGAGGGCCGGGTGAAGGCCTCCATTACCGCCGATCTCGATTTTTCACAGATCCAGGAATCCCAGACCATTCTCGATCAGGACGGTGCGACCATCCGTTCTTCACAGAAAATCGCGGAAAACATGGAAGGATCCCGTCCGGTCGCTTCCGGTCCTGCAGGTGCGACATCGAATACCCCGGGTGATCAACCCGGAGTGGTCAACCCGAATGCCGTTCGCAACAACACCAACAAGTCCAACGAGATCGTGAACTACGACATTCCGAAAACGGTGCGGACCACGTCCCGTCCGGTGGGAGGCCTGAAGAAACTCTCGGTTGCGGTGTTGATCGACGGAAAGACCGTGAAGACCACTGCGGCCGATGGCAAGGTGGAAAGCAAGAACGAACAATGGAGTGCCGAGAAGATCAAGGAATTCGAAGCGCTGGTCACCAGCGCGTTGGCCATTGACAAGAAACGCGGCGACAGTCTTGAGATCAAGAACATGGAATTCGCCCGCGAGGACTTCATCGAAGCAGAGAAAATTCTCGACGCATCCGTATTCCGTTCGTATGTGCAGCAGATCGTACTGTATTCGGTGATCGCACTGGTGATCGTCCTCTTCTTCTTCTTCGTGGTCCGTCCGTACATCCGCTGGATCACGGAAAACACCACGGAAAGCGTGGACACCTTCCTGCCTCAGACCATCGAGGAATTGGAAAAGATCCAGAAGAGCAGCGTACTTTCGCAGTTGGATGATATGATCCCGGATCTTCCAGACCGCTTGGATCCGGACAAGATCGAGGGCGAGATGATCCGCGAGAAGATTTCCACCCTGATCGACAATAATCCACACAAGGCATCACTGATTCTGCGCGATTGGTTGACCCAGGGTAAACCGAGTGATTTGAACAAAGCAGCAGCCGGTGGAGCGCCAGCCGACAAGGGCAAGGCTGCGAATCCGGCTTAATGAGGAACGACAGGGAGAACTGAATCATGGCAGGAATGTTGGCGACAAACTACGATGATCTGACCGGAATCGAACGATCCGCGATCCTTTTGAACGTTCTTGGAAACCGCGTGACGGCCGAGATATTCAAGCGTCTTCGCGATAACGACGTCAAACGACTCGTGACCGTGATGGGCCAGGTGAACAAGGTGCCGATCAATGTCGTGAAAATGGTTCTGGATGATTTCTATGCCGAGATTTCAGAGGAAGAACAGCTGATCTTCGGTCACGCATCCGGTAAGGAATTCATCTTGGAAACATTGGGTGAGGAGCGGGCGAAAACCGTTCTTGGTCAATTGGCGGTGGTGGAGGGTGGTCGCTCGCTCGAAGCTCTCGAGCTGGTGGATCCGCGTACCCTCGCGAATTTCCTCGTGAACGAGCATCCGCAGACCACTGCGGTGGTATTGGCTCACTTGACTTCTGACAAGAAATGCGACGTTTTGAAAAAGTTGCCTGAACCGGTGCAGACCGAAGTGGTTCTCCGTATCGCGAACCTCGACTTCATCTCGCCGTCCCTTCTTGCCCAAGTGGACGAGATTCTCAAGCAGGAATTGGCGACTCTCGGATCGATCGACACCCAGCAGTTGGGTGGTGTTTCTCCGATCGCCGAAATGTTGAACGTCATGGACAAGAACACCGAGCAGAGTATCATGGCTCGCGTCGAAGAACGCGACCCGCAGTTGGCGGAAGAGATCCGTCGCTTGATGTTCGTATTCGAGGACATCGTGTTCATCGACGATCGCGGAATGCAGACCCTTCTCAAGGAAGTTCCGAACGACAAGCTCACCATTGCGCTCAAGACCGCGCCGGAAGAAATCAAGGCCAAGATCTTCAAGAACATCTCGAAGCGTGCGGCCGATCTCTTGCGCGAGGACCTGGCGGCGATGCCTCCGGTTCGTCTCTCGGACGTCGAAGTGGCGCAACAGGAAATCGTCAACGTGGCGAAGCGTCTCGAGGCGGAAGGAAAACTCATCATCAGCCGCGGTGGCGGAGACGACGCACTCGTCTAAGGAGCCTGAATGGATCAGTTCAAAGGAAAATTCGATTCAGCCGAGGGTCCCATGGAAGTGAAGTCGTTTCAGCCGAAAGCGTTGAAAGGAACCGTGGTCAACGACTACGAGACGACGAAGAAGAAGTTCGGAACCGTGGTCATGACCGACGTGACTGCCGATCCTCGCTTCAGTCTGCACCCTGCTTCAAGAAAAGGGCTCGGAATCGAAAAGGAAGAGCATCGTCACCTGGAAGGCCGGATCAACGAGGAAGTCGAAAGACGGCTCGCGGAGTTGCGCGAGGCCGCGCGTGCCGAGGGGTTCGAACAGGGAAGGGGCGAAGGCGAGGCTCTCGTCATGAAGGAACTGACCGAGAAAACGCAACCGGTCTTTGATCATTTTCAGAAAGTAGTGGCTGAATTCGAGGGTGCGAAAGAAGAGATCTATCACGCAAACGAGGACTTCCTGATCCAGTTGGTATTCCAGGTTGCCAAGCAGGTGATCTTGCGGGAAGTGAAAACGGACCACGAGTATGTGAAGAACCTCTGTGTTCAGCTCGTAGAGAAGATCGGCGCGAAAGATCATGTGAAAATCAAGATTGGAAAGGATGATTTCGATCAGATCGAAACCATCCGTGAACACCTGAAGCAACAATTCGTCGACCTGAAGAACATTCAGATCGATGTATCCGAGGAGTTCACCAGTGGCGGGTGCAAGGTCGAGACCGATCTTGCACGGATCAATGCCAGTGTTGAAACCCAGTTGCAACTCATCAGCCAGGCATTGGGAGCGCAATGACCTATCAGATTTCACAGCAGAAATACAAGGAACGTCTCGCCCAGAACATCCAATACGATGAGGCGGGCAAGATTACGAAGACCCTTGGTCTTCTCTATGAGGCGTATCTCCCCGGCGGAAGTGTCGGCAGTATCTGTGAAATCGTCCTGAACGAGCATGATCCCTTTGCCCAGCCGGTTGAAGCGGAAGTGGTGGGGTTCAAGGACAAGCGCGTTTATCTCATGCCTTATGACGAAGTCAGTGGCATCAATCACAACAGCGTGGTGCGATTGAAGTCTCGTGCATCCAGTTTCCTGGTTTCGGAAAGTCTGCTTGGTCGGGTCATTGATGGTCGAGGACATCCGATTGATGGAAAAGGCCCGCTTTACACGAACGAATACGAAAGCCAGTATCGCGCACTCTACAACAAGCCGGCGGCTCCGCTTTCCAGAACCATGATCGAGGAACCGCTTGATCTGGGAGTTCGTGCGATCAACGGTCTTCTGACTTGTGGGAAAGGGCAGAGGATGGGGATCATGGCCGGTTCCGGTGTGGGTAAGTCCGTTCTGCTTGGAATGATGGCTCGGAACACGACTGCGGATGTGAATGTAATCGCCCTGATCGGCGAGCGCGGACGCGAGGTCCGAGAGTTCATCGAGCGGGATCTGGGAGAAGAGGGGTTGAAACGATCCGTGGTGATCGTGGCGACATCCGACAGTTCCGCCTTGCTACGCACCCGCGCTTCATTTCTTGCGGCGACTATCGCGGAATTTTTCCGTGAACAGGACAAAGATGTTCTTCTGATGATGGATTCGGTAACCCGATTCTGCATGGCTCAGCGGGAAATCGGCCTTTCTCTAGGAGAACCGCCTGCATCGAAAGGGTATACACCGAGCGTATTCGCCGCCTTGCCACGTCTTCTCGAAAGGGCGGGAACCGGGGAAAACGGAAAAAGTATCACCGGTCTCTATACCGTACTCGTCGATGGCGATGACATGGATGAGCCGATCGCCGATGCGGCGAGATCGATCCTGGACGGTCACATCGTATTGTCCCGAAAGCTCGCACAACAGAATCATTTTCCGGCAATTGACGTTCTGGCCAGTGCTTCACGCGTGATGAATGCAGTGACATCGAAGGAACACCAGCAATGGTCGGGGCAGGTGAAGGAGTGGCTTGCGGTTTACAAGCAGGCAGAGGACCTGATCAACATCGGTGCCTACGTCAAGGGGTCCAATCCCCGCATCGACCAGGCGGTGTCGGTACATGATCGGATCATCTCTTTCTTGCGTCAGAAAATCGACGATTCATCGCGGTTCTCCGAAACCGCCGGCCTTCTGCATGGGATCGTCCGTTCGGGCGAGGCCTTCTCCGCTGCAAATACCCGCAAGTAGGCAATCTTTACAGTCTAGTCATTACACACATCTTGTTTAATAATTTAAATAACTATGGCTAAGTTCCGTTTCGAATTGGAAGCAGTCGAGAAGTTCAGGACACAGAAAGAGCAGAAAATGCTCGAAGAATTGTCCATTTCCCAGAAGAACTATCAAGACAAGATCAATCAGAAGAAGCAACTCCTGGCAAAAAAACAGGACGCATTCGTGAGAAAGAACGAGATGCTCAGTTGTGATGCCGCGATCAACGACATCCGCCTGCAGGAAGACTACATTACGGGTCTGAAACACCAGATTGTTCGTGCGGATCAGGCGATCATCCGCGCGCGCCGGTTTCTGGAGCAGGACATGAAAAAATACATCCAGGCTCGACGCGAGCGGATGATGATCGACAAGTTGAAAGAGAAGGCGCTCGAAGAATTCAAGCTGGAGCAGTCCCGATTGGAACAGAAACAGCTTGATGACTTGATCACGATGCGCGCTCGCCTCAATCATGGTCCGATCGATGACGAGGAGGAAATCGCATGAGCAACCGGTTGATCCTGTTCCTTGCGCTATTGGCGTTTTCTTCCGTTCCGTTCGCGATCGGTGTCGCGGAAACGAAAGAGGATTCGAAGCCAGCGGTTGTAGGGGGAAAAGAGGGTGAAAATGAAGCAAAGAAGGAAAAAGTGGCCGAAGCTCCAAAGAAAAAAAGCGTCGGTGGATGTCTTGCGTCCGAAGAAGTGATCCAGGACATCGAAAACCGTGAGAAGAAGCTTCAGGATAGGGAAACCGCTCTTGCTGAACGAGAAAAGGAAGCGGAGGCACAGCTCAAAGCAGTGAAAGAAGAGTTGGCCAAGCTTGAAAACCGCCAGACCGAGATCCAGAGCAGTCGAGCAAGAGAGCTTGCCGCCAATGAGGAAAAGGTCAACAAATTGATCGAGACACTGGAAAGCATGTCGCCGAAGGCGGCGGCCGGAGTGTTGGGCGGAGTGGACGAGGAGTTGGCCGTCACTGCGCTGACCCGGATCACCAGTGTGAAAGCTGGGAAAATTTTATCCAATTTGAAAAATGAAAAGTCATCCCGTCTTTCCGAGATGATGGCTTATGGTAAACTGAACAAAGGAAAGGAGAAAACCGATGGCGAATCTGTTGAACGCAGTCCTGCAAACACCAAGCAATAAGGGCGCGGTTTCTCCTGAGTCGGCACCGGCAGGCGAGAACGCAAAACAGCTTGGAAAATTGTTTGAAAACAGCTTGAAAAGCGCTGTTTCAGGAGCTGAATCAAATCCACCCAATCTTCAGATTCCGGTACAACCGGAAGGCATGGAAGAGATGCAGGACGAAGTTGCACTGGCGAACGGACTGGTCGCGTTGCCTTCTTCTCCGCAATTGCCCGTGATCCCGAAAATCAATTCCACGAATCCTGAGACGAATTCATCCGAGAGTGATGCAAAGTCTGCGATTCCAGCAAAAACACTCATGACGGCTCCGGTGATGGATGCGAATTCAGAACAGCGATCCGTTTCAGTTGCTCAGAATGCGGTGAATGAAGCGCTGAAGCTCATGCAGCCCGTGAATGAGGAAGAGATGTCGGCATTGCCGTTGAATCTCCAGGCTTTGATGGGTGATCAATCGATCGCAATGGGCGATACCAGCGGGCTCTCCAGCGGAGCCATGCTTTCGGATCTTTCCGGATTCGATCTCGATGATGTTTCTTCTGTCGAAATGAAGAAAAGCGGGGAAAAACCCCTCTCATCGAAGTTTTCGACATCGGACTTCCTGAGCTTGAGGGGAATTTCACAACAGAACCCGAAAAATGCGACATCGGCAAAAGCGGCCGACTCTGCACGTGACCTGCAACAGAATCCGTCGCTGAATGCATCCTTGAATCCGATGCTGAATCGGAATCCGGAAGTGGTGGAACAGGTCGCACTGAAGTCGACGGCCGCTTCGTTGGGTGTGAAACCATTGCAACAGAAGAAGGCAAATGATGGAAAGAATCTGGAAAACGGAATCTCCTCTTTGGCCAATCCGATTCTTCAGCAGGGACAGACGGGTTCATTGAACATGAATACCGTGGAAGCGACGGTGACTCCTTCTGCAACAGGAAAGGCTCCGGTGCTTTCCACTGAATCCCTGAATCAGATCGCTTCACAGGTGAATCTGCTTGGACAGGCGAGACAGGACGGAGAGATCAAGATCCGTCTCCGTCCGGACCACCTGGGTGAATTGCAAATGAGCATCCGCACGAATGGACAGAACGTGACCGTTCAGTTCAAGGCACAGAATGAAGAAGCGAAACGCATCATCGAAGACAGCATCTCTTCTTTGCGCGACCATCTTTCGATTCATCAGTTGTCCCTCTCGAGCGTGGATGTGGTCAGCCAGCCGTCGAATCCATCCGGACTCGAGCAGGGCCAGATGCAGTTGGACAGCGGCCGCAACCAGAATGAATTCGCGAACGGAAGCGATCGCGGAAATTCCGGTGATGATTCCCGCCAGTCTTCCCGTGAATACGGCATCGATTCGCGTAGTTTCGTGAAACCACAATCCGCGTTCCGTCCGCAGACGAGAACCGTGGATTCATCCAGATTGGACCTGATCGCATAATATGGACATTTCCCGCTTACCCATGAATTCCACCGGTCCGGCAAACAACGAACAGCAGGGCGATCGCCAGGTGAATGAGCGCAATGCGACTGCTTTGTTTCAGGCCAGATACGGTGAAAAGCAGAAGGAAGCGCGTCCGGTCAAGAAGACCTTGGACAAAGATGATTTCATGCGGATCATGATCACCGAAATGAAGCATCAGGATCCGACCAAGCCAATGGATTCGGATCGCATGGCGACACAGATGGCCCAGATCACCAGTGTCGAACAGATGAAGAACGTCGGTAATTCCATTGAGAAGTTGGCGGACAAGAGCAGTGCTTCCGACCGTCTTGCCATGAGCATGATGATCGGCAAGTCCGTTACCGTGGACAAGAGTCGTTTTGCGCATCAGAAGGGAACTCTCTCCGCGATCAGTTTCGATTTGCCGGAAGCAGCTTCGAAATTGAAGTTGGTGGTGATGGACGAGCGTGGTGAGGAAGTGGCGACCCGTGAGCTCGATCCGATGGAAGCCGGTGCGAACACCTATAATTGGGACGGCGTGAATGCGAGCAATCTCCAGGCGCCGAGCGGTACTTACTCGATCCGCGTTGATGCGGAAAACAAGTCGGGAGCGAAGATCAAGGTGGATTCCGTCGCGCGTGAAAACGTGGTCGGCGTGACATTCGAGGGTGGTGAGGCGAATTTCCTGATTGGAAATCCGAAGTCGCCTCAACGAGTGGGATTGAAGAGCGTGATCCGTTTGGAGGGTGATGCCCAGCCTGCCGTGAAGACGGTGAAAACGGAAAATGCGGGTGAAGAGAATCTTCCGAACGGTGAATTCGCGCTTCCGGAAAACGTGAAAGCGAAGCTTGGTTTGAATCAGCCTGAGGCGAAAGAGGTGGCCGAAGCCGCTTTGGAGCCCGAGGAAGATGCTCACCAGGGTTTTCCTAATGGTTTGAATGATTAGCAATGATGGTTACAATGAAGAAAGGAGGTGAGTGAATGGCAACCAACCCGGTTTTTTACCCGAATGTAAGCAGGATTCCGTCGCAGACAGGAGAGATCTCCGGTCCGCGCAAGAATTCCGGTGAGGGTTCGATCCAGAAAGGCGAGTTCGACCAAAGTCTGAATCAGGCGATGGAGCGTGCAAGTCTTCAGGAAACGAAACTCAACCAGCCGAGCCTGGATCAGGCGGCACACGGTTTGAAATTCTCCGCGCACGCAACCCAACGTCTCAGGGAGCGTCAAATCCAATTCGATCCGGAAACGATGATGCGCATGAATGAAGCGATCAACAAAGCGGATGCGAAGGGCGTGCAGGATACGCTGGTGTTGACGGACAAGGCGGCGTTGATCGTCAGTGTTCCCAACAGGACAGTGGTGACCGCGATGGACAAGAACAACCTCAATGGTAACGTGTTCACCAATATCGATGGTGCGGTGATAATTTAAACAAAAAATATTTAAAAAATATTTGCACAAATTGATTTCTGTCTTATACTGATAGTGTAGTGAGAGAAAAGTGGTAAAAAAGAGCTGTAAAATGAAGTAAAACGAAAGTAATCCGCACCAGGATGGTACGGGTGAAAAAACGGTAAAGGGCTGGACCCGCAAGGGGAGCCTCGGTTTCTGTGACTGACTGATCGGAAACCAACCAAAACTAAAACGCGAAAGCATGGAGGCTACTCATGGGTATTCTTTCTTCTCTGTACACTGGTTATACTGGAATCCAAGGACAAGGCGAGGCTTTGTCCGTATTCGGTGACAACATTGCCAACTCTGCAACAGTTGGTTTTAAGACTTCAAGACCTGAATTCCGCGACGCTGTCGCAAAATCCCTGAACGGCATGGGATCAAGCATCGCTACCGGCCGCGGTACCAAACTCGGAAATATCCGTACCGTGTTTTCTCAAGGTACATTGACTCAAACCGAAAGCCCGACCGATCTGGCGATCACCGGTAATGGTTTCTTCCTCGTCGACGGAGTGGAAGGCCGTAGCTATACCCGTGACGGTTCTTTTCACTTCGATAAAGAAGGCAAGTTGGTGAACGGTGGCGGTGAGCGCGTAGTCGGCTTCCAGGCGGATGACGAAGGTAACATGACTTCCAAGCTCGGACCCATGTCGATTGAGCGTTCGATCATCGATGCAAAAGGCACCAGCAAAGTGGATTTGTATGCGAACCTTGATTCCCGCGCGGACATGGAATTGAAATTCGACTCTAAAAACCCGGACAAAACCGCTCACTTCGCTACCGGCGTGACTGTTTATGACACCAATGGTGCTCCTCGTGCCGTGACCGTTTACTTCAACAAAGTCGACGAGCACAATTGGGAATACCATGCGATGGCCAAAGGCGAAGATGTGGAAGGCGGCAAGAAGGGTGAAATGATCCAACAAGCTACCGGTAAGTTGTCTTTCACTGACGAAGGACGTTTGAAAGAACAATCCGGTGATTCCGCATTCAGTTTCAACAAAGGATCAAAAGCCGATCAAAAAGTGGAATTCAGTTTCGGCAAGGACATCAAGAGTGGTGGAGATGGTCTCCAGATGACCCAATACGGTTCCAATTCCGAAGCTTACAAAACCATTCAAAACGGTTTCGCTTCCGGCAGTATCGGTTCTCTGAAGTTCGAAGATGATGGACGCCTCGTCGCTGTTTACACCAATGGTGAATCCATTGCGGTTGGACAGGTTGCTCTAGCCAAATTCGAATCTCCTGAAGAACTGATGAAAATCGGTGGCAACAAGTTCAAGGAAACCCGTAACTCCGGTCAGGCGACCGTGGGTACTCCGCTTTCCGGTGGACGTGGTCAGGTTTCTTCCAAGACTCTGGAAGCTTCCACAACCGATATCGCAAACGAGTTCATCAACCTGATGACCGCTCAGCGTAACTTCCAGGCGAACAGCAAGGTCATCAGCACCGGTGATGAGCTCCTGGGTGAGATCATCAATCTGAAACGTAGCTAATCCTGAATAACCGGGGGGTTGCCCCGAAAACATGAGTAGAATCGGGGACCCGCCGTCAAGAATCAGTCAGATTCGGCTTGGCGACGGGTCCCCCTTCTTATTTATTAAATATTATTTGTAAAAATGATTTTTTGACACCTTGAGGTTTTATCCGAGACCATGCAGAATTAAAGTGAAGGCAGGAAGCCTAACTATGGCCAAGGAAGAAGAAAAAAAAGAAGCAGCCCCGGCGCCCGCAGCCGAAGCCCCATCCGGTGGCGGAGGAAAACTCGGCGTCATTCTCACCATTGTGAATCTTTTACTCACAATCGGCATTGGAGCGGTTGTTTTCATCCAATACAAAAAAGACAAGAATAGCGAGAAAATCGCTGACATCCAGATTGCCGAAGAAGGGCACGGAGAAGCGGCTGGCGGACATGGCGAAGCCAAAACGGAAGGTCATGGCGAGGCGAAGGCCGAAGGCCACGGCGATGCCAAGGCGGGTGAGCATGGTGAGCATGCAAAGCCGAAGGCGACTGTGGTTTCACTGGAGCAATTCACGGTGAATCTTTCCACTGCGGTGGGTGCGTCTCCGAAATTCGCTCGTGTGGTGATCGCGGTCGAGGTTCCAAGTGACGAGACTTCCAAGGAACTGACCTCTAAAATGCCGCAAGTGCGGAACTCCATCATCGATCTTTTCAATTCAAAGCGTCCGGCCGATCTGCAGACCGGTGAAGGTCGGAATTTCCTGAAAGAGGAAATCCGGAATGCGTTGAACAGTTTCTTGGTCACGGGGAAGGTCAAGGCGATCTTCTTCAGTAATTTTTCAGTGAGCGGTTGAGGGATTCATGAATCAGGTGTTAAGCCAAGCTGAAGTTGATGCACTCTTGAATGCGGTTGCCGAAGGATCGGTCGACAGCGCAGCATCGGGTACGGTCAAAAGGGAAGAGCACCGGAATGTGCAGAACTTCGACCTGACCAACCAGGACCGCGTGATCCGCGGAAAAATGCCGACGCTTGACCTGATTTACGAGCGTTTTGTGCGTTTGTTCCGTATGTCCCTTTCCAACTCCCTTCGCAAGATCGCATCCATTTCGATCATTTCCACCGATCTTCTGAAGTTCGGGGAGTTCGTGAACACGCTCCCGATTCCAAGCTGTGTGGGTATCCTTCGTTCCGAAACGCTTCGTGGTAACGCGCTTCTGGTATTCGAATCCAAGCTCGCTTACGCCCTGATCGACAGTTACTTCGGTGGTACCGACCGTCCGTACACGAAGTCGGAAGGAAAGGAATTCACCCGCATCGAGCTCATGATCATGAACAAGGTGTTGCAACTCGGCGTTTCCGATCTGGAAGAAGCTTGGGCACCGGTTCACAAGATCGGACTCATGCATCTTCGTACCGAGACCAACCCGCAGTTCGTCGGGGTGGTGCCGCTTTCGGACGTGATCATTTCCACCACATTCGAAGTTGAACTCGAGAACGCGAGCGGAACCATCGCTCTCGTCATCCCGTATTCGACCATCGAGCCGATCAAGAACAAGTTGAACTCCTCGTTCCAGTCCGATTCCGATCGCACGGACAAGATCTGGATCCAGAACCTGGAAACCCACATGGAACAAGTCGAAGCGAACTGTGCCGTCAATCTGGGCGAGACCTCCATCACGGTCGCCGATCTGGTGAACCTGAATATCGGGGATATCATTCCGTTGAATCAGGATTGCGATGGGGAACTGATGTTGAAAGTCGAAGGCGTGCCGAAGTACAAGTGTTTCTTCGGTGTATCAAGGGGAATGCGGGCGATCCAGATCACCCGTTCCACGGAAGAGTAAAGGGAGAAGAACATGGCAACACCGAATCTCGGAAAAATCGAAGGCGGACAGGGTTCAAAAGGGGATCAGCAGGAAGGCGTCCATTCACTGGATTTCATCCTCGACATTCCACTCAAGGTGACGGTTGAGCTCGGTCGTACCCGCATGTCCGTGCGTGACATTCTCCAGTTGGCTCAAGGGTCCGTGGTGGAGCTTTCCAAGTTTGCCGGCGAACCTCTTGAGGTGTTGGTGAATGACCGATTGGTTGCCCGTGGCGAGGTTGTAACGGTGAACGAGAAATTCGGAATCCGATTGACTGACATCCTGTCTCCGATGGAGCGGATCGAGCAGTTGAAATAGTTTTGTCCCGTTTTTTTTGTTTTTAACATTCCATTCAGGATGAAGGGAATAGAGGTAAAATGAGCAAAGTTTTGAACGCAGGATGCGCCTATTTGCTTTTCTGGATTGCCGGATCGACGAGCTTCGCCGGTGCGGTCACCATCAGGGACATCGGTCTCAAGCCGGGTACCGCTGAAGTGACTCTCGACACTGAAGTCGATCGCAAATCGATCGAAGTCGACTATGTCCGTGACATTGTCCAGTTCTCCATCAACAATGCCACGATCTATCCGGCCCGGATGCTTCATGCGGAAAAATCCGCATTCAGCAAGGTTTTCGCCTATCAATATTCACCGAATCTGGTTCGTGTACGATTCACTGTCGAGAACAGTGCGGATCAATTCAAGAACCGCATCAAGTGGAACGTCGATGGAAAGAAAATCAGCATCGTGTTTCCAAAAGGACCGAAGCAGGGTGCCGACTCCCAGGATGACGAAAAATCCCTTTTGGACCGCATCACCGGTGTAGTCACCAACAATGCCAAGGATGAAGCGCGAATCGCCGACCAGAAAAAAGCCGAAGAGAAGAAGGCTGTCGAAGAAAAGAAACTCGCCGATAAAAAAGAGGCTGAAGAGAAGAAAGCCGCGGAAGACAAAAGGTCCTCCGAAAAATCCGAGTCCGCAGCATTGACCGGTCATGGGCGCAAGCAGGTGAAACTCGCCGGCGCATCAAACGGACCGTCTGCAACCCGTTCATTCCTGGCAATGGTTCTGGTATTGGGTGGACTGGGGTTGGTGCTTCTTTACCTGAAAAGACGCAATGGATCTCCCTCACAGGCTTCCAAACAGGGTTGGCTCTCGAATTTTGTGTCTCAGAAGCGCAAGCAAAAGCCAATCATGGAAGTGGTGGCAACCCACGTTCTCGGACCGAAACAAAGTGTAGTGGTGATGAAAATCCGCGGTCAGCAATTCGTACTTGCTGTCACCGCTGAAAACATCCAACTGATCACCCAGCTGGATGCCGATGAGAATGAACTCGATATCCTGGAAGACGCGAATGTCGCCGCTTCGATCGGAAAGATGTTCGGCGTGAGCACTGAACCGAAGATTGAACCGGTCCGTACCGCCCCTTCGGGCAATGCGAACGCTTTGAATGCCATGGTTACCGCTCAGGCACCGGCAGGTGCGACCAGCGAGGCGAGTTTCAATTCTTTCCTGAAAAACAGCACGGGCGCCGGTGCGATCATCGCACGCAACGCCTATGCCTCGAATGATTCCGCTCCGCGCTCGAATCCGCAGCCTGCCGTGGTTTCCACGCGCGATCAGATCCGCAGAAGGCTGGAGGGGCTTCAATGAGAAAACTCCTGGCCATCACCGCAGTTTTGTTCGGCCTGATGGCAGCCCCTGCGCATGCCGGTCCTGCAGGACTGGGTGGAGCAGGCGGTAACGGTGGAGGATTTTCTCTTCCGAGCATTTCCGTGAACATGGGTGGAGGAACCGAAGCCGGTGCCTCCAAGCCTGCGGAAATGGTGAATGTTCTCAAGATCGTACTGTTGTTGACTGTGCTGACCCTGGCACCGGCCATCCTGGTGATGATGACTTCGTTCACCCGGATCGTGATCGTGCTCTCGTTCTTGCGTCAGTCGCTCGGAGCGCAGCAGATGCCGCCGAACCAGGTGATCGTCGGTTTGTCATTGTTTCTTTCCCTTTTTGTCATGGCTCCGACCTGGACCAAGATCCAGGACACTGCTCTGAATCCGTTCCTGGAGGAAAAGATCGATCAGAAGACGGCGTTCGCCAACGCTGAAGCGCCCATGCGTGAATTCATGTTCGCCCAGACTCGCGAGAAGGATCTTGAATTGTTCCTTGGTCTTTCCAAAACCGAAAAACCAAAAACCAGGGAAGAAGTCCCGACTCACGTGCTGATTCCTTCGTTCATCGTGAGCGAGCTCAATACTGCATTCCAAATGGGGTTCATGCTCTACCTTCCGTTCCTGGTGATCGACATGGTGGTATCGAGCATTCTCATGGCAATGGGGATGATGATGTTGCCACCGATGACGATCGCATTGCCCTTCAAGTTGCTCTTGTTCGTGCTGGTGGATGGTTGGGGATTGGTGGTCGGCAGTCTGGTCAAGAGTTTCGGATGAAGGTGAGGATGGTAAATGACTGAAGAAACGGTATTGCAAATTGGAATCAACGCCCTTCAAACCATGGTGTTCCTGGCCGGCCCGGTTCTGGTGGTCGCGATGATTGTGGGTATCGTGATCTCGATCCTTCAGGCAATCACACAGATCAACGAGCAGACCCTCACGTTTGTCCCGAAAATGGTCGCAGTGATTCTCACCATCGTGGTGATGGGACCATGGATGCTGAGAGTGATGCAGGAATACGCCATCGGTGTGTTCGGCGGTGTTGCGGAGATCATTCGCTGATGGATTTCACGACCTGGTCACCCGAAGAATTGCTGTGCTTCTTCATGGTTCTCGTGAGGATGAGCACGCTTCTTCTTCTGTTGCCGATTTTCGGTGATCGAACCGTACCGGGTCCGGTGAAAATCCTTCTTTCCCTCTCTTTTTCGGCAATCCTGTTTCCGATCCTGAAAAGCAACGGTGCGGTCAGCGTTTCGGATGCAATGGAATGGTCCTCAACCACGGGCAAGTTGCTGCTCACGGTGATGAGCGAAGTCCTGGTAGGATTGACCGTCGGATTCGCGTCCCAGTTGGTATTCCATGCCATCCAGGTTGCCGGTGATTTCATCTCTCAATTCATGGGGCTTTCCATGGCCAGCATGTATGACCCGCACATGGAGAATCAGACCATGATCATGGGTCAATTGATGAGTGCATTGGCGATGCTCACGTTTCTCTCCCTCGACGGGCATCATACCCTGTTCCGTGCGATGATCGAGACTTTCAATCTCATTCCTCAGGGGCATTTTGTGATCAATGAAGCGTTCCGCACCTCGATTGTGAACATGGTCGGAAACACCGTGCTTTTCGGTTTGCAACTTTCAGCACCGATGGCCACCTGTATGTTGTTGGTGAACATCGTTTACGGAATCGTCGGAAAGGCGCTTCCGCAATTGAACATTCTCACGCTTTCCATGGCTTCGAGCGTGATGATCGGTGGTTTTGTCCTGCTGATCAGTTATCCGGGAATCCAGAGCGGAATGGCCAGCCTGTTCCAGACTCACTTTGAGGATTTGAAGCAATTCATGGTGGTTTATGGCGGAAAATGACGAAGATCGGGACACGGACGACTTATCCGACGAAGCCTCGCCCTATCGGTTAGAGGAATTCCGCAAGAAAGGGCAGGTTGCCCAGAGCAAGGAACTGGTGGCGTTGCTCGTTGCTGCGGCATCGGGTGTGGCGCTTTTCGCAATGGCACCGGGTTTCGCCGAAGAAATCATCAAGTTCATGAAAGACACTTTCTCATCCGGTCTGGTTTCGAAGCCGGGTGATGACATGGAGAAGCTCACCGGCGAGCGACTGATGGACATGTTGGTGGTGGTCGCCAAGATCGGCATGCCGATTTCCTTGGTGGGCATGGCCTTGGGAATCGCTTCACATCTGGCACAGATCGGATTCATCTTCTCGACCGAAACCATCACCCCTGATCTCAACAAGATCAATCCCCTGAGTGGATTGAAACGCATCTTTTCAATGCGCAACCTGACCGAAACCGCCCGGGTCATCATCAAGGGTATTGTCGTTCTCTATGTTGCATATGTCATGGTGAAGAGTGACATCCTCGAGTCGCCGTCGCTGATTTTCCGCAACCCCCAAGCCATTCTCGAAGTTGTGGGAAAGTCGGGCAAGGCCTTATTTCTTTCCTTGATGGGGGTTCTTGCAGTATTCGCCGCCATTGATTTTGTCCTGCAGAAACGCGAATTCGGAAAACAGGTTCGCGTGACCAAGAAGGAAGCCAAGCAGGAAGCAAAAGAGCAGGAAGGGGATCCGATGGTCAAGTCACGGATCCGGTCCATTCAGCGGGACATGGCTCGCAAGCGCATGATGAAGGCGGTCAAGACCGCCGATGTCATCATCACCAACCCGACCCACATTGCAATCGCTCTTCAGTATGACAAGGAGAAGATGGTGGCTCCGCGAGTGGTGGCCAAGGGTGCCGACTTCATGGCCGAAAACATCAAGAAAATCGCCAGGGAAGCCGGGGTTCCCTTGGTCGAGAACGTTCCTCTTGCCCGTGCCATGTTCAAGAGCGTGAAGGTGGGGCATGTGATTCCTCGCTCGTTGTTCCAAGCCGTGGCCGAAGTCCTGGCCTACGTCTACAAGCTCAAGAACAAGACAGTCTGATCCCGTTTCTTTTCTGGCGGATGATCGCAATTTGACGGTGTTTTTAGGCAAAAAAATCCACACAAAATGCTTTTAACCACGCGCGTGACGGTGCTAAAATCTAAGTCAGGGTTCGAACCGGATGTTCTTACCCGTTGTCGTCAGAACATGAGGAATCAAGGAAGATGAATCAGGCTGCTCCACAAAATTCCGCTATTTCGCGCTTCACGCAAAGTCCTGACATTCTCATGGCTGCAGGGTTGATTGCCATTCTCGCAATCATGATCGTGCCGATGCCGGCATTCCTGATGGATCTTCTGATCTCTCTGGCGATCGCGATCTCGGTGATCATGCTCGTGACTTCCGTTTACATCAAACGCGCACTGGAATTCAGTTCATTTCCGACGCTTCTTCTCGTATTCACTCTTTATCGTCTTGCACTCAACGTTGCCACCACCCGGATCATTCTCCTTCGCGGAGCGGATCTGGGAACGATGGCGGCGGGTGAGGTGATTCACTCCTTCGGTGAATTCGTGATCGGCGGAAACTACGCAGTGGGGATCGTGGTGTTCGCAATTCTTGTCGTGATCAACTTCGTGGTCATCACCAAGGGTGCCGGTCGCGTGGCGGAAGTTGCCGCCCGCTTCACCTTGGATGCGTTGCCAGGAAAACAGATGTCGATCGATGCCGACTTGAATGCCGGTGCGATCAACGAGGAAACCGCACGTTCCCGTCGTGCAGAAGTCGCGCGTGAAGCGGACTTCTACGGAGCGATGGATGGTGCCAGCAAGTTCGTCCGCGGTGAAGCCATCGCGGGCATTCTCATTGTTTTTATCAACATCATCGGTGGGATCATCATCGGTGCCGTTCAGCGCGGAATGTCCATTGGTGATGCTGCCCAGACGTTCACGCTCCTGACCATCGGTGACGGACTGGTTTCCCAGATTCCAGCGCTCATCGTTTCAGTCGCGGCCGGTATCATCGTCACCCGTTCGGGTGGACAGAATGACCTCGGTACCGATCTCGGCAAACAGGTTTTCTCCCAGCCAAAAGCGCTTTATGCAGGTGCCGGAGTCATGGGTACGATGGCAGTCATTCCGGGAATGCCGTTCCTTCCGTTCGTGATGATGGCTCTCGGCTTCGGAATTCTCGGCAATCGAATGAAGAAGAAGGAAACCGAGCGGGTATCGGAAGAAGCGAAAGTCAAGGAACGCGAGAAGGACAAGAAGGAACCCGAAAAAATCGAGAACCTTCTTGGTGTCGACATGCTCGAACTCGAAGTCGGTTACGGCTTGGTCGGTCTGGTCGATAGTGACAAGAACGGCGATCTTCTTGAGCGAATCACCGGAATCCGCAAGCAGTTCGCACTCGAGATGGGAATCGTGGTTCCGCCTCTGCGCATCCGTGACAATCTTGAATTGAAGCCGGGTGATTATCAGGTTCTCTTGAAAGGTGTTTCAATCGCGACGGGTTCTCTCATGGTCGGTCACCTGATGGCGATGGATCCGGGCAACGTCACCGAAAAGGTGAAGGGCATTCCGACGAAAGAGCCGGCATTCGGCCTCGATGCCCTCTGGATTGCCGCGAGCGAAAAGGATCGCGCAAGTTACGCCGGCTATACCGTGGTCGATCTCAGTACCGTCATTGCCACCCATCTCACCGAAGTCATCCGGGTACATAGTGCGGAACTTTTAGGCAGGCAGGAACTCCAGACCCTTCTTGACGGAATCAAACAAACCGCACCGAAAGTGGTCGAAGATCTCATTCCGAGCGTTCTCAGTGTGGGTGTCGTTCTCAAGGTTCTCAAGAATCTCCTGCGCGAAGGTGTCTCCGTGCGCGACCTGAAAAGCATTCTCGAAGCGATGGCGGAAATGGCTGTTTACCAAAAGGATCCGGTCATGCTGACCGAACACGTTCGAAGCACGCTTGCCCGGACGATCACGAAAAAACTGGTGGGATTCGACGGTCAGCTCACCTTGCTCACGCTGGATAAGAATGTCGAGGAACAGATCGCCTCCGGAATCATCCAGACGGATCAGGGTGCGCAGTTGTCGCTCGACCCGGAATTCGTGCGCCAGTTCATTTCGGAACTGAACGATCAGGCGGCGCAATTGCTCCAGGAAACCAATCAGGCGGTGGTGCTGTGTTCACCGCTGATCCGCAGTCATGTGAAACAATTGATCGACCGGTTCATCCCCAATGTGACCGTTCTGTCGCATAACGAGTTGTCCCCATCCGTAAACATCCGTTCATTCGGAACAGTGAGGTTAGCATATGCAAGTTAAGAAATTCGAAGCGCCGACGTTGCAGGAAGCATTGGACGCGATCAAGCGCGAGCTTGGGCCGGAAGCGATCATCCTGCAGACGAAGCAGAATCGGAAAGGTTTCGGATTGATGTCGAAAGGTTCGGTCGAAGTGACCGCCGCTGTTTCCGAAAAGGCTCTGGATAAGAAGAGCCAGTTCGAGAAGAAGATCCCGGACGCTTATTCCCAGAAATTGAACCAATTGCCGGCAGACAAACAGGCGAGTGTGTATGACTCCTATCTGGAAAAACGCATCGAGCGTGAGAACGTGCAACTGAGCAAGCAGAAGAAACGCACGGCTGTCCGTTATGCCGATATCCAGGACGAAGAATCCCAGGCACAGAGCCCGTCAAGGCCGGCGATTGCTCCGAAGCGAGAGGAAGTCATTCCGCAGTTCGCGATTCCCCAGCACCTGGAATCCGCAGTGCAATCCTTTGCCAACTCCAAGAACGAAAGCAATCAGGCTCTCCGAGAAGAGGTCGATCACCTGAAGCGCCTGGTGGAAGAACTCCGCAATAGCATTCAGCGCGATCGCAACAAACCCGATTTCCTGGATTCTGATTCACCCTTCGCTGCGACCGAAGCGCTTCAGGAGACCTATGAGTTGCTCCTGCATGCCGGTGTTGAGAAACGTTTTGCCGTGCAGATCATGCGAGAAACCGCACGCAAGCTCAGTGTGGAATCGAAAGCCGACAAGGACGCGGTTCTGGATTGCGTGGCGGAACGCCTGCTCCGTCAAACCGCATCGGTGGATTTCCACAGTGATGCGATCGCCAACAGCGGTCAGTTCATCCATGTGTTCACCGGATCGAGCGGCGTAGGCAAGACCAGCATGCTTGCGAAACTCGCAACCCATTCAGCACGCAACCGCAACGACCGTATCGGAGTGATCCGGGTCCAGTTTTCCAGTGACGAGGGTGTGGATTCGCTGAGCGTGTTCGCCAAAGCCCTGCACATTCCTTACCGGGTGGTTTCGACCGGAGAAGAACTTCAAGTTGCAATCCAGGACATGAGCCAGTGCAATCGTATTTTCGTGGATACTCCGGCTGTTTCCCTTCGGGATCAAAATGGCATTTCCTGTCTTTCTGAAATCCTGATGGTGGTGCCGAATTTGAATGTGCACTTGGTGCTCTCGTGCACGACACGCGATCTTGAGACTTTCGAACAGGTGCGTTTGTATTCGAAGTTGCACCCGGCGAGTTTGCTTTTCACCCGGATGGATGAAGCGTTTTCGCACGGTCTGATCTATTCCGTTTCCAACCGTACCGGAATACCGGTTTCCGTTTTTTCAAACGGCAGGAAAGTGACGGGGGATTGGGAGTCGGCAACGCCGGAGCGTTTAACGGCATCGATCCTGAATATTCTGTGATCGGTAAAAAAGGACATACTCAACGGGGATGAAACCCTGTTACACTGAAGTCAGTTAACTTGCCATGGAGAGGTGAGGATGGGAACAACAAAGAAATCTGCAATCCAGAAATACCAGAAAGCCGACAACACTGCTGCCAAGAAGGCGAAGTCGGCTGATCACGATGCTCCGAAACACAACGATTCCGTTGTGGTGAAGGTCAGCAAGAAAAGTGTCGAGACCGCACTCGAGGCAGCGAATGAATCGAAGAAGAAAGTTGCCGAGCAATCGGGTGTTCAGAAGAAACTCGAGACCGAACTCATTCAGGAAGTGAGTCAGGGAAACAAGCTCGTGAAGGGCGATTTCTCTCCGTTGAATACCGACCGTGATACCCTGATCGTCGAATATTCCGGCCTCATTAAATTCATCGCACAGAAAATCGCCGCTCGTTTGCCGGCAAACATCGAACTCGATGACCTGATCAGTTCCGGCGTGATCGGACTCATGGATGCGATCGAAAAGTACGATTCCAGCCGAGACAACAAGTTCAAGACCTATGCGGAATTCCGGATCCGCGGTTCCATTCTCGACGAACTCCGTTCTCAGGACTGGGTGCCCCGTTCCGTTCGCGAGAAGGCGAAAGTTCTTGAACGCGCTTATTCCAAGATCGAACAGCAAAAGGGTCGTCAGGCAACCGATGAGGAAGCTTGCATCGAACTCGGTCTCACCACCGAGCAATATCACGATCTCCTGAATGAAGTGCGCAGTGTCTCGTTGCTTTCCTATGATGATCTCGCCAATCTCTCGAATGCCGACAAACGCTCCATCCATGCCGGTGGCGAACAGGGCGGTCGTACGGCGAACCCGTTCAGTGAAGTGAACGTTGCCAGCTTGAAGGGCTTGGTCAGTCAGGCGATTGAAGATCTTCCCGAGAAACAACGCTTGGTGCTTTCCCTATATTATTACGAAGACCTGAACTTGAAAGAGATCGGACGTGTGCTGGATGTGACCGAATCGCGCGTCAGTCAGTTGCACTCGCAAGCGATCCTGAAGTTGAAAGCGCGTCTCAAGAACAATTGGGATGACTTCGTGAATCTGATTTCCTGATCAGGCGGCGTTTTTCTCTTCGCCCGGCACTTCTGCAACCGGGATGTCCAATCCGGCTGATTCTGCCGCTGGCGTTTCTGTTCCTGTATTTTCAGAGTTAGTTTCAGCGGGTGATTCGCCCTCTGGAACCGATTGTACGTTTTCCTCGGTGCCTTCACCACTCGAAACACCAGCACTCGAAGACAGTACGGTCGTGTAGCAGCGGTAGAACTTCCTTGTTGGAAACGGATCTTCTTCGCTTGGTACGGCGATCATCACTCGTCCTGACGAAATCTGTTCATGCATGTTCCGAAGAATCACGTTCATGCTCTGTTCTGCACCGTTTTCGTTGAAGAAGACCACCAGTTCTTCGTCCACCTGGAATTTCTGGGTGGCAAAAAAAGAAAGGTGATCGGGCAGGATTTCGTGAGACAGGGCATAGCCTGAAACCCGCATATCGGGCTTGTTCTTGTGTTGAATCGTGATTGGAACGCGCTTCAAATGGGATCCTCCAAGGATCGGGTTGCCTCTGTTGTTCGCGCCTGATGTGTTCACTGGATCGTTTCCCTTCATTTATTATTCTATTACAGAAGTTTAAAAAACGTCAACTCTGTGTCGTGGGTGACACATTATTGACGCCTGGCCGTGAAAGTGAAAAAATATAAGTATCGATCGAAGTACCACTCAAGTTTTGACGGTATTTTGACGATCAGTCATTGGACTGTAAGTATGGGAGGGAAGATGAAAGAAATGAGTTTACTGACGCGACTACGACGCAAACTGAGCAATCGACAGGGTCAATCCACGACCGAGTATATTCTGATTCTCGCGATCGTGGTGATGATCGCTTCGAACGTGAGGAAGAAACTCGGTACCACTTTGAACAACCAGGTCGGAGCCCTGGATGGCAAGATGTCCGAAATCATGAACGAAGAGTAGCGACAGTTTGAATTGAAATTTTCCATAAGCCGCATCGGAACAGGGTCCCTCCCGGTTCAGGTGTGGCTTTTTTCTTTTTCGGTTTCAATGAACAGCAATGTGCCGCCGACCACGGATACCGGCAAGGCGATGAGGTTCACGAGTGGAATGCTAAAGAGGAGAGAAGTGGTCAGCCCGAATCCAAGGCTTTTCCATGGATGCCGGATGATCCACTGAAGGGATTCGCCGAGACCCTGCTCGCGTCGGGACTGGGGATAGGTGATGTAAGTGAACGTGT
>JBEIKL010000011.1:0-29090 GCA_040379745.1 Bdellovibrionales bacterium | reverse complement strand
GCCAGACGGAACCCTTCCACTTTTCCCTCACAGACTTCAAGGATCCCCCGACGCAGAATCTGACTCAGCCGGAAAATCTCGTCAGCAACCGTCTCCACGCCTGCCCGGCTCAACACCCCGATCGCACTGTCGATCGCAAACAGATGTGGAAACGACGGAACGCCAGGCTCGAACTTACGCGCCGATGTCTCGAGTGAGGCTTTCGGGTCGGCGGTCGATCCGAAACGGTTGAAACTTCCGCAGCCCACCGCGGTCGGAGTCAGTAGATCCAGGAATTCTTTTTTTGCTGCGAAAAAGGCCATTCCCACGATGGAACACATCCATTTGTGAGATCCGCCCACCACCAAATCGACGGGCAAGTCACGCAGGGAAAACGGCAATTGCCCGAGCCCCTGAATCGCATCGACCACGAGATAAGCCCCGACTGAATGAGCTTTTTCTCCAATAACCCTGAGATCAACCATTGCACCGGTTTGGAACTGTACCCAGGATACACCGACGATTTTCACGCCTGGAACAATCGCATTGACCACCCGGCGCGTGATCTCGGCACCGGAACAGAACTCTACGCTACCCGGCTCACCGGTGCTGACCACTTTTAACTGCGCGCCCGATCGCTTGCAGGCCTCCTGCCACGGATAAAAATTCGAAGCATATTCCTGATCAATCGTGACGACGGCATCGCTTGGCTTCAATGGAAACCCGAATGCCACTTCAGACATCGCCGTGCCGACATTCGGCGCAAACGCGACGTTTTCCTTTTCGGTGCCCAGGAAATCGGCGAGAGCTTTTCGCGCGGAAAGCAACCCTTCAAACAATTGCGGGTCCGATCGGGCACCCCACACCTGATTCATGGTTACGAATTCCATCAGGCGTTCACTGACTGTTCGGGATAAGGGCGTCCGCCCCGCATTATTGAAATGGATTCCCTCGCGGGAAGAAAACTCTTCTTTGAATTCCTGTAAACGGTTCATCGCGTCCTCAATCGATCAATATGCGTTCCAACTGCCGTTCCAGATCGTAAGTCAGTTCGTCCCAATAACGGGGCGATTCGAAATGGGGAAACGCGCGTTGAAACGCCGGATCTTCATAGCGTTTGGCGATCCAGGTGGCGTAATGGATCATCCGCAGCGCACGGAGCGACTCCACCAGCTTCAGACTTCCCATCGGCAAGTCGTTCATCATGTGGTAACCGTCGACCAGGATCTCGAGCTGATAAGGATCCGGAGCCAACAACCACAAATCCTGAACCGGTGGCCCCACCACCATGTCGTCAAAATCAATGAAGAACGGACCGAGCTTTTCGTTCCAGAGGATGTTGCCCGCATGACAATCGCCGTGAATGCGTTGAAGCGGTTGTCCACGAAACAATTTTTCGGAACGCAGAATGATCTCATTCACACATTCATCGAAACGCTTTTCAATTTGCGGATTCACACACCCGGCACTCAGCAGATAATCGAGCGATGCGCGACCATACGTGGCCGGCGTGAGGTGAACCCGATGTTGGGCTTTTTTCGTTTCGCCCACCAGGTGCATGCGGGCGATCAGTCGCCCGAGCTGTTCGAGCTTGGAACGCTCCAGATCCTCGGGCTGACGCCCTCCCACTTTCGGATAAAGACAATAAAACAATCCTTGATCACTCTTCCGGAGCGTATCGCCCGGCTGTTCGAAATAGTGCGGGACGACGACCGGAATTTCCGCTTCCTTGATGTCGAGCATGAACTGGTGCTCTTCACGGATCTGATCTTCGTTCCACCGTCCGGGGCGATAGAACTTCACCACGTGACGGGTCTTGACCGCGGTGTTCGCGTCCTCGAATTCGATTTCGTAAACCCGGTTCTCGAAACTGGCCAGGGGCTGGCAATAGCCCGTACAGTAACGGCGCTCTCCCAGTACCGGGTGCTTCTCGATCGCGTTCATCACCTGGTCGGGCGTGAGCTCGAAAAAGTACTGGGTCGGGCCTTCGCCCCAACTGAGTTTTGCCGTTTTCTGATCCATGATTTTCCCTATCTGAGGAGCTTACATTAAATTTGTCGCCCCCGCCGAAGTTTGTTAAATACAGGGGATGCAAACCGAGGCCAAACCCAAGAAATCCCCGCTGATCGTGATTTTCACCACTGTTTTCCTCGATTTGATCGGCTTTGGAATCATCATTCCCTTGGTCGGCATCTACGGCCGCGAATACGGTGCCAGCACGGTGGAGCTTGCCATTCTCGGATCAATTTACTCCATCATGCAGTTTTTCTTTTCTCCGATCTGGGGAAGACTTTCTGACAAACATGGTCGCCGCCCGATCCTGCTGATGTCCCTTTTCGGTTCGGTGATTTCGTACTTTCTTTTCGCGTTTTCGAATTCCCTCGGCCTGCTGATCGTGTCACGCGCGCTGGCCGGGATCTTCGCCGCCAACATCTCGACCGCTCAAGCGTACATCGCGGACGTAACCAAACCGGAAGACCGCGCCAAGGGCATGGGACTGATCGGGGCGGCATTCGGAATCGGCTTCACCCTCGGACCACCAGTGGGTGGGATTTCCGTTTCCAAACTGGGCATGAGCGCACCGGGCATCATCGCTGGAACACTTTGCCTATTGAATCTGATTTTAGCCTGGTTCCGACTCGAGGAAAGCCTTTCCGCTGAACTCCGCGCGAAGGCTTTCGCCACCAGTGCGAAGAAAAACCGCCTGGCCCAACTCGAAACCTTTATTGCCATTCGCCACAAACCCGCGTTGGTCATGGCCATCGTTTCCACCTTTTTTGCGACTTTTGCATTCTCGAATCTTGAACAGGTTTTCTCACTCTTCATCCAAACCAAGTTCAGTCTCGCAACCGAACAAGCCGCTTACGACACAGGCATGATCCTGATGTGGTCGGGTGTTTTGGGCGCGTTCATTCAGGGCGGATTGATCCGCAAACTCGTTCCGAAATACGGCGAACATAAACTCTTGATCATCGGATTGTTCACTCAGGCGCTGGCGATGGTGCTGTTTTCCCACAGCCCGACTTACTGGTCTTTCTTCGTTACTGCGGTGCCACTTGCGTTCGGTTCAGGCTTGATCAACCCGACCCTCGCATCCCTCGTTTCTAAGGGCGCCGGCCAACACGAACAGGGCGCGGTAATGGGACTGAAGGAAGGAATGAGTAGTCTGGCGAGGATTTTCGGCCCTCTTTCCGGACTCTTGGCGTTCGGAGTTAAAGCATCACTTCCATTCTATATTGGTGCCTTCACGGTTTCGATGCTTGGCCTGGCGTGGCTGAAACGCCGAGAAGCATAAGTTAGATTAATGATACTTAATTTATTTAGTTGATGATTCATTTGCACAATCCCCTGCCCGCTGAGATACTAGTTTAGTTCACTCTCGGCATTACAAACGTCATCCCAAGGATGGGAAGGGGAAACATGAAATCTGCATTCATTGCCATTCCGGCAATTCTCGCTTTAATCTCAACATCAACTTTCGCCAGCGAAAAAGTGATTTATGGTTCGGACAACCGCAAGGACCTGTTCGAAGTGACTAACCCACTTCACGCAAAACTGGCTCAATCGACCGTCGCCCTCATTCGCAAGAATGACATGACCCAAAGCGCTTCGGGCATGCTCCGCATTTTCGCGAGCAGCCTTCAGAACGCAATGGGTGTCTGCCAAAAGGAACGCTTCGCTGAACAACCGACAGGCGCGTTTTGCTCGGGCTCACTCATCGGCAAGAACCTGATGTTGACCGCCGGTCACTGCATCACCAGCATGAGCGACTGTCAGTCCACGAACTTCGTATTCAATTACGCAGTCTCCAAACAGGGTTCATTTCCGAAAGAAGTGCAATCCAATGACGTGGTCGGATGCAAAAACATCATCTATCGCGTACAGGAAGGCAATGGCGCCGACTTCGCGATCATCGAACTCGAACGCACCATCACCCATCGCGAGCCACTGAAAATGGCGAACCGCTCGATCACCAACGAGCTCAAGCGTGGCGAAAAAATCCTCATGATCGGACACCCATCCGGTCTCCCGACCAAGTTGGATGACGGCGGAACCGTTCGTGACAACTCCCCTCGCGGTTACTTCAGCGCCACCACGGACAGCTACGGCGGAAACTCCGGATCAGCGGTCTTCAATCTCACCACCGGTGAAATCGAAGGCGTACTGGTTCGCGGTGAAACCGACTACGTTCTCCAAAACGGTTGCTATGTCTCCAAGGTCTGCAATGAATCGGGCTGTCGTGGCGAAGACGTGACCAAGATCTCTTCCGTATTGCCGAAAATGCCGGCAAACCTCGAATAATCCAGGATTTCCTGAAATGAAAAAGCCCGGTGGGATTCCCGCCGGGCTTTTTTTTTATTCGTTTTCATCTCAAGTCGAATGCTTTTTTCCGCTGACTGCTGAAATCAACCGCGCTGCCGCAAGTATGCCTGCACGATTTCTTGTTGAGAAACCGTTGCGGTTCCGCGTTTAGACACTTCCACCCCCGCGGCCAGATTCGAAACGTAAGCGGCCTCTTCCAGCGTTGCACCAGTGGAGAGCACCAAGGCCATCACGGCAATCACGGTATCACCCGCCCCTGAAACATCATAAACTTCCTGAGCAAAGGTCGGAATCATCGTCGGCGGAGTCTTGGCATTCTTGAAAATCGCCATGCCATCCTTACCGAGCGTGATCACCAGGCTTTCGGTGCGGGCCTTCGCCATGATCTTGCGACCGGCCGCAATCAGGGACTCCTGATCGGTGATTTTCTGATCGGCCAGTTTTTCAGCTTCTTTCTTGTTCGGAGTCAAGAGCGTGGCTTGGGCATACCATTCGACCGGCGTCTTCACATGCGGATCGATCAGCACCGGAATCTTTTTCGCTTTTGCCGCCTTCACCGCCACTGCGATTGAGTGTTCACTCAACATGCCCTTGGCGTAATCCTCGATAATCAATGCGTCCGCAGTGGCGATCGCCTTCACGATGGCTGACTGGATCTGCTTTTGAACCGCAGGCAAGAGCGGATGGGTATCCTCGTAATCAACGCGCAACATCTGCTGGTTCTCGCCCACAATCCGTTCCTTGAGAATGGTCCGGCGAGTGGCATCCGCGATCAAACCACTCGATGGAATCTTCCGGCCTTTCAACATCCCGACGAGATCCTTGCCGTTACGATCCTTACCGATGACTCCGGTCAGGAGCGGCGATCCGGAAAGCGCGATCACGTTGTCAGCCACGTTCGAGGCAAGACCCAATTTCAGGTATTCACTCTGTACGGCCACGATCGGTACCGGCGCTTCCGGAGAAATGCGCTCCACGCTTCCGATCGTGTAACGGTCAATACCCACGTCACCCAGAACGGCGATCTTCTTTTTCTTGAATTCGGAGAGAATTCCCAGCAACTGCTCTTCACTCATCTGCACATGCGGTTTCATCGTGATCCTTGCTTATTGACCGAGTCCGAGTTCGTGGACACGGGTCTTGATTTTTTGAATCATGTGTTCGACGACCTGATCCAGCGTCATGGTCGTGGTGTCGATCTCGACCGCACCGTCCGCTTTTTTCATCGGAGCGATGGCACGGTTCGAATCCCCTTCATCCCGCAAGCGGATTTGCTCGCGCAATTCCTCAAAAGACGGAATGTCTCCGCCCTGGGCTTCGAGCTCATCGAGACGGCGCTTGGCGCGCGCATCGATGTCCGCGGTCAGGAAAAACTTGATGTCCGCGTCAGGAAAAATCACCGTGCCGATATCGCGGCCTTCGAGAATCGATGGCGACGAAAGACCAAGAGATCGTTGAAGATCCTTCAGCGCGGCCCGTACTCCGGGCACTGCGGAAACCCTGGAAGCCATCATACTCATGTCGGGTGTGCGAATCAGGTTGGTCACATCCTTGCCGTTGACGAGCAAGCGATTGGAAGGATTCTTTTCCGGAATGCGTTGGAATTCGAATTTGGTTTTCTGCGCGATCTTGGTGATGGCGGCATGGTCACTCTCGTCGAATTCGAGACCGAATCCGGCCTCCATCGCTTGGAATGCGATTCCACGATACAAAGCCCCCGTGTCCACGTGGATCAGGCCGAGCATCTTGGAAATACGCTTGGTTGCAGTGCTCTTGCCGGTTCCCGCAGGACCATCCACGGCAACGACGAATTTTTTTCCGCTCAAATTGATCTCTCTCGACATGATGGCGATCACCCTCTCAGTTTCTCGAACGCTTTGATCACGGCCTTGTTCTGGGTTTCCGTGCCAATTGAAACGCGCAACCAATCCGGCATTCCGTAGTTGGCGACCGGACGGAAAATCAGGCCCATGCGAAGACAATCCTCAAAAATGGAAAGCCCTTCGCGACCGAAACCGAGTTTAGTGTTGATTAAATGGAAGTTCCCCTGTGAAGGGAGGAACGGAATTCCGGCCTGACGGTAGTACCAGGACATCAGCTTCATTCCTTCGCGGTTGACCTGGATCGACTTGCGCACGAATTCCTTGTCGGTGATTGCCGCTTGCGCGCCGACGAGTGCGAGGCTGGACACGTTAAAGGGCATGCGCACTTTCTGTACGTGAGCGGCCAATCGAGGACTCATGATTCCATAACCGATGCGAAGCCCACCCAATCCGTAGATCTTGGAGAACGTCTTCAGCACGGAAACCGTGTTCGGGAACCGCTGATAAAGTTTCACCGGATTACCGAGATCCTTGGTCGTCACGTATTCGACATACGCGTAATCGAGAACGACCTGCACACTTCCGCCGCGGATTTTCGAAACTTCTTCCAGGAACGGAATCAGCTCACGGTCAGGAACATAGGTTCCGGTCGGGTTGTTCGGATTCGGAAGAGCCACCAGCTTCACCCGCGGATTCTCGCGAATCGCCTTCAGCATCGCCTTCAAGTCAAAGCGGAAATCCTCGGTCAGTTCGGTGAAGATAGTCTCTACGCCCTGGATCCGTGCGGAAATCGGATACGCGGTGAATACGCTTTCCGATGCGACCATCTGATCGCCGGGAACGCAATAGGTCCGAAGAAGCAATTCGATCACTTCGTTGGAACCGTTGCCGAGAACGATTTCATCGAATCCCACTTTCTCCATTTTCGCCAGCGCGGTACGCAATGCGAATCCGCTCGCATCCGGATAGAGCTCAAGATGGGGAACGGTCTTGCGGATCGCCGCCATCGCTTTCGGTGACGGTCCCAGCGGGTTTTCGTTCGAAGCGAGTTTATAGACCTTTTTCACGCCGTATTCGCGTTGGGTCTCCTCGATGGGTTTGCCCGCGACATAGGGTTTCAGTTTTTCGATGTATTCCGGGAATTGAATGCTCATATTTTTTCCTTAAACCGGGCGGACCTTCACGGTCGCCCTTTCCACACTTTCAAATTCAGTTTCAAACCAATTCAATGTTTCTTGAACCAATGCCTGCGGATCGATACCCAGATCCTGAAGCCCCACCGCACTGACCGGCGCACCGGTCGCATCGATATTGATCCCGAGGTGCAACAGCACGGATACCGCTGAAGCGGTCACGATCGAGACGCTGAGTTTCTTTTCCGCACCGGCATGCTCGACAAACAGATCATCGCCATCGCGACGGGCTTTTACACCCTGCTGAAGAAGCTCGCTGTGAAGGTGACTCACGATCAAGCGCTGGATCCACACGCCTTCGCGAAGGGTGATCCCGAAAAATTCTCCCAGAAAATGGATCATTTTCGCAGCCTTGATATGATCGTTCTGCAAACGGTCTTCCCAATCCACCAAGTGATCGGTCTTCACCATGCACGGGCCGATGAACGCGGAAAGACAAGAACCCTCTTTCCTGAATTTGGAGAGAATGAAATGCGGTGAAAGCTCGGGGCCGTTGTACTGCAGTTCGGTCGGGTGAAAATGAGTCTGGAATTTCATGATCAAGTCCTTATGGGGTGATTCCGGTGGCGCGGATGAACCGCTGACAGGATTCGCACTTCCCGCACATTTTTCCGTTCGTGTCCTCACCACTGTGATAACAGCTCCACACGAGATGGAACGGGAACGGTTTTTCAAGATTCTTCAGTGCTTGAACGATTTCGGTCTTCATCAGCATGTCGGTATAGCACGCCACTTTCACGCCATTGCTGGTCGAATACTTCAATGCCAAGGTCGCCACGCCGATGAATTGGGAGGAATTATCCGGAAAGGTCGCCGCTTCTTCCTTATTGAATCCGACAATGACTTGTTGGAGACCACGACTTTCAGCAATGGCCGCCGCCACGTTGATGAAGAGTCCATTGCGATTCGGAACCCACACCAGTTTTGCCGACGCTTGTGACGTCTTCAGATCGTCGAGTTTGGCCGTTGCCATCTCGGGTACATCAATGCTTTTCGAAGTAAGGGAACTGCCACCGAGGGCGCCTAACCATTTCAAATCGAGGATCTCGTGTTCGACACCGTAGTGGGCACAGAGTTTTTTCGCCGCTTCAATTTCCGGTTTGGCCGCTCGCTGACCGTAATCGATCGTCAACGCCAGAACCGGTTCGTCGAAGTGCGCGGTGAACGCGAGATTCGCGGCACTGTCGAGACCGCCGGAAAGCAGAATCAGCGATTTTCGTCGATCGGTTTGAGGGGTGGATTTCACCCCCCTACTTTATGACGCACACCCCGCATCACGCAAGGGTTTTGACCCCTTAAGTCTTGGTTTCAGATGAATTTTTTGGCTTTCAGGACCTTCAAAGCAGCCTCGTTGGCATATACGCTCGGAACGAAATTGATGTAATCGGCAAGCCTGCGCACGATCGAGTTTTCCATCTCGACCAGCAGTTTCGGACCGCCCCGCTTGGTGACGATCTTCACCGGCTCAGCGGCGTGGTGAAGCGGCCCCTTGCGGTCCCCCGATCGGATCAACTTGTCCTTCGAAGCGGTGAACGCGATATCCTTGTTTGGAATATCGGCAAGGATCCACTCCTTGCCCGTGCCGTATTTCTCAATCGCATCTTCCATGTCACTGACAATGGCCCGGATCTTCTTGATCCGCTTTGCACGCTCGGTTTCACTGCCACTGCTTTCCAGGATCCGGTGCTCGAATTCCGAGTGATGAACCGTCTTCGGAGCCTTCCGGTAGAGCAACATCTCGATCAACTCACTGGTAACAGGATCATCCGTCAGCCCGAGATGGCGGACTTCCTGGCAACGGTTGATGAAGTAAATGTCATTGAACCAGAAGAAGCGCTCGTCACGCTCTTCAATCATCGTCAAAAGATCGTGGAACTGATAAATCAGGTCTTCTTCCAGGAATCTTTGGGAGATACGGGAGGAAATCACGTCGAACTTCGCCGACCCCGGGTTCTTGATCACTTGCGAATACCAATTGAAACGAGCGATCAGAAAATCTTCCACCGCGCGCATGGCGTTTTCACGAACGCCGAAACCCAACTGCCCCCGCCCCAGATCGAATGTCTCGAGGTTGGCCAGGATGTAATCGCGGTCGAACTGCCCGTATTTGATGCCGGTATAGTGCGAGTCGCGCATCAGGTAATCCATGCGATCCGCATCCAGATCCGAGTGCATCAACTGGTTGGCCACCGCATACGGGCTTTCACCCTTGATGATTTTGGAGATCATCTGCACATCGAAACCGTATTTTTCAAGAATGCGGGTGATCCCGCCTTCGTAACGGGTGTTCTTGATGATGAACGCGCCGAGGTGCTCATGATTGTTGACCAGATTCTTGGAGTGCTTCGCCTCACGACGATTGTCGTGGCCGTGACGGATGTACCCGTACTCGACCGTGTGGGAGAACGGAAAGGTACCAATGTCATGCATCAGTGCCGCAATCCGTAAACTCTTGTGAAGCATCGCTCGCTGGTTTGTCGATTTGACATCAAAGAGCTCTTTTTCGGTCACCGCAAGACCCAAGGCCCGCAACATCTGTTCCATCGAGTGCATGACGCCGATGGTGTGGCCGAAACGGTTGTGTTCCGCACCCGGAAAAATGTAATTCGCGAAACTGAGTTGCTTGATCCAGCGCAGACGCTGGAAGAACGGGGAATTGATGATCTCCTCTTCCCACTCGGTGATTGGTACAAATCCGTAAAGCACATCGTAGAGAACGCCGCGTTTCATATTCCAAAGTTTATGGTAGTGTGAAAGGCATGTCCACATCTTCCGGTACCGCAGTTAGCATCCGTCCCCTGGTCGAAGACGATCTCAAACAAGTCTTGATGATCGAAGCCCTGAGCTATCCCCAACCCTGGTCGAAAACCGCGTTCGAAGCAGAACTCGGAAAGCCTTACACGCGAGCGCTGGCGCTCACCGATGATGATACCGATACCATCGTCATCGGCTACATCGTGTACTGGGTGCAAGCCGACGGGATCTCCCTCTTGAATGTGGCGGTCGACCCGAAATGGCGGGGATTCGGCTTCGGCATGAAGCTGATGCAAGCCATGATCAAGGAAGCGGTCCAAGAGGACATTCCCCGCATCGTGCTCGAAGTGCGCGAAAGCAACAAGGGCGCGATCAGCCTCTATCAATCCATCGGTTTCAAGATCACCCATGAACGCAAAGGGTTTTACTCCAACGGTGAAACCGCGCTGGTCATGGAAATCAAGACCAGCGATGCGCCAAGTGTGTTGCAGTGATCTGCTAAGGATTGGATTTTCTTAACGCGAAAACGACTGACTGAACTGACCGGTCCACGCGGTGTGCGGAGTGATGCGGTTCTGGGAGATTTTCCGTAGGATTTCATCCAGACTTTCCAACCCGTACTGTCCCCAGAGATAAGCATCGACGATCTCGTTCGGCATCACATTCGACTGCTTCTTGTAGATCGTGCGCGTGCGGTTCAGCACCGGATCGTTCACCGGTTGCATTGCCGGACTCATGCGCACCTTGAACACCACACCCACGCCACTGAAGCGGTCATTGCCGGATTGAAAGATATAGCTCGCGGCTTCGTTCGCGTTCGAGGAAAACGAGATTCCGCCCCCGGCCGCTGTCCACTTCACCTGATTCACTGCCATGCCGTACTCGAGAATGAACTCCAACTGATCGGGTGTAATGTACATTCCCCGATACAGGACTTGCGGATTCGCCACCGATGAATAATCCGGACGATCGAGTTTCGGTTCGATGCGGCGAGCGTAATAGGCCGAAAGATATTCGGCAGGAAGAAAGTAACCCTTCAACAAAACCGACTTCACCGAAGAAAACTTCCGCAAAAGCGGAGTTTGGTCGGAGATGGCTGATTTTTTAGAATTCGAAGAATGTGGCGGTGAACCCGCCTGCGACGGTGACTGCGATTGCACCAAGCGAGACTTGCTCGGTCTCGACTGAGAATAACCGGATTGCGGAATCACTGAAAAGAGAAGCGCCATCATCGCACTACTGCAGAAGATCCTACTTTTCATTGATCATCGACTCCGCCGCTTCGATCTCCACCTTCACCGCACGCAGGGAAATCAGGATGTCGCGGATAAAACCCGCAACCGCCGTCACCAACAACAGTAGTGCGACCACGAATACGGACGCAACCACCAGTGCGCTCGGAAACTCGAACATCATGCTCGCGAACGATCCGAAGATGGTCATCACCACACAAAACACGCTCGATGCGGCGAAAGTCATGGTCGTGCGAAGCGAACGCGTACGGGCGTAAAGAATCCTCACCTGGCGACGCAGATGCCTGGTTTCGGGACATCCGGGCTCACCGTTGATTTCACGGATCTCTTTCAGGATCACGCGGATGCGATCAATGCAGCGGGCATAGCGAGTGGCCATGATGCTGATCAAAAAAGCCATACCGCTAATCAATGTTACGGGTGCAATCGCTGACGAAAGCATCGAAGTCAGGACACGGGTCGTGAGGTGCAAGGGATCATCTACCATGATGAACCCAGTTTAAATAAAATCTATGCAATAAACCAATGCTAATTCGGTCAGATTGCCGGTTTTTTGACGCTTTTTAGAAGACCATCCACGGGGAAAGCTCCACCTTGGATTGCAGACGGATCGCCTATCTTTTTCAGTGGCATGAAACTAAACTGAAATCATGAACTACTACAGTGACTCATCCGAATGGAAATACTTGTTCCGCAACGCCATGAACTGGGACGAAATCCTGCCCCTCTACTACCCTTCGTACCCGACTCCGCAAGGCTTCAACAACCAGGATGAGTTGATCACTTTCTTTGAGCAGCTGCTCGACACCACCGGCAAGTGGACGGGCGAAACCCTGCGCGTTCGCGCGAAAGAGCTCGACGAAACCGGGTGCGCCCGTCTCAACGCCGATGGTTCGGTAGAAGTCCTGCCACCGATGAAAAAATCCTACGAAGAAGCGGCAGGCCTGGAACTCTTCAGCATCTGTATCGACGAAAAACTCGGTGGCCTTGGCCTTCCCATCTCGGTGGGTATGACCGCATTCGAACAGATCACCCGTGCCTGCATGGCATCGAGTGCCCAGCTTGGCTTTTTCAGCAACATGGCCGACATGCTCGAACGATTCACCGACGAAGAAACCTGCAAACGCCTGATCCCGAGAATCATCAAGGGCGAACTCAGTGGCAGCATGTGCCTCACCGAACCGGATGCGGGGTCAGATGTCGGATCCCTGCGTACATCAGCCGTGAAGCAAGGCGATGGCACTTACCTTTTGAATGGTACGAAGTGTTTCATCACGAACGCCGGAGGCGGTTTTGCGTTCATCTTGGCCCGAATCCAAGGGGCACCCGAAGGATTGTCTGGAATTTCACTGTTTTTGGCGGAAGAAAAAATGGACGGCAAACAGAACTACCGCATCACCAAGATCGAAGACAAGATGGGCATGCACGGATCGATGACTTGCGAAGTGGTATATGAAAACACCGTCGCCCGACTCGTCGGTCAAGAGCACGAAGGTTTCAAGATCATGTTGTTCCTGATGAATGAAGCACGGATCTCGGTCGGCATCCAGAGCATCGGCGGCATCGAAGCCGCACTCGAACGCGCGCGTGCGTATGCCGAAGTCAGAAAGCAATTCACCAAGCCGATCATCGAACTTCCGCTCTTCAAGCGCAACATCACCGACTGGGAAACCGAACAGGATGCGTTCCGCGCATTCATGGTCGACACCATTTCCTCATTCGATATTTTCCAGAAACTCGACTTCAAACAACGCCATCACGGTCCGTTGAGCGAGGCGGAAGAAAAGCAATTCAAACGCCACACCGACATCACCCGGGCCCGCACTCCGCTGGTCAAATTCTACGGCTCGGAGCTTTATGCCATGTTGTCGACGAAAGCGATTCAGGCTTTTGGCGGTTACGGTTACATGACCGAATACGAGGTTGAACGCATTCACCGAGACTGCTTCGGATCACTGCTGTACGAAGGCACATCCCAAATCCAGTCACTCATGGCGCTCAAGGATTACATCAAGAAAATCATGAAAAATCCGGCCCGATTCGTGCAGAACATGATGGCCGCGCACCCGATCGGAACTCTCACCGAAAAAGACCGGTTCAAGAAAACCTACCTGAACCTCCAGTACGATCTGCAGAAGAACTTTGCGGGATTGGTGCTGAACTGTTTCAACCCGGGAAGCGGCTTACTCGAAAAACTCACTCACCTGAACGACTACATGGACAAGGAATACTGGCAAGACCAGGAAAAACTCGAACGGGTGATGACCCATGCCGAGAGCCTGTGTCAGGCCCTGAGCATGCTCGAAGTGTTGAAAGTATTGGGCAAACACGCGGCGAAAGATGAAAGCCGCGCACCACTCTTTGAACGCTATCTGCTTCTCGCAAAACCGCGCCTTGCGGCCATCTATCAGGACTGGGAACTGCGCTCCTGAGCCAACGAGGCCACGAATTCCGCGAAATCGTCACGGCTGTTCAGGCATGGAATGTATTCGAATTCCTGCCCGCCCGACTCCTTGAAGAGTTCGTCGTAACGGATCCGGATTTCTTCGAGAGTCTCGAGGCAATCGGCCGTAAACGACGGTGAAGCCACGAGAATGCGTTTGATTCCCTGACCCGGAAAA
The DNA here is from genome assembly GCA_040379745.1 of Bdellovibrionales bacterium. Classification (GTDB taxonomy): domain Bacteria; phylum Bdellovibrionota; class UBA1018; order UBA1018; family CAIMNF01; genus CAIMNF01. The sequence continues at coordinate 15,144 of JBEIKL010000011.1, read as the reverse complement.
TCCTTCAGCAGGAAATCGGTGTACGGCTCGATCCACTTCGTGCGTCCCAGACGGGATTGGAATGAAGTGACCACCTTCTCGATCGGTAATCCCAATTCTTTTGCCAGCATTCGGGAGGTTTCGTAACACTGGGCACGGTAACACTGAAGATTGCGCTGATCCCACTGATCACAGCAACCCGGTGTGCAGCACTCTTTCGGCGCGTTTTTGATTTTCGCGATCTGGCGCTCGGGAATCCCGTGATAACTGAGCAACAGCACATCGGGCTGGAAGCGCGCGACCGCTTCCTTCATGGAATCGGCCAAGGCACGAATGAAGCGTGGATCATTGAAGAAGTCCTCGATGGTCTTGACTTTCAAATCTGGAGCAATCTCCTTGCACAGGCGTTCGAATTCAGCCAAAGAACTTTCACTCGCCGCATAGGAATACTGCGGATAAAGAGGCAAGAATACGATCTCTTTGACCTGGTCTTTCTTGAATGCTTCCAGAGTTTCCGTAATCGACGGCTTACCGTAGCGCATTCCCATCTTCACGCTCACCGTTTCCGCTTCGGAACGGTTGCGATTGATCACTGCACGAACCTTGTCGGTCAGTGCACGGGTGTGAATCATCAAAGGCGACCCTTCTTTGGTCCAGATCTGCTGATAGGCTTCGGCCGATTTCTTCGGACGGGTGTTCAGGATAATTCCATTGACCAGGATTTTACGAAGCACCTTCGGAATGTCGATGACATACGGATCATTTAGAAACTGATCCAGGTATTTGCGTACATCTTTGGTGCTCGGGCTCTCCGGCGTTCCGAGGTTCAACAAGAAAAGGCCTTTTTTTGAAGTGTTCATGACTTCCTTCCTGATCGACTGAAAATCCGGTTTCAACCGGTCTTACATTTGCCCTGTTTTCGCATCCGGACCGAACTCGACCGACTCGATCACGAACTGGTTTTTCTCCAGGTTGTTGTCCGCGATCAGCTCCAATTTATCGGTCTTGGTGGCACCACATACGTCGGATTGCGCTTGTTTGAAGTTTTCGGCCGTTTCCGGATGAGCCTTCATTTTCAACATCACGATCGGACGCGCGATGGAAACTTTCGCCAAAGTCTTTTGCTGGTTGATCGCCGCCTGAGCCGCCATCGCCGCATCGAACACGAGCGGGTTACCCGCCGTCACACCTTCGAAATCGACGAGATCGCCGAAGATCGCATGGTGAATCGTTTTTGATTCAGCAGTGAACACCCAGCCCCACACTTCTTCAGTCGTGTACGGGAGGAATGGCGCGAACAGTTTCAAGAAAGTCTTCAGCCCCAAACGAAGCGCGTGAACGGCAGAAGCCTTCACTTTCTTCTCGTGGTCGGATTCCTTCTCACCCCAGGTCCGGGTCTTCACCAACTCGAGGTAGGAATCGGTGTAGTGAGACCAGAAGAATTTCTCGGTTTCCATCAAGGCCTGCGCCGGCTCGAAGTTCTCGAACGACTTCGCCGCATCTTCACAAACCGATTTCAGTTTCGCGAGGAACGCCAGATCGAGCGGTTCGGTGATTGCGCCCGCTTCAGCGGAATTCTGAAGGACGAACTTACCGGCGTTGAAAATCTTCATCGCCAGACGGCGTCCGTTTTTCATCACGCTTGGATCGAAAGCGGTGTCGACTCCGTAACGGGCAAGCCCCGCCCAGTAACGGACGGCATCGGCTCCGAATTCGTCGATGTATTGCGAAGGTGTCACGACGTTACCTTTGGATTTGGACATTTTCTTGCGGTCTGGATCGAGAATCCACCCCGACACTGCAATGTGCTTCCAAGGGATTTTCTCTTCGTGAAGCATTGCTTTTGCGATGGTGTAGAACGCCCAAGTCCGGATGATCTCGTGTGATTGCGGACGAAGATCCATCGGGAACAATTTCTTGTGGCGTGCAGGATTCACTTCCCAGTGAGAACCGAGTTGTGGGGTGAGCGAGCTGGTGAACCAAGTATCGAAAACATCGGACTCACCGATGAATCCGCCCGGTTTTCCGCGCTGGGCTTCGGTGTAACCCGCTGGCACATCCGACATCGGATCGACCGGTAATTGTTCTTTCGATGGCAACACTACTTTTTCGTATTCGATCACGCCTTGCGCATTGATCGGGTACCAAACCGGAATACTGACTCCGAAGAACCGCTGACGGCTCACGCACCAGTCGATACTCAGGTTCTCGGTCCAGTTCTTGAAGCGGGCTTCCATGTATTCCGGATGCCACTTCACCTTGTTTCCGTAAGCGATCAGTTTTTCGCGCTTGTCGACGAGCTTTACGAACCACTGTCGCGTGGTCAGGATCTCAACCGGGCGATCGCCCTTCTCGTAAAATTTCACCGCGTGGCTGATCGGTTTTGGTGCGTTTTTCAACACTCCCGCCGCTTGCAACATCTCGACCACGAGCTTTTGTGCCTGCTTCACATTCTTGCCGACGATTTTCGCATAATTCTCGTTCGCCACTGCGTCTTTGAATTCGACGGGTTGAATGCGGCCGTCTTTGCCGATGATCTGGCGAAGGCCGAGCTTTTGTTCGCGCCACCATTGAACGTCGGTTTGGTCACCGAAGGTACACACCATCAGGATTCCGGTTCCTTTTTCCGGGTTCACGATTTCACTGCCAAAAATCGGCACTTGAAGATTGAACAACGGAGCAATCGCGTTTTTGCCGATCAAATGCTTAAAGCGCTCATCGTCCGGGTGTGTGGTCACACCCACACACGCGGCCAGTAATTCAGGACGCGTGGTTGCGATCGTGAACGATCCCCCACCCTCGACCTGGAATTCGATGTCATGGAATGCGCCCGGCACCTCTTTGTCTTCGAGCTCGGCTTGCGCAACCGCGGTTTGGAAATCACAGTCCCACACGCACGGTGCTTCGACCTGGTACATTTCTTTTTTGTGGAAGAGGTCCAAGAAACTCAGCTGTGCGATCTTGCGGGAGTGATCGTCGATGGTGGCGTACTCGAGGTTCCAGTCGACCGAAAGACCGATGTGGGACCACAGTTTCTTGAACAGCTTTTCATCTTCCACAGTCAGCTTGTGACAGTGCTCGATGAAGTTCTTGCGCGAAAGACTTTTCTGCGGAATGCGTTTCTCTTGCAATTCCTTGTCGGTCATCACCGAAAGGATCGGTGGCAAATCAAGACCAGGAACGTAGGGTTCGTTCGCTTCACAACGGATATGGAAAAAATTCTGCACCCGACGCTCGGTTGGCAGGCCGTTGTCGTCCCACCCCATCGGATAGAACACGTTCTTACCCTTCATGCGCTGGTAGCGCGCCAAGATATCGGTCTGGGTGTAAGAAAAAATATGGCCCACGTGCAACGACCCGGAAACGGTCGGAGGAGGCGTGTCGATGGCGTAAACCGGCTTCGTGCTGTTTTCGTCGTAAGCGTAGGTTTTTTCGTTCGTCCACTTTTCCTGAAACTTGGATTCAACTACCGGAAATTCAAGATTTTTAGGAAGGGAGTTCGGATCGGTTGCCGCTACTTTTTCAAACTGTTTTGACATGCAAAACAGCCTACACAATTACCCTAATAAAGGCAATTGGCGCGCTGTTGATCATTGGTCGTCAAGGTGCGCTTGACCCGCCCGTAAATTCCGTCAAAACCGAGAGCCGGATACATGACCGCTTGGACATAGTCGTCCGGAGCGGCATCACAATCGGAACCGTTGCAAGAGTGATCCAGGCCGAGAATGTGCCCCAGCTCGTGGAGAATGATGCTCTGAAGATCAGGCAAGGGCTTTCCCGCCACGAAATAGTGCTGATAGTTCACTTCCATCACTGCGTTCGTGAATTCACGAAATTGGGCGTTTGGGCGCACAATCGGACAAAGACTGGTCAGAGCCATAACTTGGCTGCCATAAGCCCAGTTCGAACGGGTCTTGTAGATGCGGATCGAATTCGAAAATCCACTGGGGGTCACGATCGTCGATGAACACACATTGGTCTTGGTGGTCCGGGTCAGACCGGAACTGATGACCCCGAGAGGATTCGAACCGGAAAGATAAAGGCTGAATCCCTTTGAACGGCTGTAAAAGTCATTCCACTTGACGATGGCGGCTTGGAGTTCAGTGAGCTCGCTGGTAGAAAAATCATTCGCTTCGACCGCCAGTGGGACAGGTCGTGAGGCCCATCGGCCCTTGAAGGTAGCGGTCTGGTCCTCCTGAATTACGCACTCCGTCGTAACCTCATCCATGCTGGGGGCACAAGCAATCCCCAGCAGTAAGAACACCGCAATTTTCAGGTTGTTTCTAACCTTAGCCACCTGCGTTAACCCCTCTTCTATATCCTATCATTTTTATCGGCTTTTTGGCCGTCAAAATGAAGTCAAATCAAGGGAATGCTTAAAGAATCAATAAAATATATTTAAATAATTGAATTCGTGGCTTTTTTTCAGGATTGGCACTGGATCAAATCATCTTGCTTAAAGGTTTTGGCAAGTTTCTCAGGGATTTTGATGAATTCCTGCTCCCACTGTTCGCGCGGAAAATGACGAGAAAGAATGAAGTCCGGGGCCGCACCGGCAATGCCACACGGGTTGATCCCCAGAAAACTCGTCGGATGCGGAAAACAATTCAAGGCAAAACCACTGGTGATGTAACCACCACGAATCTTGATGCCCACCGAAACGATCTTACCGCGCTTGGACCAGATGCCCATGCGATCATCTTCTTCGACAAAAGCCGTGGGTTCATATTCTTTCACCACTTGATGCACGCGCTTCAGAATTCCGCATACGGCTTTCCGAACCCCGCGCGGATCACCGGTGAATTTCTCCAGTGGAGTCACCACAAATCCCACCCACTGCCCCGGGCCGTGCCAGGTTTCATTTCCACCGCGTTCGCCGTGATACACATCGACGCCTTCACGCGCCGCGAGTTCTTTCATGCGATCCAGATGCGCAATCTGTGCGTTCTCGTGGATTTGCCGACTACCGAGCGTGATCGTGGATTTCAGTTCTGCCAGAATCAGAAGGCTGCCTTTTTCGGGCTGCAAGCGGGTCAACCCTTCTTCCTGGATTTCCAGAAGACGGGCAAACGAGATTCCGCGTTGGATGGTAACTTCCCAATTCATTTGCGCCCAAAATAGCACAAAAACAAGAACGGCCCCACAAAAATTGCAGGGCCGTCCGCTCAAACGAAAACCGATGATTCGCGCGTGGCGCTGTCGATTCAGTAAAGCAACACCACGTCGCCTTCCTGGAAATTCCCACCCGTATGGATGGTTCCCATGGACGTATCCTTGCCGACAAACTCAGAGACTTCGAGCGTCCCCTTCAGCATGCCTTCCGAACGCCCCAGGTAGGATTTGGTGATCGGGTCGACAATTTCCTCGCCCGGACTCATCACCTTCAAGATGTCCCCTGCAAGCAAGCCGGAATCCCGTCCCGCATTGACATAAACCTTGTTTCCGACGATTTTCGCCACGCGTCCCTGCCAGTCCATTTTTTCCATCGCCAGATTCACTTCGCCGATGATCTTGCGAACGGCATCCGCCACCGCGTCTTTCGCGATTTCACTGCGGGCCTGTCGGGTTGAAAGAGCGTCTTCATCGAAAACCACATGGGCCGTCGTGGTGGCGACGCCGCTTCGTTTTGCGGAATGCACTTCACGCCCGGTGATGGCATCAAACACTTTCATCTCGATGTCGGTGTTCACTTGGGTCTGAGCCTCTCGGAACAGACCAACCTCTTCGCGGCTCTGACGGAAAACGATTTTTGAAATGCGGCCGATGACGATGGTGCTGACACCCAGTCGTTTCCCCTCGCGCACCAGCTGGGACGATTGGATGCGATCGCCGTCGACGAAGTCGCGGGTCACTGCAGTCGAGGTCTTTTCATCGGGAAAAATCACTTTTTTGCCGAGGAAAAGTCCCCGTTTCAATTCATCCGCAGCGAAAATTCCGATCGATTCGTCGCCCAACGGAGTGTCGTTCCAGAATCCCATGACCAGGATCCGCTTGCGCGGTTGCTTGAGTTTTTCCGGTGATCCAGTCAATCCTTTCGATTCCGAAGCACCGGATTGGTAATAACCTTCCGGTCCCTCGTCGAAATAACCGTTATCCCGATGATACATCGGTGAACGAGCGCAACCCATCAACACAACCAGTGCCAGCGGCAATAGAACTTTCATCCCTTTTATTTTAACACAGAAAAAGATCGCGATTAAAATGCCAATTTAGCGCCAAAATTCAGACACAATACGGTGGGCGTCGAGATCTGTCCTGCAAGATAAACTCCCAACGGACCGAGATTCGCCTGGGTTCCCATCAAGAACCGCATTTGAACGATGGTCGGCGAGGCGGATTCCGCCGTACCACTGATGGTCGCGTCACCAGTGAATACCGAAGTTCCACCACTCGAAGCCGAAACTCCGCCATTCTCACTCGAGGCTGAAATCGATGATGATCCCAGATTGAAATCCACACCGAAGCCGGTGTAAAGATCGAGCACATTCGCGAGTCGCAATCCGGTAACCGCCTCACTCGACCAGGTGTAGACGCCTGAATCAACGGTGAAGGTCACATCGCTTTGCATGTTGATTCCGCCCGATGCCATCGTGAACGGCGTGGAATAGGATGCGGAGAATTTACCGTAGGACAACCCCGACGCCACCCGGATTCCGTTGAAGCGCACCAGCCCCGGAATCCAGCTTTCCGTATGATAAATCTGATAAGAAACTCCGGTTGATGCCTGCAGGGATTCCATCGTGATACCGCTCGCCGTGAAATAGGAACTGAGATCGAGGGAATAAAACGAAAGGTGATAAAGCACTCGCTTCGCATCCAATCCACGGAAAAGTCGGATCGTATCGCCATTCGCACTGAGGGTGATGCCCGCTTGCGTGGCCACCCCCACTCCCGGCAGTGAGTTCGAAGTGGCGCGCACGGATGCCCCGCCCGACAGGGCGCCGTTCACCCCGAACGAACCGATATACCGCGCGTTCTCATTCGTACCGGACGCAAGCAAAGACCGAGTGGCACCCGCATTCGCGTTGCCCATTTCGGTAAGGAACTCCGTACCACTGGTTCCGGTGAAGATGGAATTGAAGTTCGACTCCAGCGTGTCGGCAATCGGGTCCAAGGTGCCGGCCACGCCACCATTGATGTACTGGCGATTGGTGATGTCCAGCGTGATGGCCGCCTGGGCCGAATCCACAATAAACAGAGCTAAGATTGCGAAAACCCGATTCCATTCTGATTTGATCATCTTGATTCCATGATGACAGATGAATGAGGCATTGCCAACGTCCAGTGTGCGGGTTAAAAAACGGGCATGAATTACTGGCTATTGAAATCCGAACCCGATGTTTATTCCATCGACCAACTCGAACGAGACGGCAAAACCTCATGGAACGGAGTGCGCAACTTTCAGGCACGCAATGTGCTGAAAACCTGCAAGAAGGATGATCTCGTCCTGATCTATCACAGCAACATCGGCAAAGCCGTGGTGGGCATCGGCAAGATCGTGAAGGAAGCCTATCCCGACATCGACGAGAAGAGAAAAGGCGACTGGGTCCAGGTTGATGTGGCGTTCGTTACAAAATTTAAAACCGCAGTCACCCTCGAATCGATCAAGCAGGATCCGAAACTTCAAAATCTTCCCTTACTCAAACAGTCACGCCTTTCGTGCATGCCGATTCCGGAAGCGGAATTCAAGACCATCCGAAAACTGGGGGAATGATGGGACATTTCTCATCCCTGAACATCGACTGGTCCCCGTTCTCGATTTGTCCCGACGGAACAAAAGCACCTTCCACTCGCGCACTCGGTACACGCGAAGGATTGGGCGATCGCTTGCGTTTTGTCGCATTCATGGAAAAACAGGCGATGCACGCATTCTCTGCCGCCGCGACCATCTTCTCCGATGCCCCGGAAGAAGTGCGAAAGCTCTGGCTACAGCTCTCTCGAGAAGAGGAGAAACACCTGAACCTGTTACTCGATCGTATGGGCGAATTGGGAATCCCTCCCGGCGAACGGGCCCAGAGTCTTTCTCTCTGGAAGTCGTTCGATCACTGCAAGACGTCAGTTGAATTCGCAAAATTCATGAGCAGTGCAGAAGACTGGGGGAAATCCTCGGGTGAAAAGTTCCATCAAACACTGCTTTCGATCGATCCGGTGACCGCCGACTTGTTCCGACGGATCGCCGAAGAGGAAAAATTGCACATCGAACTGGCAAATCGGGCGATGGAACAATTGAAAACGAATCAATAGGTCGGCGTCTTGTCCTCGATGATTCTCTGCTTTTTCGAATTCGCATTCGGGGCTGGATTAGCCGTGGTCGGATTCATCTTCAACACGAACAGTTTCGCCACTTCACTGAACGGACTCTGCCGTCCCTGAGCATCGAAATAAGACATCCGGAAGAAGTAGTCTCCTACAGCAGGGTTTTTCCAGCGGAACAAGGGGGATTTCAAAATCTGCTCATGTACGCGGGAAGCCGGATCGGGAGATTTCAACACTTCCACTTTGTAGCTCACAGCACCTTCCATTGCCGGCAACAGGAATTCGATGAAACCGGCGTTCCGTTCGAGCGTGGTCATCGCATCACCGAACACGGTCTTGTCATCCTGAATGCGCAATTGAATCGACTTCACCACCGGGGTCGGCAATCTCTCGACCGGCATGATCCGGATCGATCGCGCCGGCGTCGTCTGGTTCACGGTTTTCACACGCCAGTAAATTTCCTGTTTCTGCTTCTTGAGGCTGACCGCGTAATCGGGACGATCCAGTTCCACTTTCTCGATGACATTGTTGAAGTCTGGATCGCTCGCGTATTCGAAAATGTATTTGCCGTTGAAACTGGAATCGTCCCACGAAAAGCGCACCTCTTGGTACCCTTCGGTTTCATACACGATGTCGAGATCGTCTTTCGGCAACTGAAGTGCCAGTTTCGGTTCCTTCACTTGGAACGAACGCGAAATGCCGATGCGGTCTTTCGGCGCGGACTTCACGGTCCAATAGTAGGTGCCGGAAATTTCAGGTTTCCAATTATACTCGGTTTTCTCGGTGATGCTCTCCACCAGCAGTTGTCTGAACTCGGCATCCTTGGCGATCAACACCTGGGACTGAACCCCTCCACCGGACCAGGTGAGACGCACTTGCCGATCAGGCCAGATCAGGGTAGCGGAGGCGCGATCCGCAGGCGAAACCAACTGGATTCCCTTTCGATCGACATCACCCACACTGAAACGCACCCACTCACCCCACGGCGAGACTTGCTTTTGCTTGGTGGCGCGAACACGGAACTGATAGTGTCCGGCAGTCATTCCCTTCGGTTTGTAACTCGTCGCTCCGGTGGTGAATTTTTGCGAACCCGCTGTTCCGCCATCCAACTGCTGGATTTCACCCTCATAACCGAAGTTGAATTTGCGCTCCCACGAAAACTCATTCGTGGCTGGAACCGGCAACGGAACAATTTCGCGCTTCACCGGACGGTAAACCATGGGCGCCCCCAGGTGTTGATACTCGAAGCGTTGGGCGTGGAAGAATTCCGATTTCGGCGGATGCACCACTCGCCAGAAAATCATACCGGCATTTTTCGGGTCCACGATCTTCCGCACTTCACTCATGCCACTGACGTCCGTCTTGAAAAACGGATTCACGAAATCGGGGGTTTTGGAAAGCTCGAGCGACAACTCGATTCCCGGGGTCAGCACCTTCCACTTGAAAGTCACGGGTGTTTCGTTTGAAACCAATACTTCTTCCGAAACCGCCGGCGAAATCAAGCGAACCGGAAGGGAAACCACCGTCGGTTGGCCGTCCTTGACGAATCCCAAGACCTGATCGGGAAGAAGGTTTTGACGGATCTTCCGTCCATTCACGCCCGTGATTTCGTAACTGATCTTACCGTTCACCGCGGTGATCATGGTTTTCTTCTCGTCGCTGTTCACATGGACTTCAGAACCCACCGAATTCAGCTCGATGGTTTTGTCACCGATCTTGATCGTCGCCTTGCTCACTTTACCCGTGAGCTTCGTGGTGTACACCCCATGACCGCCTTCGAGATTCAGCGATTGACCATCCACGGAATCAATCCGAAGCAAAGTCGAAGAGTTCATGCCGATCTCGGCAAGATCGAGAAGGTTCAATTGAGCGAGCGATTCGGCACCGGTGAAAATGCGATCGCCGGGAAAGAGCTCGGTTGCATCGGAGATGTCGGTCCAAGACAGGTTGCCGTCGGTTTTCCGTCGCAATTCATTGTCTTTCTTGAACACCTTACCCATGCTCTTCAGGCCGACGCGACGCTGATCGGAAGTGCCATAAAAAAAATAAAGAATTGACGCCAAAAGAAGCATCAAACTGGAAACCAGGATCAGCGAGTTCCGATGTTTTTTACCTAGCATTAATTTAATGATAACCCTACTATGATTGAAGAGTCCACCATGGTGAAAGAGTTTGTGAAAAACGCTTTTCGGTTTTCGATCCGAACCAAAATCCTGTTCCTCGGCACGGGACTCATTGTCCTCAGTTACGCCTCTTATCTTCCTTACATTCTCCGAGCCTTTACTGAAGACAAAAGCGCCTACATTTACGAGTCCGCTCTCGACGAATCCCACCGAATCCGTGTCGACATCTCCCGCATCCTCGAAAACAAGGAAAAGGATCTCTACGCACTCTCCCTGCATGACCTTGCCTGGTTCGAAACGGCCGAGTTCGGCCAACAGGCTTTGAAGAATTTCCTCTTCCGGTACGAGCGTTACTCTTTTGACGGCGAATTCAGGAAACTCGGCGCTTTCTCGCACGATCCGTCACTCCGCAATCACTCGCTCGACGCCGTGAACGCTTCCGACATCCTGATCACGCCGTGGGAACAGTTTCCCGCAATGGTTTCAAAAAAACGGGATATCGACTTCGTCCGGTACGGAAAAATACCGGTCATTCGCACTTACTTCTTCGATGAAACGACGAAGCAACTTCACTACGGCGTATTCGTCGGTGACGAACTCACCGACCAGTTTTCGGGAAAACGCGATTTTCAAAACTCTCTCCTGAACCTGAATGGCACGAACTTCGCATCGAACACGAAAGTGGAAATCCCCCTGACCATTCTCGACAGACTCTCCACAGGCGGGATCCGGGAAGGCGTACTGACCCAGGATTTCGAAGGGCGTAACCATCTCGTGGCGTTCTCGAAATCGCCGAAAGATGATTGGGTGATCCTGAGCGTGATCGACGAGGAACTTGCATTCCGGGTAGCTCGAGAACTCAGACAGAAAACACTCGCGTTTGCAGGAATCATCATCTCACTCGCGATCATCTTCGGCACCCTGCTCGCCCGAACCCTGACAGCCCCCATCGACGATCTGGTCGAAGGAACCGAGCACCTTTCGAAGGGCGACTTCAAGCACACGATCCCCAAACGCGGTGAAGACGAACTCGGCCAACTGGCAGACTCATTCAATTACATGAGCAAGGAACTTCTTCGCTATATCGAGGAAGTGAAAGAAAAAACCCGGATGGAAAACGAACTTGCAGTCGCGCAGCTCGTCCAATCGAGCTTCTTTCCAGACAAGAAAGTGGTCACGGAAAACTTCAGTGTCGTCGGTCACTACGCTTCGGCTTCCGAGTGCGGTGGCGACTGGTGGGGGACGCGCACAATCAATGAAAAGACCCTTCTGTTCATTGCCGATGCGACCGGGCACGGTGTTCCCGCCGCGCTGATCACGGCCACTGCGAACTGCGTGGCGAACCTGCTTCCACAAATTTGTGAGGAACACCCCGAGCTGCTGGAATCACCGTCGAAGATCCTCGAATACTTCAACTCAGCCGTATACAAGGTGGGTGGAAAGATCCTGATGACCTTCTTCATCGGCATCTACGACAAACGCACCGGCACCCTGAAGTACGCGAACGCTTCCCACAACCCTCCATACCTGTATCGCTTCAGCGACCAGGAACCCCAGAAGTCGGACATCACTCTCCTGCTCGATGCCGAGGGTGAACGCCTCGGGCACATCGAAAACCCGAACTATACCGAAGGATCCGTGAACATGAACGACAAAGACGTGTTGATCATGGTGACCGATGGAATCATCGAAGCCGAGAATGCCGAAAAGAAACAATACGGAGAAAGAAGATTCCTGAAAAGCATACTGAAACATGCGAAAACAGAACCGGAAATCATGTTGGCTGGAATCATCCAGGATGCAGAAGAATTCCTCGCCGGTGAAAAACCCGAAGACGATGTCACCCTGATCATCGCCAAACCGGAGGCCAATGCATGATTGCCGCACATCAAGTCCTGATCCTCAGTGACACTCCCCAGGATATCGTGAAACAACTGGAATCCATCATCGTTGAATTAAGAATGCCGGCGATCCGATTCATTCACCCTTCGAAAATCTATCGTTCCGATCTAATCGAGTCGGTGTGCGTTTTGATGGATCATGCCTGGTTCGAGAAAAATCAGAATCTCCGTGAACTGATCCTTTCCCACTCCGACAAGCTCGGAATCCTCGCAACTGTCAGCGGTCAGGAAGAGATGAACCGCATCCTGAAGGAAACTGGCGCATGTCATTTTTTCGGAATGTCGGGCACCCACACCTTTCAAGACATCGTGAATTTCCTGAACGCACGGATTGAAAACCGTTTTTGGACAGCTGAAACCTTCATCGAACCACCCGTGACCGCAAAGAGTCACTTCCGGTTCGAATCATCGGAAAACCTGGAGCAACAGATCACTCGCGCTCTGGAGCCTCATGACCTTCTCAGCACCTTCGAAGGATTCAAACCGATTCTGGAAAAGATCCTCAACGAAACTCTCACCAATGCACTCTTCAATGCTCCGGTGGATTCAGACGGATCCCCCGTCCATCGCGCCCGGAACCGCAAGGAAGTCGTGCTGGCCGATCCGGATAAGATTCCCACCCTGGACATCATCGAAGATGCCGACAAGATCATCCTGACCGTGCGCGATTTTTACGGAAGCCTGACCAAGAAGGTGATCGATCATTACCTGACTCATGGCCAGGTCGCCGAAAAAGAAGGCGGCGCTGGAGTGGGACTCTTCCTCATTCTTCGGGATGCACACAAACTGGTGATCAACATCGAACCGGGCAAAATGACCGAGTTCATCATCGTCCTTCACAAATTCAAGCGCTTTTTCCACTATCAGGTCCTCGAAAAATCATTCCATCTTTTTGAAAGGAAACCATCATGAGCACACTCGAAATGGGACAACTCAAATTCATCTCCGAAACCGCAGGCGATAGCCTGGTCATCCATATCGAGGGATCGATCAACGAGGACTTGGTGATTGAAAAGGCAGCCGAACTGAAGCATGCACACATCATCTTCGACATGCAGAAAGTGAAGATGATCAATTCTTGTGGTATCCGTGAATGGATCCGCATGCTCGACCAGCACGGCACGGAAGCGAAGTTCGAGTATGTCAATGTGCCGCAGATCGTGATTCAGCAGATGAACATGATTTCGGGATTCCTGACGAAGAATGCGAAAGTGAATACGTTCTACGCGCCATACTTCATCGAGGATCTCGACGAAGAACGCCAGGTGTTACTGAAAGCAGATGAGATCAAGGACTTCAAAGCGCCCAAAATGAGCGCAACCGTGGATGGCACCGAATACGAACTCGATTTCGATGCGATCGAAGACCAGTATTTCCGTTTTCTCAAACGCTGAATCAAATCAGGATTAAGGGTACAATGACCCCGTGATTGAATGTGGTCAGGCTACTCAAGAAGAGTCGTCACCGATTGATTTCGTCCGCCCTCTTTTGCCTGATAAAGATTCTTGTCTGCGAACTCGAGGAAAAACTTATAGTCCTGTTCATTGTTTCGCATCATGAACTGCGGTGAAACGCAGATCGCCCCGAAACTTGCCGTAACTGACAGATCAGTCGCCGGATCATTCAGGTTTTTCACCTTGGCAGCTTCGATGTTGGCACGCATTTTCTCACAAACGCGCTTGATCCCCTCGAAATTCGTTTTCGGCAAGATCACCACGAACTCTTCCCCACCGTAACGGGCTACGAAGTCGGTTTTACGGAGTGACTCTTTCAGGGTCTTCGCCACGGCCTTCAGCACTTCGTCGCCCTGCTGGTGCCCGTAAGTGTCATTGAACTTCTTAAAGCGATCGACATCGATGATCACGAGGCCCATGACTTCCTGATCGGCAATCGAGTTCGTGATCTCAGTCGCGACCTGAATGGTGAAGCTCCGGAAATTGCGAAGCCCGGTCATCGCATCGGTCGTGGCCAGCATGGCGGCCTTCTGCTTCTCTTCGGCTTCCTGGCGATACTTGCTCGACAGGGATTGCTCTTCGGTGACGTTATGGAAGTAGCAGAGCCAATGATTCGCGTTCGGGTCGATCGGGCAAGGCTTGACCATGATCTGCACTAGTCCCTGCACGTCCTTGCCTTCGAAAGGCACTTCGACGTACCCGCTGGTGGCCATCTTGCCGTCCTCGCCGCCTTCGGTACAGAACAGGGTTTGATTTTGAATCTTGAAAATCTCGAACGTTTTCTTGCCGATCACGCGCTTCGGACGCGAACCGAAAATCGTCGCACCGATCTCGTTGCAATAAACGATCTCTTTCGCTTCGTTGAAGATGAAAACTCCGTCCAGAAATTCATCAAAAATGTGGTAGGCGTTCATAGGTTTTGTTCTCTCTTAACTTTACCACTAATCATCTGTGAATGGTGCTGTAGGTATTCCACTATACGTTCTTGGTGTCCTTGAAATCCTGAGCTCATCGATAAAAAACTCTGAATTTTGCGCATAAGCATCCGAAGCTTGTCCTGCATCCATTTTAAGTTTACTAATGGAATTAGCTCCAATCATCAAACCTCCACTACTAACCTTTAAATTAGTATCTGCACCTGGACAAGTATAACCATTAGTCCCAGCAGTGCCGTTCAGAGAAAGCGAGGTACCATTTAAATAAATTTTTACTGTTCCCTGGTTAAACACCACTCCAACATGACTTGCAGTTGAAAAATTGGGAGTACTATCAGTGGTAACACTACACTGTACATTATTACCGGCTTTATACACGAAGGAAACAGCATAATTCGTGCTGGCAGTTCCACTTTTACTCACTAAGCGAATTTCCCATCCTGCTGTGATATGGCTACCAGATCCATTATCAGTCACATCTCCCTTTGAAACCAAG
>JBEIKL010000010.1:0-30321 GCA_040379745.1 Bdellovibrionales bacterium | reverse complement strand
CTTTCCGCCACTCCGATGAAAGCGTTGTTCTATTCCGCCGGTTTGACTTTCCAATTTGGCTCCTTGAACAAGTGATTTTTCGATAAATTCCTTGATAAATCTCGTTTTTAATTTCATGGACAGTTGTGGATTGGACGGAGTATGATTCGCCTTCCACTTCAGACGGGCAATCGCTGGCCGGGTCACACCGGCGGGAGGAAAGTCCGGGCTCCGCAGGATCATGGTACCGGCTAACGGCCGGGGATTCTTTTGTAATGAAAGGGTCACGGAAAGTGCCACAGAGAATATACCGCTACCTTGTTTATCCTCGAGGTAAACAGGGGAGTAAGGGTGAAAAGGCGAGGTAAGAGCTCACCGCTTTTCGAGTGATCGAAAAGGCACGGAAAACCCTACCTGGAGCAAGACCAAATAGGAAGGAAGAGTCGACTGTGCTCGTTATACCTTCGGGTTGGTTGCTGATGAACGATGCCAGCAATGGTGCGTCTAGATGAATGATTGCCTCCAGTTGCGCAAGCGATTGAAGACAGGACCCGGCTTACAGTCTGGAGTGGATTTTTTTCAATGCAAGGACCGAGGATTCGGAAAAATGCACAAACACCTCGGATTCCAGCTCAAACAGTGCCTCTTTTTGATTCAAATAGCGATGTGAAACATCAAAGCAACAGTTGATCAGGCTCAGGATTTCTGCAAGCGGATGCAGTTGTACGCCACCGATCCGGTTCGGAAAACCAGTCCGGTCTTTTCTTTCGTGATGCTGACGGATCACCTGTAAAGTGACTTGGGGGATGGTGGTGTGATGGGCAAGGATGTCCGTGCTGAGAATCGGATGCCGTTGATGGTAGCGCGCTTCTTCCGCGTTCATTTCATCCGGAGCTTTTCCGGAGAGGTCCCCTGAAGGAGTCTGATAAAGCGAAATGTCCTGGAGGATGGCCGCGATTCCCAGGATTTCAAGCGTGGCTTTCTTTTCGAACTTCAATTGCTGGCAAAGAAGAATGGAAAGTGTCGAACAATAAATCGCACGATC
The DNA here is from genome assembly GCA_040379745.1 of Bdellovibrionales bacterium. Taxonomy (GTDB): domain Bacteria; phylum Bdellovibrionota; class UBA1018; order UBA1018; family CAIMNF01; genus CAIMNF01. The sequence continues at coordinate 29,297 of JBEIKL010000010.1, read as the reverse complement.
ATTCGAGAGTGACCGGTCAATCAGCCGGGAGAGTGAACCGGTATCGGGTTTGAGATTGGCGATCAGTTTTTGCAGATCCTCCAGAAGATTCCTCGCTAGATTGACCATGGGATTTCCGATTTCCGATGTTCGGATCCTGTTCAGAAGGTTTTTCGATCGGGCAAGCACTTCCGCGGTTTTCCAATTGTCGGGAAAATCAGGATTTTCGAGCATTCCTGCGCAGGTTTCCTGAAGCAATCTGCTTCGTTCACGGATGACTTCGTTCTTCACATGAAGGAAGTCCAACTTTTCACAAAGCTGCTCGATCTGTTTTGAATCGATCTTCATGCCTTTTTCACCGAAAATCCGCATGGACGAATCGGCAACGCGGAAATAAACATCAAACGGGAAGTGCGGATGAAGCAGGAAATCCATTACCGGAATCGCAATAAAACCCGGGGTTTCCTGCTCAAACGAGGTTTTTTTCCGGCGCAGGCCTTGGTATGCGGCCATCATGCTTGCGGAAATGGCGGGAATAAAACCCGTGACAGCGGTTTTCTCCATGATCCTTGTGGAACAGTCGTTCTGGCTTGAAATGGTTTCTTCAATGATCCACACCGGTAAGGCGGGTCGTTCCTTCCAGATCTCTTCGAGGAAGTCGAAGGTGGAAAAATCGGCATCGGGACTGAGGTAAACCGCAGGAATGGTTTGCGTATGATCCTGAATCCAGGAGAAGGCTTCTTTTGAGGAAGTGGTGGCTCTGGCGAGTCCTGATGATTCCTGTCTCAGTTTTTCCACTACGGTTAAATCACGATGAATAAAGACAGCAGCGCATCCTGACATTGCAATCATTCCCCAAAAAGATTTTTCGGGAAACCTATGCGGCTTTCAGTTTGGTTTCGGTGCCGCGAAATTGAATCCCTTTGTAGGATAACACGATCGTATCGGAATAGTGCCGGTAAATTTCGTTCTCTGCTTCCGGACTTTGCGGATTTTTGTCGATCATTTCATTGATCAGGCTGAGGATCTCAGCCATCGGATGAAGACGCATGCCGCCGATTTTCAGAGGAAATCCAGAGCGATCCTTGCGTTCATGATGTTGACGGATGACTTGCAAGGTGACTTCGGGAATGCTGGTGGTTTCCGCAAGAAGATCGGCGCTGAGTGTCGGATGCTGAAGGAAGTGTTGATGTTGTTCCGGCGTCATTTTATTGGTAGCAATCTTGCTGAGGTCTCCGAACGGGGAATTATAAAGTGCGATGTCTTGGAAAAGGCTGGCAATCCCGAGGATTTCCACAATCGCATTGCGTTCGTACTTCAGCGACTTGCACATCAGGATAGACAGGGTGGCGCAAGCGATGTTGCGGTCGCAGTTTTGAGCCTGTTCGATGAATCGCTCGAGCTTGGAAGGATCCTTGGTCGCTTGAATCTGCGTCACGATGTGAAACACATCGCAGAGCAGGGAATGGGTGTCGTTCACGGCGGTATCGGAAACGGTTTCGGACTGCAGTTTTTCGAGAAGTGCCCGAGCCTTGTAAAGGGTTTCTGCAGCTTTCCAGGAGATCGGGAAACCGCTGACGTATTCCATGTCCTTGCGGGTTTGTTGGATGCGTTCGTGAATTTCGATGATATTGGATTCGCGGATGTGGAATTGGATCAGGTGACCGATGGCTTCAATCAGTTTGGGTTTGATCACGCTTCCCGCGGTAGCGTAAAGGGCGAGTTCGCCCCGATCATCTTCAAGAAATACGTCGAATGGAAACAGCTCTTGATGAATGAAGTCGGTACTGGGCACGGCAAGAAAGCCGGGGTGATTGCTGCGCACGCTGTTTCTGCGGATCGGTGTCAGCGGATTTGAATTGCGAATGTTCGATGCCGCTTCGATGTCGGCAAACTGCTCACAGTTGCTGATCACGCCACGAATATGGTGTTTCTTGAGAAACAGGGATGCATCATCCCCCAGGAGTTCGGATTCGGAGTCGATCAGGAATACCGGAGTTGCCGGGCGATGGGTGAGGGTCAGTTCCAATAGTGCCAGTGCGCTATAGCTGGCATCGTTCGGATCGACGTAAATCGCCTTGAAGTCGCTTTGTTGGTTGGTAATGAGTTCAGCACCATGAAAAAGGGACGGGGCGATCACGGATTTGTTTCCGGATTGTGCCTTGATTTTGCTTTGGAGTGCCGGATCTCGGGTGATGAAAAGCAACAGACTCATACCAATGATTATAGCTTCTTAATAATTGACATTCAAGATCAACTATGTTAAACTAAGTTAGTTTAAAATTCATTTGGTCAACATTTATTCGTGGTACCTGAGTCCGGCTCATGATAATTATTTCAACCATATGAAACCATGGGGTGTGTCCGATTCACTGAAGCAATACCACGTCGAAAATTGGGGTGACCAATATTTCAACATCAATCCAGGTGGGAACTTGACCGTTCATCCACGCCAAGGCATGGGCCCGGGCATCGATCTGATGAAGGTCGTCAACGAAGCCTCTGAGTTGAATTTGCAGATGCCACTGTTGATCCGCTTTCAGGATATCATCCGTCACCGGGTGATTCAGTTGAATGAGGCATTCAGGAAAGCCATCCAGGAACACAATTACGCTGGAAAGTACCAGGGCGTTTATCCGATCAAGGTGAATCAGATGCGCGAAGTCGTCGAAGAAGTGGTCGATGCTGGTCGTGATTACAACTACGGACTCGAAGCAGGATCAAAAGCCGAATTGGTTGCGGTGATCGCCCAGGATTTGCATCCGGACACTTTGATCATCGTCAATGGCTACAAGGATTACGCGGTTCTGAAGCTTGCGCTGATGGGAGTGAAACTCGGGAAAAAAGTCCTGATCGTCATTGAAAAACTTTCTGAAGTTCAGCAGGTCGTCCAGATCGCCAAAGAACTGGGCGTGAATCCATTACTGGGAATGCGCTGTAAATTGCATTCGAAGGGTTCTGGAAAATGGGAATCTTCCGGCGGAGAACTTGCGAAGTTCGGGTTGACCACTCCGGAAATGCTCTATGCCGTGAACTACCTCAAGTCCGAGGGTTATCCGGATGCGATCAAGCTCTTGCACTTCCACATCGGTTCACAGGTCACCAACATCCGTACCATCAAGGAAGCCTTGAAAGAAGCGACGCGGTTCTACGCCGAGTTGATCAAGTTGGGAGTGAATCTCGAGTACCTCGATGTCGGCGGCGGACTGGGTGTCGACTACGATGGGTCTCAAACCGATTTCGAAAGCTCGATCAACTATACCCTCCATGAATATTGTTCGGATGTCGTGTATTCCATCCAGGAAATCTGTGCGGATGAGAATGTGCCGGTTCCGACCATCGTTTCCGAAAGCGGTCGTGCGATCGCTGCTCATCACTCTGTATTGGTGGTGAACGTCTTTGGATCCATTGAAGTGGGCAATACTCCGATGGATCTTGCCGAGCCGAAGAACGGTGATGAAGAGCACAATGTAGTGAAGGAAATGCGATACGCATTCCAGAACATCAACAACAAGAACGTGATGGAAACCCTGAACGAGGCGATCCAGCGCAAGGAAGAGGCGTTGAGCATGTTCAAGCTCGGCCTGCTGAACCTTGAAGAGCGCGCGAAAGTGGAGCATTTGTTCTGGCAGGTTTGCCGTAAGGCGTCCCAATGGGCATCGAATCTTCGCCACATTCCGGAAGAACTCGAAAAAATCCAGAAGTCACTGGCGGATCAGTACCTTTGCAATTTCTCGATTTTCCAGTCCATGCCCGACCATTGGGCGATCCAGCAATTGTTTCCGGTGATGCCGATCCATCGCCTGGATGAGGAACCATCCCGCAATGCCACGCTGGTTGACATTACCTGCGATTCCGATGGCAAGGTCAACAAGTTCATCGATTTGCGCGATGTGAAAGACATGATCAAGTTGCACCCGTTGAAAGAGGGCGAACCCTATTACGTCGGATTCTTCCTCACGGGCGCTTATCAGGACATCATGGGCGATCTTCACAATCTGTTCGGTAAGGTGAACGAGATCCATGTGTTCCTCGATGAGACTGAGCCGGGAGGCTATTATATTGAGGAAGTGATTCGCGGTAACAATATTGCAAGCGTGTTGCAGTGGATTCAGTACTCACCAGAGCACCTCGAGCAGGAGATCAAGCAATTGATCGATCGGAATGTCCGTGAATCGGTGATCAAACCACGTGAAGGCGTCGACCTTCAGAAATTCTACGAAAATGTCCTGCGCGGTTACACCTACATTGATTCGCTCAAGCCGAATCTCAATCACAGTTATACCCAGCTGACAGAAGAGCAGATCAGCCGTGGAACGGAGTTCATGCAATGAAGTTTTTGAATGAAGGTTTTGATCATGTCGAATTTACGGTAGCCAATCCTGCCCCCCACATCAAAATGTGGAAGGATATGGGGTTTGAAACCATTGCCGATGTCGATGTCACGTCCAAAGGCTCGCATCAGACCGTGCTTGCACAGGGAATGATCAAATTGGTGATCACCTCTTTCAATGATTCAGTCGAAGCGCAAAAACAGGAAGCTTACCGATTCCTGAAAGCCCATGGAGATGGCATTTGTGTTCTTGGCGCAGAAGTTGAAAATGTTGCGGACACCTACAACGAAGTGCTGGGACGTGGAGCGCGATCTGCGATGGCACCGCAGACTTTTGAAACTGCTGACGGCATCGTGACGATTGCCGAAGTGTTCACTCCTGCGGATTTCCGTTACCGTTTCGTATCCCGTAAAAATACGGGTGACCAATCCCGGTCGGCTTTGTTTTTGGATGAACTGAAAGTCGATCGCATGAAAAGCCCGTCTCCGACTGGCTTGTATCGCATTGACCATTTGACCAATAACATCGATATGGGGCAGTTCGATACTTGGTTGAACTTCTACACGAAGATTTTTGATTTCAAAGCAGTTCGTCGCTTCAATATTAAAACCGGACGTACCGGCCTTCTCTCCGATGTGGTTCAATCCCAGTGCGGACGGATCAAGGTGCCGATCAACGAGGCTACTGAAAAAGAGAGTCAGGTACAGGAGTTCGTGGATCGCTTCAAAGGCGCGGGTGTTCAGCACTTGGCTTTCGCAACGACCGACATCATCAATGGCCTTCGCGAATTCCGTGCAAAAGGCTTCAAATTCCTTTCTGTTCCTTCCACTTATTACGATGTGGTTCCAACCCGCGTACCGGGCGTGACCGAAGATCTGAAAGTGTTGGAAGATCTGGGCATCTTGCTCGACGGCGAAGGCGGTGGATACCTGATGCAGATCTTCACCCAGGAACTGGTGGGGCCATTCTTCCTTGAGTTCATTCAGCGCAAGGGCAACGATGGTTTCGGCGAAGGAAACTTCCGCGCGTTGTTCGAGGCGATCGAGCGGGATCAGATCCAGCGTGGAGTCCTGAAAGCCTGAGTGACCGCAGCTTACGGGCTGCCGTAAGAAGAGATTGAAACATCAAGATCATGAGTAAGAGCGAATTTCCGCGCAAATTGGGCGCAATCAGTATTGAGCATCCGTTCATTCTTGCTCCGATGGCAGGAATCACGAACTCGCCGTTTCGCCGTCTGATGCGTGAGTACGGCAGTGCGGTCATGATCAGCGAATTGGTTTCGGCAAACGGGATTGAATACGCATCGGATAAGACCATTGAGCTCTTGAAGTTTCACGAGAGTGAGCGTCCATTGGGATTGCAGATTTTCGGGGAAGACCAGGAGAACCTCGTCAAGGCTTGCCAGTTTGTTGAAAAACAAGGTGCCGATTTTGTCGATCTGAACATGGGATGTCCGGTTCCGAAAGTGGTGAAAAAAGGCGCCGGATCAGCCATGTGCCGTAACCCTGCCGGTTTGGCCGTCATCCTGGATGCGATGGTGAAGTCAGTGAAGATTCCGGTCACGATCAAGATCCGTACCGGATGGGATGCCAATACCCGCAATGCTTTGGAAGTGATCAAGGTCGCGGCAGATGCAGGTGTGAATTGGGTGGCGATCCACGGTCGCACCCGTGCGCAAGGATACAGTGGTGAAGCGGATTGGGATTTCATCGGAGAGATCAAGGCCAAGAGTCCGCTCCCGATCATCGGAAACGGTGATATCTGTACGCCGGAACAAGCGGTCAGTCGTTATCGTACTTACGGAGTGGACGCAGTGATGATTGGTCGTGGTGCGCTCCGGAATCCTTTTTTATTCGAGCAATCGGTGGCCCTTCTTGAGGGCCGTGAAACACCGGTGGTGAATGCCGAGCGATTCCTGGAGTTGTTCCGAAAACAACGCAAATTCCTTTCTGAAACATTCAACGACTTCGGTGCGCTTTTGCATGCCCGCAAATTCCTGGCCTGGTACTCAAGCGGCTATCCGGGGTCGGCGGAGTTTCGTAAAAAAGTGTTTCACATTCCGACAGAGCAAGAACTCTGGGAAACGGCTGAGGCGTTTTTCTCAACCGCCTTGCGTGGTCGGGACATGGCGTTCCTTGCCGAGCCGTTCTTGATGGGAGGGCATGGCTGATGACTACCGAACAGACGACAGAACAACCGGGCTTGGTGCAATATCTGCGAAAAATCATGGTCGACTGGCAACTTTCGCCGGAACAACTGGCTAAGGTGACTCATGTTTCGCCAGAGGACCTCGATCGTTACTTGAACATGTCCCGCAATGAGTTGGATCAATTGCCCTCCATGCCTGCGGGTTTGGAAACTGCAATGCCATTGGTGTCGGTCTACAAGAACCTGAATCGCATGGTTTCAACAGCGGAAAAGCAGAACGAATGGTTGGTGACCCCGCATGAGCTCTTCGAAGGCAACAAGCCCATCGAGGTCATGGCCATGTCACCTCAACATCTGATGTGGGTGAGTTACACCCTGGAAAGTGCTGCGCGCGAACAGGGCTACTTCCAATAATCACTTCCCTCACGGGGCGGGACTACCGGTCTGTTTCAACTCTCCGATTCAATTTTGCTGACAGGCTTTGCCCAGTTCCCAGAAAAGAGCAGTCGCTTTCGCGGCATCGGCTTTCGATTTCATTTCGAGCGATTCGATCGTGTGAGACAGGTCATCGGTGATCACCACTTCTAGTCCCTGTGTTTGGAATTCGGCTTTCGCGGGTTCGAACGAAACGAAGCCTTCGCTGTTGCTGATCGTGATCAAGCACCCTGCGCCTTCGAAAGGGTTGAAGCTGATCATCTTGTCATTCACTGAACGCATGTTCTCGCGATTCAGTTTCACGAGGTCCGAAGCGATCTCCATCGAACTTCGGGAGGTGTCGGCAAGTGCGGAACCAAGGACGGTGAAGGAAAGAAAAAATAAAGAAATCATCGTGCAAATCGTGTTTTTCATACGAAATGTACGTATCATAGCAGAGCCGGTTTGGCATCCAGGATCAGCGGCGAAGGTAAGTTCTTGTTAACTATCTAAAAGTCAGTCGTAGTCTGATTGGGCATTCACCGCATTCAGGGAAAGCATGAAGTTGATCCACCCTTTTCTTGAATCTTCAACATCATCCGATTCTGATAGGAGAGTAATACTCTTCTTGAATTTCTCGCTCAAAGTATGGCGTTCATAAGGCCAGAGACGGCCTTTCGAACCATTGCTCGCAGGACAATAGTAATCTGCTAGTTTTCCCGAATAGAACGAATTGACCTGATTGGAATCAGCATTTTTCCGATAAGAAACCTTCGCAAAACTGAAGGCCTTCTGGTTTGATTCGATGTCTAAAAAACTGGAAGTCAACGGATCAATGACATTGCTGACTTCAATGCATGCCAAATCCCTCTCACTCTTGATTCTGGATGACCTGCATGCTTGGTGATTCTGTTCGAAGTTGTCAACCACGGATCGTGAATAGTCTGATTCACGAAACACATCAAAAACGGAATGATCGCAGGTAAAGGGTAGTTTCAGGATCGAGTATCTCTTCTGGAGACTGGTGTATTGCTGGAAGAAGAGTTGGTAATTCAAACTAAAACTCGAGAAATATGCGAAGTCCTTCTTCCTATTCCGGTATCGGATCAAATCATCAAGAAATGCATAGGGGATGGCGTAGTAACCCGGAGCGTTCGTTCCACTGATCTTGTACCTCATTTTCTTAAGGTCAACCAACTCTTCATCGCTTGGGGTACGCATGAATTGGTTGCTGTTCTTATCCATATTCCATGAATTACGAACGATGATCGCTCCTTGGTTGTTGTACAGTGAAGAGTCAAACCCGACTACAGCAACAGCATGATCGAATCCATCTTCAAAATTCTGACTGGTACCCCGCATGATTCCATTGGCTTTGATTTGGTCTTTTACCAGATCGAGGCTGTAGGATTCGTTCATCATGCCGGTATAATGGTTGAAAAAGGGTTTTCTTCCGGGGATGTTCTGGAATAGTGCAGATGGTATGGAGATCACGGTCGGATCGTTCCGATCAACGGAATAAAGGATGAAAAACCATTCGGCAGAATTCTGAAATCCCGGATGGAAGGTCCATGTCCTTCGCTCGAAATTGAAGTCGAGTTGTTTGTTGAAGTCCGGATCCCATTCAATTGCATCCGCTGGGTGAGGTCGTAAGCCGGTAGAGTAACTGTTGTAGCCCTCGCCATCTTCTGGCCACATGTATTCGGGTATGAATTCGCCAGTGGCTTGAAGGAGACTACGATCAGTATCGGTATACTTCTGCTTGATCATTTCTACTGGGGCGTTCAGATTGACATAGTTCTTAGCATGACGGTGAAAAAGGCTGAGACGTAAACCGAGGCCTAAATTTGAAAAAGTGTTTTCCAGAGCATTGATTTCAGCGTGGCTTTGACAATCACCGACGTTTCCCTGATCGGTTCCATATACCCTGGTAGAGACACTTTTGGGGTAAAACACCCTGGGGATCGCCGGATAAGTGGTAGCTTGAGATTCAACCGGTTCAAGGAAAACAAGAGAGAAAAGGATCAACAATGATGTTTTCATCTTTTCACCTCGCAATCGGCAAGCAAGCGATAACTCGCAATCCTGTCACAGAGTTCACCATGATATTTCTCAAACCAGACAGGAATTTGATTTTTGAGATCAGACCGCCTCGACTCCGACTCCCTTTTGATCAATTCATTGATCGTATTCTTCAGTGAATCGCTTTCGGCTTGAAACTCATGGTAAGAGTCCATGCGGTTTTCATCGGTTATGCTTTCCCAGATCATTTGTGATCTGAATATCGATGTATTGAGACTGGTGAGTAAGTCTGAAAGCCCGTTTCGATTGACAAAGTCAACCCGATCTTTGATTTTGGATGCCATCTCTTTGATCTCATTCGAGCATGCACCCTTGTTCAAATCCCTATTCTCATTCACGGGATAAAGGATGTTTTTCTCAAAAATGTCAATGACCGGCGAGATTGGCGAAAATCGGGTTTGAATCCTGTTGATTGGAGATTCATGTTCAAAGTCGGTATTGATATTGGGAAAAGTATCAATCCAACTCTCGAATTCATGGGTAGTGGAATCGATTTCACCGAAGAATCTCTTAAGCTCGGAGATGCAAATCGAATCGATGGTGTATTCCTCGCATTTGATCCTATCCAGTTTAACCTGTAGCTTGCTTTGAGTGTCATGTCTGTATTCATGCTCGAGTGTTCCTGGCGCAGCAAAAATGGACAGAAGAATCGTTTTGTTTTCTGGAAAATAAACACCATTCAATCCCGAACTGCTTTTAGGGCTCAGGAATCCAATCTGAATGCCTTTTTTTTGGAGTTTTCCGGCTTGTTTCCAGAAAGTCGAATTCAGGATCATGAAAACGCTGGGCTCTGTTTTCTGATATGCGGATTTTGTCAGACTGGCGAGCACGCGATCGGGAATCCTGTCCAAAAGGACACCGGAGAATCGGTCCATCTTCACTGTATGGATTGGCTTGTGGCGAGAATTGTTTTTGAAGTGATTGTCCAATCCAACCAGTGTTTCGATATGAAAGTCCTGAGGAATCATTGGATTGGAATATTGATCAATCAGTTTCTGATGAACGGTTTTGAAGGTTTCTGTTGACGCGGATGACCTGTCTTGGTTTTGATTCGATTCTCCGCTTTTCGAGTTACAAGACGCAAGCATGATGGCGACAATTGATATCATTCTGATGTTTTTCATGATTCCGAATCTCATTCAATTGTTTATGTTTCGGATGAACCAACTGTATGTTCTTGGCTTTGAGCTGACTCCAAAAAAGGACTTTGACTCTTGATTCTCGCTTTCGGTTGCAAGATGAGGCTCGATTCCGTTATTCGCGGATTTTGTCCAGCTCACAGACATTTTCGGAATGTAGTATTCCTCGGGCAAAGGCTTTGTGGGATCCGGCTTGGCCAAGTGTTCGCGGATGCTTCCATAAACTTCATTCGTAATGCATTTCATCAGCATCTTGTTGTAAAGTTTTTCCTGAATTTCATTGAAGTCAAAAGCAGTATCTTCAAGGCTTTTGTTGTTGTTTTCAGCCAGGAGTAACTCATCCACCTTGTTTGAAATCAATGCGGAGGCGCCAGGGCGAAAGAAATCCAGTATGGCTGATTTATACGGGTATCTGAAGTAGGTGACGGCCAGTTTGTTCAGGTCATTTTCCAATCCTTCGGTGGTAACCGGAGTTTTATCCAGAACCTTGAGGTATTGTTTTGCCCATTTGTGAAAGACTGCATGTGTGCATAGGATTTTTACGTCGCCCCCGGCATCCTTTTTCGGGTTGGGCATATTCGAGGTGTAGTTGAACAGCGAATTGATGATGTAAATCGAATTTTTCACACCCTGTGATTTGTTGGCGGAGAATGCATCCGGGCTTGCGCTCAGAAGAATCATGAATGTGGTTGCGAGTGACAGGTATTTCATTTTTAACCTCAGAATTTGATGTTGATGGTTGATCCAAGTTTCGATTTCAGCTCATTGATTTTTTTCTCACTCAATCCATTCAGTGACAGGTCGAGACTCAGGAGTCTTGAAAGATTGTATATTCCGTTCAATTCGCTCAGAAGGTTCGACGAAAGATGGAGCTCCTGGAGATTGACCAGTTCGTTCAATTCCGGAATGACCTTGATCCGGTTGTTGCTCAAGTCCAAGTGAATCAGATTGCTGGATTGGGTTATGGATTCCAATTCGTTGATACGATTGTGTGACAAATCCAGGAACTGGATCTCATTCAAGTCACTCAAGGGTTCGATATCCTTGATTCTATTGTAGGAGAGGTCGATTCTTTCCAGGTTTTTCAATCTTGAAATCGGGCCTAATTCACTGATTTTGGCCTTGTTGATTTTGAGTTCCCTCAGGTTCTTGAATTCCGAAAGGATTCTCAGGTCAAACTCTTCGTCCATTTCATCCCCATTTATCTCGAGGTTTTTAACCGATTTCAGTTTGGTTTTGATCACATTGCAATCGTTTTCGGTTTGCAGGGTGAGGGCGAGTATCGAGTAGCTGTTTTCCACCGATTCGTTTGTTTTTCTCAGTCCACACATGTATTCGTATTTTTCGGGATAGAAAACCGATTCATCGATTTTATGGATTTTTTGCGAACTACTTTCTTTTTGGTCTAGAAAATCATAAACCGAATCGTGGCATTTTTTCGGATAGATAAAGCAAGTGTCAGCAATATCCGTCAAGGTCGAAAGATTCTGGTTGATTTTGACTCGTTCTGATTCAATGAGGTTTTTCCTTTCACCGATGTTTTTCTGGTAAATCAACCGGTTTGCGAGGGTTGAGAATTCAAACTGTCTTTCGAATTCGCGACTGAGTGTTTTTCTTGCGTTTTTGGCTAGAGGTTCGAGTTCCGGGTAATTGATATTCGACAATCCGATCGAATCGTACGATGTGGTTTTGAATCCGATGGTTGCCGGTCCCGGAATCGAATCGGGTTGCAATTGTGAGGGGAATCCCTCTTTGATGTCCGTTGCATAGATCAATGCATTGCTGATTACGGTTGCACAACCTTCAAAATTTCCCAATTGGCACTGAAGGAACCCTTTTCTTCCTTCGGTGTCTTGTGAGAAGAGTTTGGTGATTTTGCTGATGTCTCCACCCACCTGGTAAGCGGAAACAGTCACTTTTACGTTTTTACTGAAATATCTCGAAGCACTTTTCAAGGAGGTGCTGACTTCGCCGAGAGGGCCTTCAAGTGAGAACTTCGAGTTGAATTCCTTTTTGTCATCCTTGCTCTGAAAATCCACGCGCACCGAGAAGAATAGTTTTCCGCCTTTCTCCAACTCGTCTACAAAACGGTCCCCACAAGCATTCGCCCATTTGGATGTACCCAGTGTTTTTTTGCCCGTTTCATTGAGATCTTTTGCGGTGACGATCATTTTTTGATTTGGAAAGGAGTAGGATGATTGCCAGATCGCTGAAACCGAAAGTTGATTGCTTACCGAATTGTTGAAAAAGTTGACATCAGCGCCTCCTTTTACGATTCCGTATCTCATTCTCCCACCAATGTTGAATCCTAGCTCGTTGGAAAGCGTTTCCTCGCTGATTGAACTTGCAAAGGTGAATCCGGCTTTCGGCACACCCGCCGGTTCAGGGTTTTTCGGGGCATTGAAGCATCCTTGCCCGGTCAGGTTTTCCTTGTCGGACTGGTATGCACTTCCCAGAATCGGTTCGTGTTGCTTTTCGGCCAGGGGAAGCATCATGGCGTTTGTCATGCCTGGGATGCTGGCGAGGCTAAGGGTCAATATCACTTTTAATTTGTAGTCCATTTGGCCACCTTTTCCGCCCATTAAGCAGTTTGCATGCCAGACCAAGGTCCAATTAAACGGTATTTCGCAGGAATTGCTGCTGTTTTTTTACATCAACTTTGTGGAAATTGTCGGTTCCAGACAACAGCTATTCGGATGAGAGGTGAGTGGGGACGGGATTCGGCTTTGACGCATCAAACGGATTCGAGCTGGATGCGCTTGCCTTCGATGGTGATCGAGTATCCGGTGTCATCGTGTTCGAGAAACTTCAGGATCTCGTAATAGGCGGTGCTGAGGAACTTCGCCTCTTCCATCATTCCCGAATTCGGATCAGGTACCCTACAGGTCAGTCTCCCCGGGCGATAGCGGAGCGATTCCGGGTCCAGCTCGCCGATACGCTGGTCATTGGTTCGAATCGTGAATCCGATCTCAGGTGCTCCTTCGATCGAAGTGACGAAGAAAAGGGTGTCTTCGATGTGGATCGTTTTTCGTTCCAGTCCGATGCGGATTTCATAACCGTTCTGACTGCGATGAATGTTGCGACTGAAAGCGAGGATGGTGCGTTCGTGGGTGATTTCCTCATTGTCGGAAAGCCACACGCCGTTCTTGGTAAGAATGATGTCTTCGTAAAAACTGAATATGTTCTGATCGACTTCGGCACTCATTGCAAATCAATGGTCTTCATTCTTGATGTCTTTGGCAAGAGCGATGCGGGATGCACGCCTTTTCTGGGCGGACTTGTATCGACGCTTTTCCGTTTCAGTCTTTGGTTCGAGTGGTGGAACTTCGCGTGGCTTGCCGTCGCTACCGAGCGCAACGAAGGTCAGGTAAGCGCTGACGTTGTGGAATTTCTCCCCGGTGATCAGGTTTTCCGAATCCACCCGAACGCCGACTTCCATCGAACTCGTGCCGGTGATGTTCACACATGCTTTCAGTTGAACCGCATGGCCGAGTTTGACCGGTGCGATGAAATGAAGAGCATCGATCGATGCGGTCACGACCGAACAGCGCGCGTATTTTCCTGCGGAAATCGCTCCAGCGATATCGATCCACGACATGACGGTTCCTCCGAAGATCGTGCCTAACGCATTGGTGTGCTGGGGGAGAACCAGTTCGGTCATGATTACCGTGGATTCGGAAGGGGATTTTCCTTTGAGTGTGCTTTGCTTCTTCATGTATTTGATTGAATCAAATTTTTTAAAAGAAATCCCAAAATATCAGTTGCAAATTTTTACACGAAGATAAGATACTTGCCTTGGAATGCGGGCCAGTCAGGACGATGGCGCGCAGTAATCGGGAGATTCTATGAAAAAAGAGCAAGGATGTTCTATGGTCATGTCAGCGCCCCCTCACGCATCCGGTAAGGATGTCCTGAACGAAGTGGTTCAAATGACTGGCCTTCCAGCCGATTACCTTCACGCCGAAATCAATTCCTTTTTGGGAACCGGCTGTGAGGATGTCAAAGATTTGTCGCTCGATCAGCTTCGGAGCGTGTTGTTGAACTATCTGGAAACATTGAATGACCAGATGACGCATGCGCAAATAAAGCATTAGCTTTTTAATTACTTGAGTGCTGGTTTAAACTGTCCGATAGGGGCGTATAGGATTTACAAGACGCAACGAAGGAGAAACGAACCGTAATGAGCACTTTTATTGCCAAACCGAAGATTCCAGCAGATTTGATCAGACCCGACCTCGTCGGTTTCAATCCGGATTTCTCGCTCACGCCACAAGGTTATATCCCGAATCCGATCGTTGTGGAGCAAACCGCACGCGGTGAAAGACAATACGACATTTATTCCCGATTGCTGATCGATCGGATCATTTTCCTGGGAACCGAAGTGAACGACGTCGTCGCAAACCTTCTCATTGCCCAGATGTTCTTCCTCGAGTCGAACGATCCAGACAAGGACATTCATTTTTACATCAACTCGCCGGGTGGTTCCGTTTATGCCGGACTCGGTATTTACGACATCATGAATTTCATCCAGTGTGATGTTTCCACGTATTGCATCGGCATGGCTGCCAGCATGGGTGCCTTCCTGCTTTCCGCAGGAGCGAAAGGCAAGCGTTACAGTTTGCCGAGTGCGCGCATCATGATTCACCAGCCCTTGGGCGGTGCTCGTGGACAAGCATCCGATATTGAAATTCAAGCGAAAGAGATCCTGTATCTCAAAGCTCAATTGAACGATGCCCTTGCACGCCACACCGGCAAGAGCGTTGACCAGATTTCCAAGGACACTGATCGTGACAATTACCTCTCTGCAAAAGAGGCGATGGAATACGGTTTGATTGACAAAGTTGTGGAGAAAAGAGGCAAGTAAGATGGATACATCCAAATACGGCAATGGCACTGGAAATCTGACTTGTTCTTTCTGTGGTAAGACGCAGAGGGAAGTTAAGAAACTGATCGCCGGTCCGAGTGTTTACATCTGTGATGAGTGTATTGACCTTTGTAACGACATCATTCGTGAAGAAGGCCAGAAACTCGGAGCGACCGCTTCGGGTGGCGGCTCTACCGCTGTCGGCGGTGGAATCCAGAATCTGCCTAAGCCGGCTGAGATCAAGGCGTTCCTCGACGAGCACGTCATCGGTCAGGAAAAGGCGAAGCGTATTCTTTCCGTGGCTGTTTACAACCATTACAAGAGAATCCAGCATCAATCCGCACTGAAAAAAGGTGAAAAAGGAAATGTTGAACTGGCCAAGTCGAACATCCTTCTGGTGGGTCCGACCGGTTCCGGTAAGACCCTTCTTGCGGAATCGCTTGCGCGCATCCTGAACGTTCCGTTCGCGATCGCGGATGCGACTACCTTGACCGAAGCAGGTTATGTGGGTGAGGACGTGGAGAACATTGTTCTCAACCTGCTCCAGAATGCCGAGAACAATGTTGAAAAAGCCCAGCGCGGAATCATCTACGTCGACGAGATCGACAAGATTTCCCGCAAGAGCGAGAACCCTTCGATCACCCGTGATGTGAGCGGTGAGGGCGTTCAGCAGGCGCTTCTGAAATTGATGGAAGGTACGATCGCGAACATTCCACCGAAAGGCGGAAGAAAGCATCCTCAGCAGGAGTTCATCCAAGTCGATACCCGCAACATCCTTTTCATTGTCGGTGGTGCGTTTGTCGGTCTGGATAAGATCGTTTCCCAGCGCAAGGGCAAGAAATCCCTTGGTATCAGCGCGAACATCCAATCCAAGGAAGATTCCACGCTGACGAAGTTGTTTGCACAAGCTGAACCGGAAGATCTGGTGCGCTTCGGGATGATCCCGGAGTTCATCGGTCGTGTGCCGGTCATTGCGACACTGGGTGAGCTGGATGAGGCGACCTTGGTGAGCATCTTGACCCAGCCGAAGAATGCATTGACCAAGCAATATGCGAAGCTTCTGGATTACGACGGAGTTGAGCTTGAGTTTGAAGAGGATGCCTTGGTGGCGATCGCTCAGCAGGCGATCAAGCGCAACACCGGAGCGCGCGGCTTGCGTGCGATCATCGAGCAGACCATGCTCGATGTGATGTATGATCTTCCGAGCGACCCGACGATCCGTAAGTGCGTGGTCACCCGGGATACGATCGAGAAGGGCGAGAAGCCGGTGCTGATCCACGGGGAAAAACGTGAGTCAGCCGCCCAAAGCGCCTGATTGAATTTGTCAGAAGGGTCGGAACCGATGGTTCCGGCCCTTTTTTTGTTGGTGAATTCCCACAACCCGTTCCTGGTTGGAGGTTCGTGACCACACTGTATCGCCCTGTTCTATCAATTTTATTGATTTAGGCATTGAGTCAATTTGGCATGCCTGTTGCTCAGTGGGGTGCATATGAAAAAATTATTGATTCTGGCAGCGGTCCTGACGCTGTCCGCTTGTGGAAATATGGATCCGAACAACTCTGCTGGTCTTCAGTACCAGATCAGCGAGGATGGCTGCGATACGGGAGAGCATGGCTTTGCCACGTTGAGCGAATATTGTGAGGCTTTGAAAAATGAAGAGCTCAATCATCATTGTGCTCATGATACGAGAACCTATCAGTTCAATGTCAGTTGTGTTTCCCATCGGGTAAGTGACTGATTCGCTTTTTTATACTTATTTAATGTAAAATGCATGGAATTCCTCGGAAATTCAGCTTGCAGTCAAAAAGGTGACGGTTTTTTTTGTTGTAAAAATATATTTTTTCAACAACAACACAAGATGTTCCAATTGTGGTGAAATAACCTTGGAAGGAGCTTCTTGATGAGCAAGCCCAGCAAAACAGAAAAAATGGTCGTACCGGTTCTCCCACTTCGCGAGGTGATTGTGTTTCCTCACATGGTGGTGCCTCTCTTCGTAGGAAGGGAGAAGTCCATTCACGCACTGGAAGAGTGCGTTGAAAAGAAAAAGGAACTGTTCCTCGTCGCACAGAAGCAAGCGACGACCGTGAACCCTACCGACAAGGACATCTACCAGATCGGTACCTTGGGTACCATCCTCCAGATCCTGCGCCTTCCGGACAACACCGTGAAAGTCCTGATCGAGGGTAAGCGTCGCGCCAAGATGCTGAAATTCATCGATGGCGAACAAATGGTGGAAGCCGAAGTGGAAGTGGTGAACGAGATCGCTGACAAGGCGAACGTCGAGACCGAAGCCCTGGTCCGTTCTTTGAAAGCCACTTTCGAGAATTACGTGAAATTGAATAAGCGCATTCCTCCGGAAATGCTGATGAGCGTGAACGGCATCGAAGATCCGTCTCGCCTCGGCGATGTGGTGGTTGCGCACCTGAACCTTCGTTTCGAAGACAAGCAAGGCGTGTTGGAGATCACTGATCCACTCAAACGTCTTGAGCGTTTGCTTGAACTCATGCAGGGTGAGATTGAAATCCTCCAGGTCGAGCGCCGCATCCGCACTCGCGTGAAGAAGCAGATGGAAAAGTCCCAGAAGGAATACTATCTGAACGAGCAGATGCAGGCGATTCAGAAAGAGCTCGGCGAAAAGGACGAATTCAAAGCCGAGATCCTGGCGATCGAGAAACAGATCAAATCCAAGCCGATGAGCAAAGAGGCGAAGGAAAAAGCGATCAAGGAAGTGAAGAAGCTGAAGATGATGTCACCGATGAGCGCGGAAGCGACCGTCGTGCGCAACTACATCGACTGGCTCATCACTCTTCCTTGGGGCGAGTTCACTGAAGACAGCCACGATCTGAAAGTGGCAGAAGACGTGTTGAACGAAGACCACTATGGTCTTGACGAAGTGAAAGAGCGTTTGCTCGAGTATCTTGCAGTCCGGACCCTGACTGAAAATTCCAAAGGCCAGATCATTTGTTTCCTTGGGCCTCCGGGTGTGGGTAAAACCTCATTGGCGAAATCCATCGCGAAGGCGCTCAACAAGAAATTCGTGCGCGCATCCATGGGTGGCGTGAGAGATGAGGCCGAGATCCGCGGTCACCGCCGTACTTACGTCGGTGCGCTTCCGGGCAAGATCGTTCAGTCTTTGAAAAAAGCGGGATCTTCCAATCCGGTCTTCTTGCTCGACGAAGTGGACAAGATGAGCATGGACTTCCGTGGCGACCCTTCTTCGGCTTTGCTCGAAGTGTTGGATCCGGAACAGAACGCTTCTTTCGGCGATCACTACCTGGAAGTCGATTACGACCTTTCGAAAGTGATGTTCGTGTTGACCGCCAACTCTTTGAGTGGCGTGCCTCGTCCATTGCTCGATCGGATGGAAGTGATCACCATTTCCGGTTACACCGACATCGAGAAATTCAACATTGCTCGCAAGTACCTGCTTCCAAAACAGATGGAACTCCATGGCTTGAAACCGGAAGACATCCTGGTGGAAGACGAAGCCTTGAAGAACCTTGCTGCGCTTTACACCCGTGAAGCCGGCGTGCGTAACCTTGAGCGCATCATCTCGACCGTTTGCCGTAAGGTAGCGAAGAAGATGGTCGACTTGCGCAACGAAGCCTTGGCTGCGAAGAAATCCGCGCCTAAAGGTCCGATTCGCGTGAAGCCGGATGATCTCGAAGACATGTTGGGTGCACCACGCATTCCAAACAAGCTCGAAGAGAACAACGAAGTCGGTCTGACCAACGGTCTTGCTTACACCGAAATGGGTGGCGAGATGCTTCAGATCGAAGTGTCGGTTGTTCCAGGTAAGGGTGCAGTCAAGATCACCGGTAAGCTGGGTGATGTGATGCAGGAATCCGCTTCTACTGCGATGTCTTATGTGCGTTCCCGCGCAGAAGGCCTCGGATTGAGCCCGGACTTCTATCAGAACATCGACATCCACTTGCACGTACCAGAAGGAGCCGTTCCTAAGGATGGTCCATCTGCGGGTGTGACCATGACCACGGCAATCACCAGTGCGTTGACCAAGATCCCGGTGAAGCGGGATGTGGCGATGACCGGTGAAGTGACTCTTCGTGGTCGCGTGTTGGCGATCGGTGGCTTGAAAGAGAAGCTCTTGGCTGCGAAGAACGTCGGCGTGAAGACCGTGATCATTCCAAAAGACAACGTTGCGGATTTGAAGAAGATCCCTTCGGAAATCAAGGAAGGTCTCCAGATCATCCCGGTCGATCACGTGGATCAGGTTCTGCGCATTGCTCTTGCTCTTGAGAAGCCAACCGAGTTCCTGGCGAAAGCCGGCGCGGTGGGTGAGATCCCCGCAGCGTTGATCGAAAAAGCAAAAGTGGTCAAAACCACTGGCGCCGTAAAACACTGAGATCGAAAACAAAATTGAAATGAAAAAGCCCTCGGGATCCTGTCTCGGGGGCTTTTTGTTTGGATCAAATGTGGTGTTATCGCTTTATCCACTGTGGGAAGTTGGCGGTAATGAAACAAAGACCGTAGTACTTGATCGCGCGTCCGGCGACGATGGAATAGAGAATCGTCAGGAACGGCATTTTTGAGAACACGGCAAATGCGATGGCCGGCAGAATCGGAAAGGGCAGAATGTTGATCAGGGTCAGTGCCCAGAGTCCCCAGTCGCGCATCAGTTCAGTGGAGTGTTGCCACGATCCGGATTGTTGAAAGTCGAGAGCGAGCCAGTCCAGCGCCACTTGGCCTTTCCAGTAAACCAGTATCACCAGGAGAAGGGTTGCGGCGATTGCCGATAGTGTTTGCAAGAATGCCATGCGAGCCCAGGATTTCGGTTTCACGAGGATTCCCCCAGCGAGGATCGCTTCGGCAGGCATGAACAAAACAAAAATGTTCGCTGCGGTGATGAGTGACATGACTGCGGGGTACCAAGGGGCATCGTAGTTCCGCTTCAATTGGTCAAACCAGCGACCTTTGACGAGTTGATGGTACTCACGGATCTGTTTTGTCGTTGGAGTGGGGCCGTAAAACGATGAGTAGTCTTTTTGTGGTGGTGCAAAGTCAGCCGCATCGGTTCTCCGAAGGGCTTCTTCCAGGTACTCCGGCATGTTAAAAGCGAAGTATTCCAACACGTCCGGAACATTCCGCAGTCCGGTCATGTTGAATTCTTTTTGGAACACGATCCTCCCGTCATCGATCTTCTCGTTGATTTCATGACAGGTGACGCCTTGTTCTTTTTCTTGGCGATAAAACGCCCAAAAAGGAGGGTATTTCCCCTTGTTTCGAGGCAAGAGGGACGGGTGAAAATTGTAGAGCTTGAAGTGCGGGATCCTGAGAATCTCACCTGCATAAATCTGCGACACCATGGAAAGACCGGTCTCGTACCCTTCACGACGGATTTCCTCGGTTAGCTCGGGTGCATTCACGGATCGGATGTGCTCCAGTGGGATTCGATAGTGCGTGGCTAGATGATCAATCGAACACAGTTTTTTCCGTGGTTCTGGCAGTGGTAAAAGTTCGATGAGATAAGAAGCGGTGATTCTCGCTAGGTAACGCAACAAGAAAGGAACGCCCATGATCCTCGCCGAAGTGGATTCAAAGATCCTTTTCTTTTTCGGATCGGTGAAGGCAGGGCAGACGAAGATCTTCTCGATACGATGGGAATGGTTGGCCAGAAAGACATCCAGCGCTTGCGGGTAAAAGTAGCGGTCATTGTTCAGGATCAGTATAGTTTTTTTCATGGCTTAGCCATCCTGTTCAGCCATCTGAAATGGGCGATGACGGCATCGTTGAAGTCGTCGAATTCAAGATATTGTACTCCGTGCTGGTGACAGAGTTTCTTTACAATGGTTTGGATTTCCGGATAGTGGCGGTAAGAAACGTTCGGAAACAAGTGGTGAATCGCCTGGTAATTCAAACCACCGCACAGGAAGTTCATGACCGGGTTACCAGTGCTGAAGTCCGCGCTGGTTTTGAGTTGATGAATGAACCAGTCGGTTTCGACGGGACCCCCATCGTACCTTGAATCTTCATGCACGTGAGCCACCTGAAAAATCAGGGTCAGGACCACTCCGAGACTGAAGTGAAAAAGCAGAATCAGGGCGAGACCCTGTTCCCATCCCAGTGTTCGAATCGGTAAATAATAACCAAGAAGAAGATGGATCGCTTTCAGAAGCACTATTTTTGCAGTGACTGCTGCGGATGGACGCTTGAAGGGATGTTCACCCACCTTGCAAGAGATCAATCGCATCAGATCGTAAATCGGCCAGGTGATGGTGATCAGCGCGTACAAAACAGGAGTATAAAATGCCTGAAACCGATGCAGGGACCAGTGCGGCTGATTCACCGACATCCGGATCAATGGCGCTTCGGTGATGTCGCCGTCATGGCCGTGGATATTGGTATAGTTGTGGTGGAATTGGGTGTGCTTGATCGAGTAGAGATCCGAACTGATTCCGTAAAGGTCAAACGTCATGCCCATGAGTTTGTTGATCCACGGAGTGCGCGTGAAATTTCCGTGCACCGCTTCGTGCATGACATTCAATCCCAGAATCAGCGTGGAAAAGGAAAAGGCAAGTACCAGGACGGCACGAGTCGCGAAGGAGAAATCGCCTTGAAGAATCAGGCTATAGAGTATGGCTCCAGTACTGATCAGAACCAGTGCCTTCGTGATTTCTTCAGGACTGGCAAAGCGTCCGCGGGGATCGGCCTTGATCAGTTCTTTGACTTGTTCCTTCACTGCGATGGTGAATGCTGAATCCTTCTGAAAAACGGGTTTCATATCGGAGCCACCTCGATATTCAGCTGTTTTCTGATTTCATCCGTAGGCAAATGCCACATTTCCTCGAACTTGATTCCAAAAAGGTTTTGGGATTTGAGGCCTGAGTTCCAGCCAAAGGTGATCGCGTGCATCAGCTCCGGAAGCCTTGCCGGCATCTTGATCGTACACTTGATCAGACCGAACGCCATGAGCATCGAATTCAAGGGACTGTTGATCTGTGCCACATAGAAAGCCGAGATCGCCATCTCTCCAAGTTCGGTTGCCGGAAAGCCGCAAAGCACATGGTGGATATCGTGAATCAGTCGTACCCGTTGTCGGATGTAGTCCACCTCGGGCGAGATCTGAACACCGTTTTCGGGGAGATCCTGAACCGGGGTGATGGCAATGTCGTTCATGAACTTCGCATATTGATAACCGAGAGTGTCTTCAGGCAATCGCTTGAGTGCATCCCAGTCGAGTGGTCGGTATTGGTTATAGCGAGCTTCGATCAAGGCGTTGGTCTGGGGATCGGCTTTCAGCTTTCGGAGAGTGATCTGGTAGCTTTCATGATCCATGAAGTGGCGGACACCCCGGTAGATCGGCTTGAAATTGTTTCGGTTGAAGACGAGGATGATTCCACCCGAAATCAGGTAAAAACTCGCGCTCAGGACATTAAAAATGCGTTTCAGCGTTTTCATGGATCGGAAATTAAACGATTTCAGCTTATTTGTAAACATTATTACACAACAGTAATTGAAATAATCGACTAAAGATGATAGATATTGGTCCATGAAAAGTTCAAGGCGCCCATTGAAAATCCTGTCGACCGGAAGCTACCTGCCCAAGCGGGTGGTGACTGGACATGAAGTTGACCAGAAACTGGGAATAAAGCCGGGTAAGTCAGAGGAAATGACCGGCATTGCCGAACGCAGATACGTTACGACCGAAACCGCATCCGAAATGGGTGCGTATGCGATCATGGCTGCACTGGAGAAGTCAGGAATCCGATTCGAAGAGATGGATGCAATCATCTGCGCCAGCGGTTCGCAGGAACAGGCTCTTCCGTGTACTGCGGCTTTGATTCAACGGGCTCTGAAGCGCCCCGACACCACCGTACCCTGCTTTGATGTGAATGCCACCTGCCTGAGTTTTGTGACTGCACTCGACTTGGCTTCCTCGTTGTTGGCGACCGATCGTTACCGCACGATCGCCATTGTCTCGACTGAAATCGCATCGGTGGGGCTGAATCCATCACAACACGAGGCGTATGCACTCTTTGGTGATGGTGCCGCAGCAGCGATCGTTCAAAAGCCAGCAGAAGGCGAATCCAGCGCAGTTTTGCATGCCCAAATGAGCACCTTCAGTGAAGGTGCTGAACATTGCCGGATTCTGGGTGGGGGTACGAAGTATCACCCTAAAACCCAGACTCCTGATTCAGACAAGTTCTTGTTTTCGATGGAGGGAAAGAAAGTCTTCCGCTTGGTGCTTGAAACCATTCCTGTTTTCTTTGAGCGTTTCGTGAGTGATTCAGGCATGAATGTCGATGACCTGCAATTGATCATTCCTCATCAAGCCAGTGGCAACGGCATGGAACTCGTGCGCCGTAAGCTCGGGATCGATACCTCGAAGTACATGAACATTCTTTCCAATCACGGCAACATGATCGCGGCTTCGATTCCCTTGGCATTGCACTATGCAATCGAGCAAGGACGGATCAAGCGAGGCGACCGGGTGATGTTGCTCGGTACTTCTGCCGGCATGTCGATCGGTTCCGTGGTGTTTGAGTACTGAGTGATGAAAACGATTCTACTCACCGGTGCACGGGCACCCGTCACTTTGGATCTTGCGCGAGCCCTCTCTCGAGCGGGGCATCGGGTCTTGGCCGCTGAAAGCATGGATTATCCATTATCCGTTCATTCCCGTGCTTTTGACCGTTTTTTCAAGATCACGGCCCCGAATGATTCACTGGATGGCTTTGCCTATGATTTGAAGGAGATCATCGATCAAGAAAAAGTCGATATCCTGATCCCGACGTGTGAAGAAGCGTTCCATCTTTCCAAAGTCAAGAGTCGCTTGGGTGATCGCTTGTTCGTGCTTTTGGATGATCATGAAAAATTAGCCGAACTCCACAGTAAATTCCGGTTCAATGATTTGGTTCGTTCGCTGGGAATGAAGGCTCCTGCCTCATACCGAGTTCTCACGATGGATGAATGGAAAGCCTCGATTGAAGCGATCCCCGGCGAAAAAGTGGTTTTAAAACCGGAATATTCCCGTTTTGCATCGAAAACCCTGATCTTGACCAAAAAGGAAGCGTGGTCTCTGGCGCCGTCGCTCCTCACGGGTAAAGCCTGGGTGGTGCAAGAGTGCTTGATTGGTCCGGAGTATTGCACGTACTCGTTGGCAGTGAAGGGCAAGTTGATT
Organism: Bdellovibrionales bacterium; assembly: GCA_040379745.1. Lineage (GTDB taxonomy): Bacteria > Bdellovibrionota > UBA1018 > UBA1018 > CAIMNF01 > CAIMNF01. The sequence goes on along the minus strand of JBEIKL010000010.1, from coordinate 5,198 downwards.
GCCCATGTGACCTATGATCATGAGTTCACCGCAGGTAAGGGTGCCGGGATCTGTTTTGAATCGATCCATCATCCGGTGATCGAGACCTGGGTTCGGAATTTTGTCGCGGAAACGGGTTACACCGGTCAAATCGCCTTCGACTTCATTGAAGATGCGCATGGTGAGGTGCAGCCCCTTGAGTGTAACCCGCGAGCGACCAGCGGCCTTCACTTGATTGCCTCGGAGCCCGGTTTCATCGATGCTGTTGCCCAAGCGAATGAACGCTTTGAGAAAGCCGAGTTGGTGATTCGTCCTCGACGGGGTGCCTTGGGGCAATTGCGCTTAGCGATGGTGGTGTATGGATTACCTTCGATCAATGGAGTGGGGCGTGCCATGAAATGGCTACGCACATTCTTCATGGGTAGAGAAGTGGTGTTTTCCCTCCGTGACCCGCTTCCATTTTTTGACCAATTTGTCTCGTTTTACCGCTTGATTCGTGAGTCCAGGCAACGGAAAATCACACCATTGGAAGTGTCCACACGCGATATCGAATGGAATGGTGAAGCATGATTTACTACGTGACCGGTGCAACCGGATTCCTGGGCGGAAGAGTGGTTGAAAAGCTGTTGGAAAACGGCGAGCGTGTCATTGCGTTCGGCCGTAACATCGATGAGCTGAAACGACTCGAGGCACTTGGGGCGAATTACGTTGGGGCGGAACTCACCGATCGTCGTGCCTTGGTGGAAACCATTCCGGAAGGCGCCTGTGTCATTCACTGTGCTGCACTGTCTTCGCCGTGGGGTCGGGAAAAATCCTACTTCAAGAGCAATGTGTTGGGCACCCAGCTGATCGCGTCCGTTGCGTTGGAAAAAAAAGTTGAACGCTTCATTCACATTTCCACACCCAGCATTTATGTCGATCTCGGGTCGCGCGAAAACATCCGCGAAAGCGATCCGCTTCCGGGACAGATGATCAACACCTACGCCAAGACCAAACTTCAAGCCGAACACCTGATCGATCAGTATGTCGAGATGGGGTTGCCGGCAATCACGCTCCGTCCACAGGGGATCTTCGGACCTCGCGATACGGCGATTGTACCACGGTTGATTCGTGTAGCACGGAAGGGATTCATTCCCGTGATGAATGCGGACGCCATGATCGATTTGACTTATGTTGATAATGTGGTCGAGGCGATTCTCTGTGCTGTCCGTGCCCCGGAAACCTGCATCGGAGGAAAATACAACATCACCAATGGTGAGCCGGTGAATCAGGTGAAAACACTCGAATACCTGTTGACCGAAATGGGTTATCCGGTGAAACGCAGGATAATTGAAGTCGCTACCGCCCTGAAAATTGCGGGCTTGCTCGAATGGGCGTACCGGAAGTTTCCGATCAAGGGCGAGCCGATCCTGACTCGTTACAGTGTTTGCACACTGGCTTATACGCGAACTCTCAGCATTGAGCGCGCGCAAAACGAATTGGGTTATCGCCCTGTAGTCTCGATGAAAGACGGATTGAAGAGGACAATACAATGGTTCAGTCGATCCGGTTCCTAGAGGCAGGCCATACCGAGCAATTGGAAAAGTTTGTGAACCCCCTGGCGAGCGGGTTCCGAAAAATCCGCTTCCCTGCGACCGTGGCCGTGATCGAACATGCCACTGCCGGGATCATCTTGTTTGATACCGGGTATTCTCCCCGTTTTCATGAAAAGACCCGTTATTTTCCTGAAAAAGTGTATGCGCTATTGACGCCGGTGACGATCGAACCGGAAAACACTGCCTTTGAAAAGTTGAAACGCATCGGTATCCGACCGGATGACATCAGTCACGTGATCCTTTCGCACTTTCATGCCGACCACATCGCCGGTGCCGCTGACTTCACGAAAGCGAAGTTCATTTATTCCCGCCATGAACTGAACTATTTCAAGAGTCTGAATCGCATCCTGCAGGTGAAAAACGGATTCATCGCCGGGCTATTGCCCGTTGATCTGGAAACCCGTGCGCTGCCCGCAGACGAGTTCTTGGTGCCATTGACCGAATTGGGTGCCGGATGGTTCGGCAAAGACCTGTTCGGCGATGAAAGTGTGTTTGCGGTACCGTTGCCGGGGCATACTCTCGGTCAGATCGGACTTTATGTCCGTGAGGTGAGTGGCACGAGTTACTTTCTGGTGGCGGATGCCGCCTGGATCAGTGAATCGTTTCAGCAAAACGTGGCCCCGATGCGAATCGCTCAGGAAGTGTTTTTCAATCGGCAAGAATACCGCTCCACCTTGGGTCGGATTCACGATCTCTTTTGCCGTCACCAGCAATCCAGTCAGTTTCAGATCGTCGCCTGCCACTGCGATCAGGCCTTTCATCGTCTGGGAATGACCCATGTTTAAGCTGAAGATCCTCTATTATTACCTGCTGACGCTTTATGGGCGACGGTTCGGATCGCGTGCTGCACTCTTGGCTTTTCAGGACCGCAAAATCAAAAAGCATCTTGCCTGGGTCAGGAAGAATTCCCGTTTTTATCGAGAGTGGACGGGTGGAATCATCGATAAGAAAATCATGATGGAACGCTTTACCGATCTGAACACGGTCGGGATCGATCGGGACGAGGCATTCCGGGTTGCGTTCAAAGCTGAAGAGAGCCGGGATTTCACCCCAACCCTGAACGGAGTGACTATCGGACTTTCTTCGGGGACGAGTGGCAATCGAGGCTTGTTCTTGGTGTCCGATCAGGAGCGTGCCCGTCATGCGGGCACCCTGCTCGCAAAAATCCTTCCGCGTTCGATCGTGGGCAGCTACCGGGTGGCGTTCTTCATGCGGGCCAATTCGAATCTTTATACGGCTTCGCAAGGATCGCGCATTCAATTTGAATTTTATGATCTTTTGAAGAACGTGGACGAACATCTGGATCGATTACGCGTGCAACGACCGGATCTGCTTTTCGCTCCACCATCGATGCTGATCCGCTTGGCACAGGCTCAGTCTCAGGGGGCGATTTCGTTAAACCCCGAACGGATCTTCTCCATTGCCGAGACTCTGGATCCTTTGGATCAAAAGAAGATCGAATCCGCGTTTGGTCAGAAGGTGCACCAGATTTATCAGTGTACGGAGGGTTTTTTGGGGGCGACTTGCGCCGAGGGTGTGCTTCACTTGAACGAAGACTGCGTTCGAATCGAGCCCGAGTGGTTGGATGAGGCGAAAACGAAGTTCATGCCGATCATTACGGACTTTACGCGAACCTCGCAACCGATTATCCGTTACCGGTTAAACGACATTCTGACCGTGCGTAAAACGCCATGTCCCTGCGGATCCGCAATGATGGCGCTGGAGTGCATTGAAGGCCGTGCCGATGATGTGCTGGTGTTTTTGTCTGCAGTGGGCGAGAAGGTGACCGTGTTCCCCGATTTCATCAGAAGGGTAGTGCTCCGTTCTTCCGACCGGATCGAAGAGTACCAGGTTCAGCAAAGTGTCGATGGTGAACTCGACATCCATTTACAGGCTCCAGCGGATTCATTGGTGATGATCCGCGATCAAATCCTGTATGAGGTAAAAGCCCTTGCCTCGTTAGTGGGTGCTCGCGAACCGGTGGTCCGGTTTCATGAAGGCATTCCTGCATTGGAAGGCAAAAAACTCAGAAGAGTGATGCGGGGCTGATTCAGTTCTTCTTCTTTTCAGTCCAACTCTCGAATTTTTTCAAAACTGACGGATGAATGATTTTTTGTTCCACCATCTCGTTCAGTAGTTTCAGGGAGACTTGCTGGATTTGTTCATCCTTAACCCTATTTTTCCGGTCCGAGTCGGATCCCGGTTCTACATTACCGTTCACATTCGGCTTCAGATCTTCCGTGGTCAGCTCCAAATGTGCTTTCACTTGATTCCACACATCTGCAGGAGCGATCTTTCCGTTCTGTTCCTCGGAAATGGTTTGAATCGTATTCATGATCTCCTCCTCCTGAGCGGCTTCCAAGGAGAAGGTGCGGTTGATCTGTTGTTGGAGTTCGTTTTCGTCCAGGAAGAATGATTCAATCGAGTTCTTGCCGAGACTGTACATCAATTTCACCTGTGTTTTCGTTTCATCCCAGTTCTGATAAATGTAGTATGCCATTACCCCCTTGAATGCACGGGTGTAATTGCGTACCACGTTGTCGTAGGCCACTTGGGCCATTGCCTTGTTTTTGTAGTGGGTGAAAATCTCGGGTTTAACGCTTTCGAGACCCTCACGCTCGATTTTTTCGAATAATTTTGCGTTGGCTTTGAAAAAACTCACCTTGGGAAGGTTACTGGGGGTCTTGAAGAAATACAGCATCGGTCCATTTGCAGAGAGATTCATGGATAGGTTAAGTGCGTTCTGATGGCGCTTTTTCCAGAGCCTGAATCTCTCCATTGCGGTTTCGTCCTTGAGGATTCCAAGACTCTTCGCTGCACTTTCCATGTTTTTACGGCCGAGTTCCTGGTCAATCCATTGATTGATCAGTTTTTCCCGTTGTCCTTTCCAGTGTCGACTGCGTAGGGCATCGAATTTCGGATGAATTGACGCGAACATCTCATCAAAAACCTGATTGAGATTGCTCAGTCTGAATCCATTCTTTACCTTCAGCTGCTTCGAGATCCGCAGGATCTTTGTTCGGAATACGGGATTTTTTTCAAGGATTTCGGCAAGATTCAGCGGGTTGGTGTGTGCGTTCTTGGTCAGTGCTTCCAATAGAGCGATCCGTTCTTCCGGTGAAAGCACATCGTATTTGACGCGGGTTTGATCCGCGATGGCTTTCTGGAATTCAGCAACCTTGTTCTCATAATGGGTTTTATTGAATGATTTCTTTTTCGAAAACAAGTGGTTCAAGTGGTCCCTGAAGTCGCATTGAACCGCTTTCGCTGAGAACGGGGTGAGCGCCAGGAGCAGTGCCAGGAATGCACTTCGTGCCGAAAAAACGATTTTGCATGAATCGATGCCCACGGTTTCTCATCGGGTTTTAGTGCTTTCGTCTGGAGAAAAACACGGACCTGCCATCAATTTGACGCAAGAAAAGATCAGGGTTCGTTCGGTAGGGTTTGATTTCCTTATCGTATTTAAATCAAAAGAAAAAAACCCCCGATGACTTGCGCCACCGAGGGTTGAATTGATTTCAATGAAAGAGATTGATCTTAGTTCTTCTTCACTTCGACGAGTTCAAACACCACGGAAGTGTTGCTGGTGGTGTCCACGATGCTGGACTTCACGAGGCCGAAGAG
>JBEIKL010000009.1:0-31827 GCA_040379745.1 Bdellovibrionales bacterium | reverse complement strand
TCACGCCCTTCACTTGAATGATGTGAGACAGGACCAGGATCGTCAGTACCAGTGCCGAGTATTTGAAAAAGCCGGTAATTGCATTCATCATTTCAGGCTGCGCCTCCTGCGCTTCTTTGGGGGATGTGGTGAGAATTGCTCTGAGAGACGCCTTTCAGCACGCGTGCCACTTCATCGGTTTGAAACGGTTTCATGATGTAGTCGCGGGCACCAGCGATGATCGCCTCGGTCACGAGATTTTCCTGCATCATTCCTGAAAGGATCACGATCTTCGCGTTCGGATTCATCTGGATGATTTGGCGGGTGGCTTCGACGCCATTCAGGATCGGCATCACGAGGTCCATGGTGACGATGTCGGGATTCGATTCACGGTAGGCGCGAACCGCTTCTTCGCCGGTTTCCGCTTCTCCAACGATGCGATAACCGAGATTGAGAAGGATCTGTTTCAGTGTTTTGCGAACGAAGGGAATGTCATCGACGATCAGAACGGAGAGTTGCTTGTCTTGCATGATTGCACCACCTTCATTCATTTTACGATTCGACGATGATTCTTTCAATGCTCACGCTCTCGATTCTTCGAGAGGACGCTTCTTTGATGATGAAATGGATCTGACCTGCGGGAGTGTCAAAAAACAGTTCGTCCCCACTCGCCGGAATGCGGGAAAATTGACGCAAAAGGAAGCCTCCCAGCGTGTCATAATCGCCTTCCGGCAATTGAATTCCAAGTTCTTCATTGATTTGAACAATGGTGCTTTTCGCTTTCACGATCCAGACGTTCGTATCGACGGCGCGAATCGACTTCAGTTCCGGATCATCCTCGTCCTGGATGTCCCCGACAATCTGTTCGAAAATGTCTTCCCTGGTCAGGATCCCGATCGCACCGCCGTATTCATCGACGACCACTGCGAGCTGATGGTCGCTCTCGATCATGTCATTGAGGATGGTTTCGAGCTTCTGGTTTTCTGCGACATACTGCACGGGTTTGATATAATCCTCGATCTTGCGGTTCAGATCGGGTGTATTGATCACTTGATTGAGTTGGATCACTCCGATGATATTGTCGATCCGTTCATCATAAACAGGCAGGCGCGAATGCTTTTTCTCATCGAACATCTCGAAAGCTTCCCGTAGATTCGCGCTGCGCTCGATGGCGTCAACCTGGATCAGGGGAACCAGCCCGTCTTTCGAGATCTTGTCGCGGAACTTCAGGATTTTCCGAATGAGTTTTTTTTCCGAACTCTTGATCTGGGTCTCGGTTGAGTTTGCGGTCAGAAGGGCCTGCAGATCATCCTTACCGCCTTGTTTTTTCCCCATCCAGATTTGTTCGATCGGTTTCATGACTTTGGTGATCTGAGAGGTGTAAAGGCTGGTCAGGAAGATCAAAGGGGAGAGGAGCTTTTCCGTATAGAAAATCGGAGTCGCGATCTTCGGTGCGAGTGTCGCCGAAAACTTCCGATAAAGGTATTTCGGCAGGAGTTCGCCAAGGACAATGACGAGTCCTGAGCCGACCAATACGGCCTTCAATTCGCCGTGTTCTCCGTGGATTCTCCTGAATTCCAAAGTAAGGATGACCGAGATCGCCATCACGCAGGTGCTGGTGACGAGCAGGGTGGTGGAAAGAATGCGCTCCGGGGTCTTCAACAGTTTCAAGGCCCGCTGAGCACCATGATCGTTGGCTTTCGCCTTTTTCTTCAATTGCAAGCGATCGGCCGAGATCAGTGCGAGTTCCGAACCGCTGAAAAATCCTTCAACCAACAAGAGCAATCCGACAATGAGGTAGATCATTCTTCGAAAGCCTCCTCGATGACGGCATCCAGGATGTCCTGCATGGTGATCATGCCGGTGATTTTGCCTTGGTTGTTCCGGGTGAATGCCACCTGGACTTTTTTGGACTTCATTTTCTTGAACAGCGTTTCGAGTGAAAGAGAAGAGGAAACAATGAGCGGTTCGTTCGCGATGGTCATCACGGATTCCCGGTTCATCTCCGGATTGATCCGGGTGCCGACGAGTTCTTTTGTGTTCAATACCCCGACGATATCGTCGCGATTGGATCCATAAATCGGAATGCGCGAGTAGATCTTGTCCTTCAATACCATTTTGGAAGCTTCATTGATTGTACAGGTGAAGGGAACAGTGATCAGACGGCGAATCGGCGTGATCAGTTGTTCCACCCTCGTATCATCCATCTGGAAAATATTCTTGATCAATTCGAGTTCGGTCTCGTGCAGGTGACCGGTCTCGGTCTGTTCCTCGGCGATGATGATGAAATCCTCTTCATGCAGGTTGTGCAAGTCCTTCATCTGCTGTTTCGGAAAAAAGAACTTCACCACCGACGCCAGTGGCTTGGTGATGACATAGAAAAAGTAAAGGATCGGCAGGAACAGGGAGATGATCAACTGGTTTGCCCGTGATGCAACCACCTTGGGCGTGAGTTCACAGAAAACGAGCAGGATGGTCGTGGTGACGAGTACGCCGAGAGCCATTTGTAACTGCCACGGAAGGGCGAGGGGTTCAATGAAGTGCGAAGTGATCAGGGTTGCCAGACTGATATTCACGATCTCATTGAAAAAAAGAACCGTGATCAGCAGGCCGAATGAATCGTTGATCAGCGTACGGATGCGATTGAACACGGGTTCGGACTGGTCTTTCAGTTTCTTCAGTTGAAGTCTGGAAAGAGAGAAGATCGCGATCTCACTCGACGAGAAAATGAAAGAAAACGAAATCAGGACCATGCAGGCGACGATCACATTCATCATGCGTTACGGTTCCAGAATAGCATAAGACCCGCGCCAGAATCCTGACGCGGGTCTTGTTTTTCGGATAATTTATTCTCAGGCGGATCTTTTTACCGACTTCGCCACTGCTGGTTCGGCTGCTGCCACCGGTTTCTGCTTCTTGTTCTTCACAGAGCGGGTTTCGTGGATTTCTCCGCCTTGCGCCGTCTGATTGCTGTCGATCGCCACGATTTTGGAAACCAGAGCCACTTCCAATACCTCGTCAATCGACTTCACCGGTACGAAGGTGAGGTGCTGACGGTACTCTTCCGGAATTTCCTCGAGATCTTTGCGGTTTTTCTCGGGAATGATCACGGTTTTGATTCCGTGTCTCATTGCCGCGAGAGCCTTCTCCTTCAAGCCTCCGATCGGAAGCACGCGTCCGGTCAGGGTGATCTCGCCGGTCATGGCCACGTCCTTGCGGATCGGGTTGCCGGTGAGTCGGGAGATGATCGCCGTTGCCATCGTGATCCCCGCAGATGGGCCGTCTTTCGGAATGCCACCCTGAGGGAAATGCACGTGGATGTCGGTTTCGCTCAGAACGTTCGGATTGATTCCGAAGTCCGCCGCTCTCCAACGGATCAGACCGAGAGCCGCTTGAGCGGACTCTTTCATCACATCACCGAGTTGACCGGTGAGGGTGATGCCGCCTTTGCCGCGAATGCTTGCGGTTTCGACATAAAGGATTTCACCGCCGACGGAAGTCCAGGCAAGACCGGTACAGATCCCCACTTCATCCTTTTCCTGTTCGTCTTCACGGGAATAAACGGCAGGTCCGAGGAGTTTGGCAACCAAAGTGTCATCGACCTTGGTGGATTCGGTGCGACCCTCGGCAACGGTGCGGGCCACTTTACGGCAAACGGTTCCGACCAAGCGCTCGAGGTTACGCAACCCGGCTTCGCGAGTGTAGTTTTCCACGATCGCATTGATGCCCGAATCGGTGAAATCGATCTGTTCCGGGTTCAGTCCGTTTTCGCCGGTCTGTTTCGGAATCAGGTACTTGCGGCTGATGAAGAATTTCTCTTCCTGCGTGTAACCCGCCAGGTTGATCACTTCCATACGGTCGCGGAGCGGACCAGGAATCTGATCAAGGGCATTACAGGTGGCGATGAACATCACGTTTGAAAGATCGATCGGCACATTGAGATAGTGGTCACGGAAGGAATTGTTCTGTTCCGGATCCAACACTTCAAGAAGTGCTGCGGACGGATCACCCTTGTAATCGCTCCCCATCTTGTCCAATTCATCGAGAATGAACACAGGATTGTTGGTTCCGGCTTGTTTCAAGCCTTGGATGATCCGGCCCGGGAGTGCTCCCACATAGGTACGGCGGTGACCACGGATTTCCGCTTCATCTTTCACGCCACCGAGGGAAATACGCACGAATTCACGGCCGAGCGCCTTCGCAATGGATTTACCGAGAGACGTCTTACCCACGCCCGGAGGGCCGGCGAAACAAATGATCGGACCCTTGAGGTTGGACTTCAATTTTCTCACGGCAAGGAATTCGATGATGCGTTCCTTGATCTTTTCAAGCTTGTAGTGATCGTCGTCGAGCACTTCTTTCGCATGATTGAGGTCATGGTTGTCGGTGCTGGATTTGCCCCATGGGGTGTCCACCATCCAGTCGATGTAGGTTCTCATCATGGATGCTTCGGAACTTTCCGGGTGCATTTTCTCGAGACGGGCGAGTTGCTTCAGGGTTTCCTGTTCCACGTTGGTTGGCATGTTGCATTTCGCGATTTTATCGCGCAATTCCGCCATTTCCTCGTTCTTCGGATCATTGTCCCCGAGTTCGCTCTTGATCTGTTTCATCTGTTCACGGAGGAAGTATTCCTTCTGTGACTTGCTGATCTCGTCCTTGGTCTGGGAACGGATCTTTGCCTGGATGGTCAGGACTTCGATTTCCTTCAGGAGGAACTCACTGATCTTCTGGAGTTTTGCGAATGGATCGTGAATCTCGAGAACTTCCTGGCCTTGGCTGACTTTGAGGCCGAGGTTGGAAGCAACGAGATCAGCCATGCGGCTTGGATCCTGAATGTCTTCGAGTACCATCATGATGTCCGGAGCGAGTACTTTTCCGAGACTGATAGTGCGCTCCAGTTGTTCCTTGATGGTGCGCATGAGTGCTTCGCACTCTGATTTGCGATCCTGATTGTCTTCCACGATCTGCTCCACGTTCACTTCGTAGAACGGCTGGGTCTGGGTGAATTTCTTCACGCGTGCCTTGCAAAGACCCTGGGTCAGGATCTTGATCCGACCATCGGGAAGCTTGCGCATGCGCATGATCATGGCAACCGTACCGGTTTCATAAATCCCATCCGGAGTCGGCTGCTCGTCAGCGATGTTCTTCTGGGAAGAAAGGAAAATCAGACGATCTGTTTTTGAAAGCGCTTCTTCCACGCTACGGATGGAAGAGTCGCGGCCAACGAACAAGGGAATGATCATGTAGGGGAATACAACAATGTCTCTCACCGGAAGCATCGGAAGAGTTTGAGGGATCTCGATTTGTTCGCCGTCGTAGTTTGTTACCATGTATTTTTCTCCAAAGTTGTACTCACCAAACGAATCGGAATCGGCGGGAGCGACCTTTAGGAAAGAAAGTGGAAATAAAATAGACGACAAAAATAGTCAATTTTTATTTTTATCAAAAAAGGCTTAAAAAAGGCCAAAAAATGAGAAAAAATTATTTTCAAAAAATTTCAGGGCAACGAGGGGTTGGAATGATGACGCTCCCCGAGTGTCATCGGAATGCGCGCAAGGAAAGCAGGGTTTTGAGGAATTCCGCGTACGGTTCCGCCTCGAAATACAGCTCTTTTTTAGTGATCGGATGAACGAATCCCAAGACACGTGCGTGCAATGCCTGGCCCGGTAGCCCCTTCACGGATGCTTGCACTTCCACGGGCAATGCCTTCCATTTTGCCTGGTTTTCAGAGGGATTTCCGTAGGCCGGATCGCCCAAAAGCGAATGTCCCAGATGGGTGAGATGAACGCGCACCTGGTGTGTTCTTCCTGTTTGCAATTTCGCTTCAATCAGGGAGGCGAACGGATGTTTCGAAGATTGTGCGAATTCCTCGAGCAGGGTGAAGTGAGAGATCGCTTCGCGACCGTCATTCACATTCACGGCCATTTTCTTGCGATCATTCGGGCTTCTTCCGATCGTGGTTTTCAGTGTCTGTTGCTGCCATTTTGGAGAACCGTAGACCAACGCCCAGTAGCGGCGCTGAATGTCGTGGGTCGCGAACAGTTTTGAAAGCCCCTGATGGGTGAGATCGTCTTTCGAGATCACGATCGCACCACTGGTGTCCTTGTCGATGCGATGAACGATTCCGGGGCGTAATTTCCCTCCGATTCCGCTGAGATTCTTCACATGATGAAGAAGTGCGTTCACCAGTGTTCCACTGGCTTGCGTGTCGCTGGGGTGAACGGTCAATCCGGGTTGCTTGTTCACCACGATCAGGTGTTCGTCCTCAAAGAGAATCTGGATCGGGATGTTTTCGGGAAGGACTTCGATCGGAGTCGGGTCGGCGATCTTGATCGAGATTTCAGCACCCTTCCGGATTTTTGTTTTCGAATCGATGGAATTTCCGTTGACGAGGATCGCTGCGGATTCGATCAGCTTCTGGATCTGGGATCGGGAAAGATGGGTCAGGCCTTCGTGTTCCTGAAACAGCTCATGCAGATACTTGTCAGCGCGTTCCGATGATTCCAGGTCTGCGATCAGGTTGAATGAATGCATCACATCTTGTCAGGACGGGCGACCTTGATCCGCTCGATGTAATTCTTGACGACGAGTTCGGTCGGTAGTTTGAGTCGGCGGGATACCTGCTGTAGAAAACCGCGGACATAAACAATCGCCGGGAGTTTCTGGTAGTTTTCCTCTTCAAGAGCCATCAAATAGGCCTTGGAAATCCGGGTGTGATCTGCAAGATCTTCAAGGGTGATTCGCTTTGACTCGCGGATGCGACGGATGGCGCCTCCGCTCCATTCCTGTTCAGAGAGGATCATATCGTCCGACTCGGATGAGTTGAACAGGATTGAAGAAAAACCGGTGTGAGGGGGAGTGAAGGATTGCGGAGCCGGGTCGTTGCTGATGGATGGCATGACCGGTGCGGGAACCGCTTCCTGATGCATGAATCCGGAAGTGGATTCGAATTGTCCCTGATGGGAAACATCATAAGCGCGACGGCGTTCGGGATTGGCGAGAATCAGGTAGGCTTCCTCGATCTTCTGAAGCATCTGTTCCGTTTCCTCGCGCGAGTAAATCGAGTAATTTGCGATGTTGTCCTTGCTATAAGAGGCCTTGAGGCGAAGGTAGGCTGAGCGGATTTCTTGTGGGGTCGCGTCCGTCGTCAGTTCGAGAACGTCGTAATAGCTCTGTGGTTCGTCATTCAGTTGCATTCAAAGATTGTCCAGTTCTCGCTTGCTTGAGCAAATAGTTGGCTATTCTCTCCATATGGAGCGCAATCCTGGAATTCGGGAACTCGGCAAGGATCGGGCGCATCCTTCTGACAGATTGCCAAACATTTGGCTCGTATTCAAGATATCCGAGATAATCGAAGTCGATTCCGAAATATTTTTTCGCAACACTCTTCATCGAGAACCCGACATCGATGTCGGTCTGGGAACGGGTCTGGTTCACAATCAGCTTCGGCTTGAATTCCTTGATGGCATTCTTGAGTTCCTTGGCGATTTCGGCATCCCGGAAAGCCACTTCATTCAAAAGATCGGTCGGGGACTGGATGCGGAACTCGTTGTTCGGAGTCATCGCCGCCTCAATCAGTGAACGAATGGACTCAAGCTTCGGATTCTGATGTAGACGATGATAGTAGGCCGCCTTCAGGAACCGGTATGCGTTCTCGATCGAAGTCGGTTCAGGCAACGCGGTCACGATCCCGTTGTTGGCGATGTTGAAAAAATCGAGAGTGTACTGGTTGATTCCCGCTCCAAGATCAAGGATCACGAAATGCCCGCTAATGTACTGGATTTCGTGGATCAATCGGAACTTTTTCTCGTCACTCAGTTGGGTGACGTTGAGATCGTCCTTCGCGCCGCCAATGATCTTCAGATTCGGAAAAGGCGTTTCCGTCACGCAATCCATCAGGGTCAGGTTCGGATCGTTCAGGAAGTCAGAAATGCATTTTTTCGGTGGATTCAGGCCGAGCACGGTGTGGAGATTCGCTCCGCCGAGGTCGAGATCAATGGCAATCACCGGATGACCAAGGCGCGATACCGTATACGCGAGAGAAGACGAGATGAGGCTCTTACCCACGCCGCCCTTGCCGCCACCCACTGCCCAGATCTGTCGTTGAGACGAAGGATTCCACATGATTAGTCTCAAGAATAGGGTATAATAAACACTGCATGCAAGAAAAACCAGAAACGTCATCACCTTGGCGCCTGAAGCTCCGGAACGATTTGCACCTCGCCAGAAAAGTCTGGCATTGCGGGATGGGTGTCTCGATGGCACTGATCTACGGAATCGGCATGAGCAAACCCGTGGCGGTGACCGTTTTGCTGATCGCCTTCATCTTTTTCACCGGAGCCGAGTACGCACGCCTCAAATTTCCCGGGTTCAACCAGGTCGCCATCCGGATCATGGGGCCGATCATGCGCAAGCACGAGGTCGAGAAAATCAGCGGAACCCCGTTCTACATCGGTTCGGTACTTCTTTCGGTCATCATTTTCCCGAAACTCATTGCGATCCTTTCCATTCTCTTTCTCGCCATCGGCGATCCGATCTCTTCGATTTTCGGGATTCTCTGGGGTGATCTCGGTCCCCGCTTCTCGAACGGCAAGTCGCTGATCGGAACCGCTGCCGGCATGGGGATCTGTTGTGTGATCACTTTCGTCACCATGGTATTGAGTTCGATTCCCGCTGGAGCCGCTTTCCTGATTTCGCTCGCAGGTGGACTGGCGGGTGGTGGAGCAGAAATGATTCCGCTGGAAATCGATGACAACTTCTCCATTCCCTTGGTCAGTGGTCTGGCCCTCTGGGTGACCTTTCTCATTTTCGGCGTTTAAGGGGCATTGTCGTGAATCTGTTGAAGCAAACTTCGTTGATCCTGGGACTCGCCAGCCTGACCATCGGGGTGTGGACGCTTTACCGGAACTGGAAGCAGAAGCTCGCAATCTGGTTCACCGTTCTCTGCTTTTTCATTTCCATCTGGGCACTGAGTTTTGTATCTCAAGTCACTCTCTTGGGGCGTCTTTCTCGGGACATTCACTGGTTTTTCCACGTATGCCTGGTTCCTGTCAGCGTGACCATCCTTTCAAAGGTCCTGCATCGGGAAGACGGTTTCAGCAGATTCCTCAAATCCGTCAGTTTCATCGGTTCTTCGATTCTGGGAACCATGATCGCGTTCTCGCTCGGAAACGGTGAGGTTTTTTGGGGTATCGTTGCTTTCTGGCCGTTTCTCGTAGTGATTGAATTCGTCTATGTCGTCCTGAAAGATCAGTTTCTAGGCACTCCGGTGAGTAGCGACTTTTTCTCGCCACGCAAGCGACTCGGACTCTACTTCGGGCTTGCGGTCAGTCTGATCACCTGTTCGTTCGATCACTTGCCGTTTCTGGGGTATGTGATTCCCGCCATTGGTAATCTTCTGCTCACGGTATTCCTCGTTTTCGTGAGCCAGATGGTGTCACCGGGAAAACTGTTGAACCTCCAAGCCCTGGCTTCACGGTTTTTTGCCACGATCATCCTCTCTCTGGTCATCACCGGGTTCTTCGCTTTGCTTTATCAGTACGTGAGTGAGAGTTTTTCGCTGTTTTTCCTGAATTCCTTCCTGGTCACGTTCTCCGTTCTCATGCTCTGGAACCCGTTGATCACCCTTTTTCGCTACCTTGTCGCCCGGTTCGGTGAATCGGCCGAGGATCGGGCGAAAAACCGCATCACCGAATTCCTGAACTCGTTGCCATTGGTGACCACGATCGCTTCACTCGAAAAACTGCTCGCAGAATCCTTCCAGATCTGGATTCCCGGTTCGAATGCACGCATCCATTTGGTCGTTCGCGACGGTGCGATTCCTGACTCATTCCGCACGTACTTCCAGCGCCTTTCCGGTTCTTCACAGGTTCCACTGATCCATCGCGAATTGATCCGGATGGAAAAGGAACAGGTGGTGACCCATGATCTTGGGAAATCCCTTTCCACCATTCTTCGCGATCTCGATACCCTGGGTGTGGATGTGGTGTTTCCGGTTTATTCTTCGGAAGCTCCGTCTTCCGAGCCGGTCATGCTGGTGATGATCGATTCTCCGGTTTTGATCGATGATCTGCATGGCGATTTCAGTTTTTTTGCGATGATCCATCGGGCGCTTCAGGAAACAGCAAAAACACTTGTCAAAATCAGCCAGATCGAACTCGTTCGTGAGCGCGAT
Source organism: Bdellovibrionales bacterium (assembly GCA_040379745.1). GTDB lineage: Bacteria > Bdellovibrionota > UBA1018 > UBA1018 > CAIMNF01 > CAIMNF01. Next base: position 21,674 of record JBEIKL010000009.1, on the reverse strand, counting down.
CGATTGGTGTTGCTGGGTGAAATGGCGGCCGGACTTGCCCACGAGGTGCGGAATCCCTTGGGAGCCATTCAGGGAGCGGCGGAACTGGTAGAGTCCGATCCGGCGAATTGGAGTGCGGTGATTCGTGATGAATCGCAACGACTGAACCGCTTGGTGAATCAATTTCTCGACTTCGCCCATTCCCCCTCCGATCACGTTGAAACCATGGACCTAGGGCTTGTGCTCAGGCGATCCATCGAAAACATCCGTCCCTTTCACGGCAAGCAGGTCGAGATTCGATTCGAATCTTCGATCTTCAATGAGCCGGTCTCCGTACAGAGCGTGCCCGATCATCTGCAACAGGTGTTGATGAACTTGATTCAGAATTCGGTGAAGGCAAAAGCGAAACTCATTCGCATCGTGCTCACTGCGAACGGATTCATGGTCGTCGATGATGGAATCGGCATTCCGGAATCGGTGAAAAATGAAGTGTTCAAACCTTTCTTCACCACATTCCAGTCCGGCACGGGGCTCGGATTGTCGATCTGTGAACGATTGGTGAAATTCAGCGATGGCAAGATCTCGATCGACTCAATCGAAGGCGAAGGAACAACAGTGAAGGTGGAGTTATGCGCGACAAGATCATTGTCATAGACGACGAGCCGAACCTGCGAAAAATCCTCGAGGCATTTCTCTCCCGTCAGGGATTCGAGGTTTTTGCGTTCGAAGGATTCACTCAGGCGATGGAAACCCTGAACACCGAGAACATCAGTGTGGTGGTCACCGATCTTTCCATGCCCGGTCACTCCGGGCTTGATGTGCTGAAGTACTGCAAGGAATATTCGCCCGACCTGCCGGTGGTGATGATCACCGCATTCGGTACGGTTGAAGCCGCAGTCACTGCCTTGAAGAATGGTGCGTTCGATTTCGTACTCAAACCCTTCGATCAGGATGAACTGAACCGCATCATTGAAAAGGCGATCCAGACCCGAAAGCGTCGCACGCGCGAACCCGCGCTGGACCTGATGAGTGCGACCGCAGTCGGTCCGGTGCCGATCCCGTTGTTCGGTCAGGATCCTTCCACCGCACGATTGAGAAAAGACGTCGCAAGGATCGCATCAACCCGTTCGGCAGTGTTCATGTCGGGCGAAGTCGGATCAGGCAAGCGCAGTATCGCCTATGAGATTCATCGCAAGTCGGATCGGTCGCGCGGTCCCTTCATTCAAGTCCACTGTGACGCCATTCCTGCCGTTTTCCAGGTTTCTGAACTCTTCGGCACGGAAAAGGGCGCATTGCCGACCAGTTTTTTTTCAAAACCCGGTTCTTTTGAGCTTGGCTCTGGCGGAACCATCCTCCTCGACGAAGTCGATGCGCTGGGGATCGAGGCGCAGAATGCGCTCTTCACCATGCTCGAAAACGAGTGTTTCTCGCGGGTGCATGGAGCGAAGATTCAGCCGGTCGATTTCAGGATCATCGCAGCCAGTTCAAAAGATGTCGGCCGGATGGTGGTGGATGGAACATTTCACGTCGAGCTGTTCGCCCGCCTCACGGTTGAACAAATCGATTTGAAACCGCTTCGTCAAAGAAAAGAAGACATCCGCACGGATCTGCTCCCGTATTTCATCGAGAAATCCTCCCGGAAACGGGGGATCCAGGTTCCTGCCTGCGAACAGGCGGTGGTGGATTGGTTTACGCTTCAGGAGTGGAATGGAAACATCGGAGAGTTGGAGCGATCCGTGGAAAAAATGATGAATCAATGGACTGGTGGGGACATCACCCCAGATCTATTGTCCCGTGCGGGTCTGTCCTGATATTGCCGATTTCCATCTCGTGACGGAATTCGCTGAAGAATTCCGGAATGCTCAACCCGTTTGCGACGCCCGTTTCGAGAAGGCGTTGCTGGGTGCAAAGGGCGCCGTCCTCCCGGATGTCGAGGATCCATTTCTGCATCCGCGAAATCTTCAGCCGGTTGAACGGTTTTTTCTTCTCGGGCGGTGCCTCGATGTGTGTCCACGTTTTCCAGAGTGACCGTGCATTGAAGAAAGGATCGGCGATCGGCAACTTCTCCGTTTTCTGAGTCGAGAGAAGATCCTGGTTACCCTCGAAATAACGGTCATTCGGAAAGCACGAAGTTGCATATACGTCCTTGTGCAGATCGCCTGCGTGTCGGGCGGTGTTGAGTGAGCCGGAGATCCGCGCTGCTTCGACCACCCACACTGCTTTCGAAAAGTGAGCAATGATCCAATTCCGTTCAAGGAAGTTTCCCGAATACGCTGGCGTTTCGCGTTCGAACGGGGAAACAATCAATCCGCCTGCATCCAAGATGCGTTTCCGCAGCAATTGATTTCCGGCGGGGTAGTGGCGATCGAGACCGCACCCGAGGATGGCAATGGTGCGGAGTCCGCAATCCAGCGCAAGTTCATGAGCACGGGAATCAATACCTCTCGCGAATCCGGAAAGAATGACCAGACCGGAGCCTTTCAATTCGTGCATTGTCTTTTCCAGCAGATCGAACGATCTCTGTTGAGGATAACGGGTTCCGACCACGGCCAATCCGTTATCCGGCAATTCTTTCAGAAGAGAGACGGGGGATTCGGTCGATTCGATTTCAAGGAATTCAAAGCGTCTATGTGCAAACGGGATACGGGTGATCATGGATTTCCATGATCAAGAATCGTGCCTGCAGCGATTGACGGAAAAACCGTTTGATTAGTGACTGAGAATCTGGCCGAGGAAGGCGCGAGTGCGGTCTTCTTTCGGATTCTTGAAGAAGTTCTGCGGTTCGCCCTCTTCAATGATGCGGCCCTGGTCGAAAAAGATGATCCGGTCGGCGACTTCTTTTGCAAAGCCCATTTCGTGGGTGACCACGATCATGGTCATGCCCGACATCGCCAGCTCTTTCATCACGAGCAGCACTTCGTTCACCATTTCCGGATCGAGCGCGGAAGTCGGTTCATCGAACAGCATCAGGCTTGGTTGCATGGCCAAAGCGCGCGCAATCGCCACGCGCTGTTGTTGACCGCCGGAAAGGGAGTTCGGAAACTTATAAGCCTTGTCGTGGATGCCGACGCGTTTGAGAAGATCCATCGCCATTTTTTCAGCATCGGTTTTGGTCTGACCGCGCACTTTCATCGGTGCCAGGGTGATGTTATCGAGCACATTGAGGTGCGGAAACAGATTGAAATTCTGAAACACCATTCCCACTTCCTTGCGGATGGAATCGATGTTGGCGCCGTCTTCCAGTTTGATGCCATCGATGATGATTTCGCCATCATCAAAGGTTTCCAGACGGTTCAAAGTCCGGATGAATGTACTTTTTCCGGACCCGGATGGACCGATGATCACCACGACTTCGCCCTTTTTGACAGTCAGATTCACGCTCTTCAACGCTTCAAAATTATTGTCGTAGGTTTTGGAGATATTGATCGCTTCGACCATGATCGGGTTCTGTTCGATGGGATTTGAATTGGCGCTCATGGTTTTTTTCTCGCGACGTTGCAGCCCAAACGGATCCAGGTGACCAGAGCTTGGGCGGAGGGGTTCAAGTTGACGGTACGGCGACCGCAATCCAGTGACTTCAAGAGGACGGTTTTCTGAGCTGCGACTTCAGCTTCGATGATTTCCGTACCGATATCGCAAGGATTTCGGGAGGATTGGTACGGACCGTTCGTGGCTTCAGTAATCCAAGAAAGGACTTGTGCTTTTTCGGCTTCAGTAACGTCCTGATGAATCTGGATTTCCTGATCCCAATTACCGGTCGAAGAGAAGCCCTGGTAGCGGATACCACTGATCGTGTTTCCGTCTTCTGAAAGCGAGCAAGTGATCTGAAGTGCGTCTTCCGGTTTGGTTTTTCCGGATTGGATTTTCAGGGTGAGAAGGGGAGCTGCGCCCGCAGTCGTCGCCACCAGAAGAATTCCGGACAAAAGCAATTGGTTCATAGCCTTTAAATAAAGGATATGGGGGGTGGCGTCAAATGAAAAGACCCAGGGAATCCAGTTATTTGATTGAGTCAGCGAGTGACTTGAGGGCGACGGGCGGCCTCGTAAACATTCTCACCAAAATCAAAGCCCAGGCCCACTTGGAAGGTCAGGTGGCTAAGGGTGCGGCTGTTGTTCACCATGATGGTGTATTGGCCTGCACCGATGGCCTTGAATCGGTCCCCGAGCATGTAGCTCACCTCTGCCTTGCCGTAAGGTCCTGAAAAACTGACGTTTTGGTTTTGAAGTTGAAAGGTTCTTTGGGCAAAACCCGCGCCGAGTTGAACTCCCCACGGGTTCCAGCTGACGATCATGGCGGAGTCGGAAATCTTCTGTTTCATCGCCGAGCAGGTCAGGAAGCAGTATTGGGCGCCGACATCGATCCCTGAAACAATTGAAGAAATGTTCGATCGCAACAGGTTGTTGTAAGAGGCGAAAGCGCTGATTTTCGGATGAAACCGGTAGGCGAAACCGAGGGTGAGCGCACCGATCGAGGTGCTGGTCGTACCATTCGGCGGAGAAAGCGTGTAGCCCCCAAACAGGATGGAAACCTGGGTCTTGTTCGCCGGCACGACTTCGTTGTCGTTGGCAGCGAAGGATGTCGGTACCCAGCTTGCAATCATTGTCAAAATCAGACCATGTAAAGCACTTTTTTTAAGCAGCTTGACGATCTTCAGATTTGGCTCCTTGAATGGAATTGATTCGGTTGCGGATCATCTCATGCACCGCTTCGACTTGCGGAGAGTGGAAATCCGGCTGGCTTTGCTGATACTTGGAAAGGAAGTTCTTCACCCATTCCTGTTTCTTGCCGCTGAATTTTCCCACCAGTTCGTTGCGGTACTTTTCGGAATAGCCGCAGAAAGAGATCACCAGGTCCTGGATGTTGAATTCTTCCCAAGTCTGGGTGTCGAACTTTTCGAAGGCGAGAAGCACTCCGTTGTAGCCACCTTGTGACCCCATTTTCTCGAAGAATGCTTCGTCTTCCGCGAACGATTCCACGTTCAGGATGATGGAGGTGAGGTAGTTGAGAGAGTTCGTGTCAGACTTCTGTTTCTTCTGGCCTTCAGTGAGTTTTTCCACCTTTTCAAGGAGAGAAATCTCGTACTTCTTTTGTTCGGCCGCAGAGACTTTTTCCTGCGATGCTTTCGCCAGTTCCAGTTTCACATCCGTGCTGAGGGTTTTCAGCAGGGCGGTCCGCTTGTATGGAGTCATCGCATTCAAGAGAAGAGTCAACTCGTAATTCCCGAGAGTCTGCGAAAATTCAACAATCTTGTCGAGGTCGGTCTCGATCAGTTGCTTCGATGTTGTGGAGCGGATCGCACGACGGTATTCGCTCTGGTGTTTCTGGAACATCGCCGTCACATCCGAAGTTTTCAGGTTGCTCTTCCCGGTAAAGCCCACTACGAATTCATAAGGAAGTCGGGTTTCCACTTCAGAGGATTTCTCCGGATCGAGGATGCCGCTGACCATGATCGATGGTACGGAAACATAGGTAGGATTCGAGATGCAATCGAAACAGAAGGCGACAACGGTTTCGGTTTCCACCTTTTCCCAGAAGTCGGTTCCGAACGCGCCCCCGGAATCCATTTTCACCGCAGAGGCGGATTGAGCTCCGGCACTCGCTTGGGACGGCATTCCGCCACTCATCGCAAGACTGTTCTCAATTCCTTCACGGATGGTTCCGATCAAGGCACCGGCTTCGCGGGTCACGCGGATTCCCATCTGGCGGAATCCGAGCATCACTGCCAGGGCGACAAAGAGAAGAATGACACCGAAGTATCCACTCAGGATCATCGCCGGCTTCTTGTAGATTTCAATGCTGGGTTCAGGATTCCATGCCGTCAGGATCGCTTGAGGAAGTTCCTTGAAAATGATCGAGTCTCCGCGACGGGTGTCGATCAGAAGCATCTGTTTCAAGCTGTTGGTGATCAGTTCTTGCACCTGGTTCGGTAATCCCGGAGCCACGCTCACGGTCACGTCGACTTTTTCGACGTAGGAAATCAGGCGCTCGAGGCTCTGATCCACGACACCACTCGCCTTGATCTCGTTACCGGTAACGAATGAGTCGCCCAGGGGGAGTTTCACCGGTTCGATTTCAAAATCGGATTTGATTTTCGAAGTGTTGATCTTCAAGGCAACTTGGACGCCGAACTTTCCTTTCGGAAGGATCTGTTCGATTTGTTTGCTGGCCTGATCACGGTAGTAGTTGTTCAGTGCCACTTCGGCCGCAGTCGGGGTTCCACCAGTGCGTGCCTGCGATTTGGAATCCTGGGATTGCGCCGTGAGCGGAGTCACCGCGATCATCAGGCCGATCATGAATTTCAGCAATGGGTTCTGTTTCATCTTGTTTTTCATTGGTTCACCTGCACTGGTTCGATACGAAGAGTGATTTTACGTTGTTTTGCGAGTTCTTCCTTGGAGTACGAAGCAACGGTACGATCGATGCGCGTATCTGCGAATCCTTCGGCAGAAAGCATTTCCTGCGAGTAGCCGCTACTGATGAACATCTTGAGCACGCTGGTTGCACGCAACACCGACAACTCCCAGTTGTCGGAATGGCTCATCGGTTTTTTGGATTTGGTCGGGTCGGTATGTCCTTGTACCGTGATCCGGATCGTGCCCTTGTGCTTGTTCAGGGCTTCGATGATTTTCACGATTTGTGACTTGGCTTCAGGAAGAAGGTTGGTTTTACCCGATTTGAAGAAAGATACCCCTTCGAAATTGATTTCGAGGCTCTTGTCCTTGGTCACGATGTTTGCGCTGATGTCTTTCAAGGCATTCGTCCTGATCAACTGCAAAAGTGCGAGGTCCTCGGGCAACACGGCGACTTTGCCACTCTCGATGTCCTTCATCGAGACGGATGCGGTCGGGGATGGTTTCGCTTTGCCGTCAGCTCCGACCTTGTCATTCATGTTGACCGCAATCTTCTGAAGCAGGGTTTGATCGTTCTTTCCCTTTGAGTTGTTGTAAAAGATGATGAAGAAACAAAGCAGGAGGGTAAGCATATCCACGTAGGATACCGCCCACGAACCTTCGTTATGTACCTTCTTTCTGCGGGGTATTCGTTTAAGCAGCATGATACAACTCGATATGCTCCTGAACGAAGAACGCAGGCTGCTTCTCGCTCCACAGTTTGACGACTTCGACGATCATGGCCAGTTCCATTTCTTCTTGCTGGGTTGCCTGTTCCAGCAATTCAGCCATCGGGCTGACGATGAAGTTGGATACGATCAGACCATAAAGGGTGGCGGTCATCGCAAACGCGAGGTTGACCCCGATCGCCTTCTGACCTTCATCAGTTCCGAGGCCGTTGAAGATCGCGATGATCCCGAATACGGTACCCACCATCCCGAGGGCCGGTGGATATTTGGAAATGTTCGAAAGGACTTGGGCGCTGGCATGATCACGTTCGATTTCAATGCGTGCGCCATCTTCCAGCAGTTTTTGAAGTTCGGCTCCGCGCAGACCGGCTTGCATCCACGAAAGCGCCTTGTCCAGGAACTCATGTCCGGTGGCGGAAGGGATTTTTCCACGCTCCATGCTCTTGGTGCATTCCGTGAGGATTTCCTTCAGATTCCGACTGCGAGATTTTGAGATGATCAGGTTTTTGACCAATCGGAAAAAATTGAAGAGGGCCGCCTTCTTTGAGGTGACCAATGTGATCGAGATGGTACCGCCGATCACGATGATCAGACCTTCCGGATTGAGAAATGTCGAGAGCGATGCTTTGGAGTGAAGAAAAGTCGCAACCAGGATGATCGTCGATAAAATGGAACCGATGACTAAGGTTTGCATTATTCGTTTCCTCCCACGGATGCTGGCATGCGTTTGCCCAATCTGTTTTGAATGTTTTCAATCGCGTCTTTCAGATAAGCGCGGTTTGCAGGAACTTCGGTCAAGAGAGCTTTGTACATTGCTTGGGCTTTCTGCCCCTCTCCATTCAGCAGTACTGCGTTTGCGTGAATCAATCTCACCGAGAAACTGGTCGGATATTCATTCTTCAGAGTCTCAATCTGAGCCAGAGCTTCTTTTGTTTTTCTGGCGTCGAGTAAGGCTTGTGCGGCACTGACCCGGTCTACCAGGGATTCAGCCATTTCCACCGTTTTGCGGGTGATTTCGTCTGAGGTCCAACCGCTGATGGGATGCATATTGGCTTGGACCGAAAAGTGAGTCGCCACCCCTTGTGAGAACGGGATGTATACGCTGGAGAAGCCGGGTTTTTCCATCATCAGGAGTCGTGGTTCGTTGGTGTCGAAATCTTCCAGCACGAGAGGCGCACTACCCAAGAGTTTCTTCTTCATCGGGTCAGTGACTTCGTAAACCTTGGTTTCCGGTTCAGACGCGAGAATCTTCAAAACTGCCGCATTTGCGGTATTTTCGAAAATCAGGCCGAGCATGAATAAAGCTGCGAATGTATTTTTCATAGGTCCTCGGTATCCTTTCGGCATTTTTTGTGAATTCTTTAGTGTTTTTACCGAGAAACGAAAAAGCCTTGGCGGTGGGCCCGCCAAGGCTTCAGAAAGACTAAAGATTCAAAGTCAGTATTCAGAGATGAATTTTGCGACCCGCCACTGCCAATGCCGCTTCTTTGACGGTTTCCGACAGGGTAGGGTGTGCGTGACACGTGCGCGCGATGTCTTCTGCTGACCCGCCGTATTCCATCGCGGTTGTCGCTTCCACGATCATGTCGGATGCGCGTGGGCCAAAAATGTGCACGCCCAAAACGCGGTCTGTTTTGGCATCGGCAAGGATTTTCACCAGACCTTCCGCTTCATCCATGGCAATGGCGCGACCATTTGCCATGAAGGGGAAGGTACCCGATTTGTACTCAATGCCTTTTTGTTTCAAGTCTTCTTCGGATGCACCCACTCCAGCAACTTCAGGCCAAGTATAAACCACCCATGGAATCGCATTGTAGTTCACGTGTCCGGCTTGACCAGCCATGATCTCCACTGCGGCAATGCCTTCTTCTTCTGCTTTGTGAGCAAGCATCGGGCCGCGAACCGTATCACCAACCGCGTAGACACCTTTCACTTTGGTTTCAAAGTGGTCGTTGATGTCCACACGGCCACGTTCGTCTGTCGCGAGGCCGATCTTGTCGAGGGCTAGACCATCCGAATAAGGACGGCGTCCGGTTGCGACCAAAATCAAATCGCACTCGATCGTTTCTTTCGCTTGAGTCGCGCGATCCATGACTTCGAGGTGCATTTTTTCGCCAACCTGCTTTGCGCCCATGGCTTGAGTGTTCAGTTTGAATTCCAAGCCCTGTTTGGTGAGCGATTTCTTCGCTTCATTCGCGATCTGCTGATCCATTACGGAAAGAATCTTGTCTGTGAATTCCACCACGGTGACTTTTGAACCAAGACGTTTCCAAACCGATCCCATTTCGAGACCGATCACGCCACCACCGACCACCACGAGGTGGCCTGGAACGGTGGTCAGGTTCAGCGCTTCCACGTTGGAAATGATTTTCTTTCCGTCGTACTTCAGGTTCGGCAATTCAATCACTTCGGAACCGGTGGCGATCAGTACTTTCGGTGCTTTCAAAGTGCGCTTGCCCATCAGTCCTTCGACTTCGACGATCTTGTGGTCACCTTCGATCCCGGCGAACTTGCCCATGCCTTGAGCCCATTCGACTTTGTTCTTCTTGAAAAGGCCTGCAATTCCTTGGGTGAGTTGTTTCACCACGGTGTTCTTGCGCGAGATCATTTGCTCGAGATTGAGCTTGATGCCGCTAATTTCGATGCCGTGCTTTTGGAATTTATGTTGTGCCATTGCGAAGTGTTCGCTGGAATCCAACAATGCTTTCGACGGAATGCAACCCACGTTCAAGCAGGTACCACCGAGAGTAGGGCGTTTTTCCACGCACACGACTTTCATTCCAAGTTGAGCAGCGCGAATCGCACCTACGTATCCTGCAGGGCCACCACCAATGATGATCAAATCAAACTGTTCCATAACAAATCCTTATCTCTTCAGAAAATATGATTAAGCGAAATCCAAGCCGAGTTTGACAGGGTTTTCGAGCAAGTCTTTCAAGGTCACGAGGAAGGTCACTGCCTCTTTACCGTCGATGATCCGGTGATCGTAAGAAAGTGCCAGGTACATCATCGGGCGGACTTCCACTTTACCGTTGATCACGACAGCGCGGTCCATGATCTTGTGCATTCCCAGAATCCCGCTCTGCGGAGGATTCAGGATCGGAGTCGAGAGGAGAGAACCGTAAGTTCCACCATTGGAAATGGTGAAGGTTCCGCCGGTCATGTCCGCGATTGAAAGTTTTCCGTTGCGGGCCTTCAGGGCCACTTCGCCGATGGCTTTTTCAATTCCATCGAAGGTGAGTTTTTCAGTGCCACGGATGACGGGTACAACGAGACCACGCTCGGTGCCGACAGCCACGCCGATATCGCAGTAATCGTGATAAACGATTTCCTTGCCATCGATGAATGCGTTCACTGCAGGAATCTGCTTCAATGCAAGGGCACAGGCGCGAGTGAAGAAGCTCATGAAAGAAAGCTTTACGCCGTATTTTTTCTCGAATGCGTCTTTGTGTTGAGCGCGAATGTCCATCACCGGCTTCATGTCTACTTCATTGAAAGTGGTCAGGATCGCAGCCGTGTGTTGAGCGTAAACCAGGCGTTCCGCAATGCGCTGACGGATCATCGGCATGGGTACACGGCGATCGCCCGCTTTGTCAGCAGGTTTCGGTGCCTGAGTGGACATCTGCGCGGCGCCGCCCGCCGCAAGGAACGCGAACACATCACCTTTGGTGAGGCGTCCGTCTTTTCCGGTGCCTTTCACTTGAGCAGGATTCACGTTGTTTTCCACCACCGCTTTACGAACAGCAGGGCTCAGGTTGTCGACGTTGCCGACAGGTGCTGGTGCCGCTTTCGGTGCCGGAGGAGGTGTACCCGTAGATGCAGCAGGTGCCGCTCCGGTTGCAGTCGCAGTGCCTTCGGAATCAATGAAGCCGATCACGGATTTCACGTTCACGCGATCACCGGCTTGTTTCAAAATGTTCAGTACACCATCGTGTTCGGCGACGATTTCAACCGTTGCTTTGTCGGATTCGATTTCCAGGATCTGTTCACCCGATTTGACCGCTTGGCCGTGTTGTTTGTTCCACTTGAGAATGCTTACTTCTGTGATGGATTCACCGACGAGGGGTGCGAGAATGTCGTATTTCATAGTCGTTTTCCTTCTTAATTAATCCTGAAATGCCTTGAGGATGATTTCTTTTTGTTCTTTGTCGTGAAGTTTCTTCGAGCCCACTGCAGGCGATGCGCAGACTTCGCGGCCCACATAGGTGAGTCCCAGTTTCGGGAAGCGCGCGCCGAAGTTGGCGAGGGCTCCACCCCACATGCCTTGGAAGTGCATCCAAGCGCCCATGTTGCGTGGCTCTTCCTGGACGTAGAACACTTCTTTTGCATTGGTATAGCGGCTCAGTGCTGCGGCCAGCATCTCTTCCGGGAACGGATAGAGTTGCTCGAGTCGTACAATCGCCACATCGGTTTTGCCGTTCTGGTCGCGTTCGTCCAGAAGATCGTAATAGATCTTGCCCGAGCAGATCATCACCCGCTTCACTTTGGATGCATCCACGGTGGAATCGTCGATCACTTCCTGGAAGCCCTTGCTGGTCAGATCAGTGAGATCCGAAACCGCTTTTGGATGGCGAAGCAAGCTCTTCGGAGTCATCACCACGAGTGGTTTACGGAACGAACGCTTCACCTGACGGCGGAGCAAATGGAAAATCTGCGCTGGAGTCGTTGGGTTGGCAACGTACATGTTGTTCTTCCCGCAGAGTTGCAGGAATCGCTCGATGCGTGCAGAAGAATGTTCCGGTCCTTGTCCCTCGAATCCGTGTGGAAGCAAAAGCGTGAGACCGCTCGCGCGGTGCCATTTGCTTTCGGAAGTGGCAATGAATTGATCGATGATGACCTGTGCGCCGTTACCGAAGTCGCCGAATTGCGCTTCCCAGATCACGAGCGTATCCGGATCGGAAACGGAATAGCCGAATTCGATCCCCATCGCCGCGGTTTCGGAGAGGTGACTGTTGTGCACGAACATCTGGGCGTTCGGGTTCAGTTGATTCATTGCCGAATACGATTCATTGGTATTGAAATCCGTTACAATCGCGTGACGGTGGGTGAAGGTTCCGCGTTGCACGTCCTGGCCGGTCATGCGCACGTTGATGCCTTCTTTCAGTAGGGTCGCGTAGGCCAACACTTCGGCATTACCCCAGTCGATTCCCTTGCCTTGCTCGACCGTGCTGATCCGAGCCTCGAACATGCGTTGCAGTTTCGGGTGAATGGTCACAGTGGATGGAAACGTGTTGATCGCTTTCGATGTGGTGATCAAGTCATTCGCGCTGACCATGGTGTTCACCGGCTTGAAAAGGTCTTCAGCGTGAGCGGCACGGTGTTTCGACCAGTATGGCCCCTGATATTCGGAGTGCGCGGGTTCCGGTTTTTCAGCGCGGACTTTTTCCAGGGCTTTCGTCAATGGATCCATCGCCGCTTTGACTTCGGTCTGCGCATGATCATCGGTGATCACGCCCTCCTGGATCAGGCGTTTTGCGTAGACTTCACGAGGGGTGCCGTGTGCAGTGATTTTTTTGTAAAGAGCGGGTTGGGTGAAGGATGGTTCGTCGCCTTCATTGTGGCCGTACTTGCGGTAACAGATCAGATCGATGAATACGTCCTTCTTGAATTCGTGACGGAACTCCATGGCGATCTTCACTGCATGCCAGAGGGCTTCCGGATCGTCGCCGTTCACGTGGAAGATCGGTGCATCCAGCATGCGAGCAAGGTCAGAGCAGTAACGAGTGGAGCGTGCATCGCTCGGGTTCGTGGTGAAACCAACCTGGTTGTTCGAGATGATATGCAAGGTCCCGCCCACACCGTAGCTTTTCAGCAAAGAAGCCTGCAGGGTTTCATAAACCACGCCCTGGCCGGCAAATGCCGCGTCTCCGTGCATGAGAATCGGAAGCACTTTGTTCTGTTCGGTGTCTTTGCGTTGGAATTGTTTTGCGCGGGTCATGCCGATCACCACCGGATCAATGAACTCCAAGTGAGAAGGGTTGAACCCCATCGACAAGTGAACGGCTTTGCCCTGACGAGTGTGCATGTCGAGTGAAGCTCCCTTGTGGTACTTCACATCGCCTTCACCGTGATCGGTGGACAAGCGGTAATTGTCGTCGAATTCCGAGAACAGGTGTTCCGGATTCTTTTTGAAGGTATTGATCAAGACGTTGAGGCGACCCCGGTGGGCCATCCCCATCACGATTTCTTCAGCGCCATTTTGTGCGGCGGTTTCGATTGCGCAATCGAGTGCCGGAATCAGGCCTTCACCACCTTCGATCGAGAAACGTTTCTGCGCTACATACCGGGTGTGGATGAATTTTTCGAGAGATTCACTCGCGGTCAGACGGCTGAGGATGAATTTCTTGTCTTCAGTGGAAACCCCATAGTTTCCGTCGAGGGTTTCGATTTTCTTTTCAATCCAGCTGCGCTCGTTGGAGTTTTGAAGTTGTAGGACTTCCACGCCGAGATTTCCGCAATACACTTTTTTCAGATAAGCGATGATGGTGCGAAGAGTGGTGTTTTCGAGTCCCAAGAATCGAGCGGAAACAAAAGTCTGATCGAGATCGGCATCACTCAATGCGAAAGTCTCGAGATCGAGTTCCGGATGGGAAGTCGGGTTGTCGAGGATCGGGTTCAATTGTGCGATCAAGTGACCTTGCTCACGATAAGCTTGGATCAATTGGTGAACTTTGAGTTCGCCCAACCAGTCGATGGCAGGTCCACTCGCGGCTTGTTCGGCACGAACGGAGGCTTCACCAAGGTACATGCCCTCGAAAAAATAGCGCCAGGTCGGATCGACCGATTCCGCATCTTCTACATACTTTGAATAAAGCTCGTCGATGTAGTCCGCGTTCACGCTGCGGAGGTAATTGAAGTGGTTTGTTTTGAATCCGTCATCGTTCGCAAACGGACGGTGAGTATCTGCTTTTTCCATAAATTTTGCTTTATAAAACCGTAAATCTTGTAAACCTTTACGTCAATCGGTAGAGTATGTCCTATGGCGATAAAAAAGACACAGCGAACACATACTTGCGGCGAATTGACCGTCAATCAGTTGAACGAAGAAGTCATGCTTTGTGGGTGGGTGGCCAAGCGCCGCGACCATGGTGGTTTGATCTTCATCGATCTTCGTGACCGCTACGGCTTGACGCAAATCGTCTTTGATCCTGCACACATGGAAGGTGCATCGAACATCGCTGAAATTTTCGACCTTGCGGGCAAGCTCCGTTCGGAATTCGTGCTTTGGTGTAAAGGGAAGGTTCGTCCTCGTCCGGAAGGGATGACCAACTCCAAACTTTCAACCGGAGCGATTGAAATTATTTGTCACGATCTCGTGATCTTGTCCGAGGCGAAAACCCCTCCATTCCCGATCGAAGACGAAACCGATGTATCCGAGCAGTTGCGTCTGGAATACCGATATCTTGATCTTCGTCGGCCGTATTTGCAGAAGAATTTGGTGACGCGCCACAAGATGCTTCAGATCGTTCGTCAGCATCTCGACTCCCACAGCTTTCTCGAAATCGAAACGCCGATTTTGTACAAGAGCACGCCCGAAGGTGCTCGCGACTTCATTGTCCCGTCCCGTCTGAATCCGGGCGAGTTTTATGCGCTTCCGCAATCGCCGCAAACCTTGAAGCAGCTCTTGATGATTTCCGGGATGGACCGTTACTTCCAGATCGCCCGTTGTTTCCGCGATGAAGACTTGCGTGCTGACCGTCAGCCGGAATTCTCTCAGATCGACATTGAGACCTCGTTCCTCGATGAAGAAACTTTGTTCCCGATTCTGGAGAGCATGGTTCAAAAGTTGTGGAAGCAAATTTTGAACGTAGACATCCAAACTCCGTTCCCGCGTATGCCTTACAAAGAGGCGATGGATCGTTTCGGGAGCGACAAGCCAGATGTGCGCTTCGGTCTCGAACTTCAGGATCTTTCCGAGATCTTCGCGAATTCCACTTTCCAGGTATTCTCAAACGCACTGGCGCCGAACGCCCGTGGAATCAAGGGTTCTGTGCGCGGAATCGTGGTGCACGATCAGGCCGAAAAGTTCTCGCGCAAGGATCTCGACGATCTCACCAAGGTGGTGGGTGCCTACGGAGCAAAAGGTCTTCTTTGGATCAAGATCACTCCGGAAGGCGAGATGCAATCGCCTGCGGCGAAGTTCTTCACACCAGAAGAAAAAGCAGCACTCACGGCACGCCTCAGTTTGCGTCCGGGTTCTTTGGTGATGATTGTCGCTGACAAGAACAAGGTTGTTTACGATGCGCTCGGTGCGCTTCGTTTGGATGTGGGTGCCCGATTGGGAATGGTTCCGAAACCGGAAGACAAGAACTTCGCGTTCTTGTGGGTGGTGAACTTCCCGCTTCTCGAGTTTGATGACAAAGAAGGACGTTACTTCGCTTGTCACCATCCGTTCACGTCACCGCGTCCGGAATTCTTCGATGACTTCATCAACAGCCGCAACATGGACAACCTCGAAGCATCTGCTTACGACATGGTCCTGAACGGTGTCGAAGTCGGTGGCGGTTCACTGCGGATTTATCGTTCCGATGTACAGGCGGCGATGTTTAACCTTCTCGGGCTTACTCCTGAAGAAGCGAAAACAAAATTCGGTTTCTTCATCGATGCACTTCAATACGGAACGCCTCCGCACGGCGGTCTCGCATTCGGTGTGGATCGCTTGGCCGCGCTTCTTTGCGGAGTCGGCCCGATCCGTGATGTGATGGCGTTCCCGAAAACGCAAAAAGGAACCGACCTCATGGCGGGTACTCCAAGCGAAGTCACCAAAGAACAGCTTCAAGAGCTGAATGTGATGGTGGTGAAGAAGCAATAGGAGCAATAGGTATCCGGCGCTTTTTTGATGCTGGGTGCGTTGGTTCAATGTTTTCAAAAAGCCCTCGGTGATTCGCCGAGGGCTTTTTTGTTTGATTCATCATCAAGGAGAATGGGGTTTTCTGAAGACGATTTGTAGGCATGATTTTGAATTTGGATCGGATGGATGAGTTGAGAGAAAACCAAAATTTGATTTCATTGAGAAAAAATCTGCAAATGTGTCAAATGAAACACACTTTGCTCCTTGTCGGTTTTGACGCGGCAAAAAAAAGGATGGCATTTTTTTTAAACAATCCGATAATAATAATTGTAATGAGACTTTGATTAACGGGGGCTCAAACTAAAAGGGAGATCGTAATGAAATTGTTTAAAGTGTTAGGCTTGGTTTTGTTGGGGTTGTACGTATCACCGGCGAATGCGGGATGTAAGTATGATATCAAGTATACCATCGTCGATGGTTCCGGTGGTTTCAACATCAATCCGAGTTGGGTGAGCAGTAGTGAAACCGTGAGATTTGTTAAAAACAGCGAATGTAATGCGTTCGTCGCTCAAGTGAAATCGGGCAACGTTGTGGTGAAAGGCGAAGGCGGTAACCGTTGCCGTCTCAAGATCGGTAGCTACGATCGTTCGGTTAAATTGGTTAATGCGAAAGACCTGATGCAAGACAAGTCTCCAGGTGCATTCATCCCGAATTGCTCACACGTAAAAAGATTCGGTGCAACTTTCTAATAGCATCCGGGCAAGCACCTTCTGGTGCTCTGTTTGAATGATTTGAAAAGGCCTTCGGCGTCTCGCCGAGGGCCTTTTTGTTTATCGTCAGGTGGATTTTCAAGGGGTAAGACGTTCGAACTGGGGTGCCTCCGGCGTGTGATGGATAAGCGGATGAAGTCATTCCCGACACATTGTAAATGATTCTTGTTGGTTTAGAATATTTAAATATGGGGAATGTAAAAACAGGAATCAGGAGTCGCCGGTGAGCAGAGTCAGCGCAATCCTCGGCATTCTAATGCTGGTGTCGCAGGCGAGTGTCTTCGCCTCTGATTCCATCCGGGTCGCCTTGCCGAATCCGGTTCAATCCATGAATCCTGAAAATGCGGATTCCGCCCAACAACGGTTCTTGCTGCCATTGATCTATCATCCCCTGTTTCATTTCGATTCGGGCAACAACATCCGACCGGTGATTGTCGAAAAGTATGATCTTGATGGTCCGCGGAGTGTGGTTATTCAAATCAAGAAAAACATCGTGTTCAGTGACGGTTCTCCGGTCAGGGCCGCTGATGTGGTTGCCAGTGTGAACGGAATCTGTAGGAATGGACCGCTCCACCTCTTGCCGCTGAGAACGGTTAGGGGTTGTACTCGAAATTCCATGCCTGAAGTCGTCGCAAAAGGGGATCATCAACTCCGGTTCGGAATCAGGGGCAGTCTCAACGCGTTTCTTTTCGAGATGGCTTCAGCTTATCTTCATGTTTTCAAAAAAACGCCGAAGGGTGTAATCGGATCGGGTCCTTTCAGGGTGGTGTCTTCTACTCCAGAACGCTGTATCCTTCAAAGAACGATTACGGATCCGGATGCGACGAACCGTCTTGAGTTCGTGCATGTTCTGGAGAAGGAGTTGGCAAAGAATCTTCAATCCAACTCGGTCGACATCGCCTTGATGTATTCGACGGGTTCAATATCGGGTGATTGGAACGATCGATTCCGGGTCTTCGATACCATGAAGAATGTGTCGAAGATTCTCGTCCTGAATCCGCATCAGCTAGGCGGTGTTTCCAGTTCGGTTCTGCATGCCGTCGCCAATGAGGTATCCTTGAACAGAGAAATGGAAAACTGCACGCGTGGCATGCAAATGGCGACCGGAGTGATTCCGGAGGGTGTGGGTGGATTTGTCCGGGAGTTGACGAGCGTACCCGGCAATTCCACAATTGCTCAATTGAGGCTCCGTCATCGCGTGAAGATCCGGGTTCAGCAATCGCCGAAAGGTCTCAATGCGTGTGAGGCGAAAGTCCTGGCTGCGATTTTTGATCGGTACAATATCGGATTCGAAGTGGTCAGTGAAATGGATTATCTGTCACTGAAGAAAAAATTCGGCACGGATCAAGTGCAGGCTTATATCGAAAACTATCCGTTTTATGGACGGGATGCAGGTCGATTCCTTTATCGGTTCTCGAGCGAAAGTCCGGTCAATGTCTTTTACATCAGATCCAATTCCATCGACAAGCTTCTGCACAAGGCACTCGAAGCGGATGAATTGACCGCACGGTATTCGCTCTATCGGAAGGTCAATCAGGAAATCGCGACTTATGGGAACGTGATTCCCCTTTATTATCATTCATTCGCAATGGTCTGGAGAAAATGTCTTCATTCACCCGATCAGACGGGCTTTCTACCGACGAACTCGAACACGTTCGTGTTCCTCTCGAATCTGGCCTCTTCAAAGTGCGGTATTTGGGTTGGAGGTGCAGGATGAGCAGGCATATCTCGAAGATGATCGTTTTGTTCACCGTTGTCGTCATCGCCCTCCTTGCGGGATTGTTGGTGTTCCAGGTTTCCTCTTCCGGAAAGAACGAGGCCGGTGTCTGGATCAACACTTTCGAAAAAGCGGTGGTGCCTCACTTGGTCGAATCAGACTACGCTCCGCTGGTCAACAAGCTGGATCTCTTGAAGCGAACGGAACTTTTTGAATCAGTATCGGTTTATAATCGCAACAATCGTTGGATCAGCGGCTTCGGTGACGAATCCCTTCAGGGTTGTGATGGTCGGATCATCCGTAATCTCCATGACGAGAATGGAATCGAATGGGGAACGCTTTGCTATTCTGTAAACGCCTATCATGAACTCGCGGTGCTGGCGTTCCCGCTTTCCATGCTCTTCATACTCCTGATTGGCATGAGTGTGGTACTAGCCTATTTCGTGCGACGCAACCTCAATAGCGAGGAAAAAAGGATTCTATACGAAAAAAGCAGGGCAGAACTCCTGCACTCCATTGCCTCACAAGTGGCGCACGACATTCGTTCACCCTTGGCCGCACTCGAGATGGTCACGGCAAATTCGAAGACCGAGTTGACCGTGTCAGACCGGGAAATCATCCGCAACTCGTTGAACCGGATCAAGGACATCGCCAACATCCTGCTTTCGAAGCACGCGAACCGGAAGGAATCGATCACTGCCTTGGATCAAGAAGTCGCTGAACAACCAACGGCCGAACTGTTCTCGCCACTGGTCGAGAGTGTGGTTTCCGAGGCGCGCGTGCGATTTTCGAGCGATCCGCGCATCCGTATCACTTGTGAGGTCGATGACAGCGCCTTGTCTGCGTTCGTGAAAGTCACACCCGGAGACTTGAAACGCATTGTTTCGAATCTCATCAACAACGCGGTCGAGGCGATCCAGAAAGATTCAGTCCTGGTGAAGATCCGGATTTTTGCGGAAGCGGAAACCCTGAAATTGGAAATCGCCGACAACGGAAAGGGAATGCCCGATTCTGTGCGGTCACAACTGGGAAAACCGGGAGTCACCTTCGGGAAGGAAATGCATGCGGCTGCGGGTTCGGGATTGGGTGTTTCTCATGCGGTGAAGCGCGTGCGTGATTGGGGAGGAAGCATCGAATATACGACCAAGGAAGGGTTCGGAACCACCGCGACGGTTTCGTTTCCGATTGCGGAACCGGCCGCTTGGTTTCCAACCAGCATTCGGGTGGGCATGAATTCCATCATTGTTGTTTGCGACGATGATGAAGCGATTCACAAGATCTGGGAAAGCCGGTTCACCGGTTTCACGGTGGTGAGCTTGCGATCCATCCGGGAATTCAAACACTATTACCGGAACCACTTCCATGAACTGGACGATGTGTTTTTCCTCATCGATCAGCACTATCAGGGAGAAGATGACCTGGGTTTCTCGCTCATTGACGGATTGTCGCTGGCGGAAGCGCATGGCAGGAACCGGATTTTCCTCTCCAGTAGCGAATACGAGAGCCTCGAGTTGAGGGAAAAGTGTCTTGCACGGGGAATCAGTCTTTTGCCAAAACCACTGATTCAATTGATTCCGATCCGGATCGACGAGAAGGATCACGCCGCCTGATCGCCGATCAGCAAATTGGTACGAAGCCACTCATCGTTTTCGGAATGAGTTTCACCGAGAGGTTTTCGCAACGGTCGCGGATGCGTTTTTCTTCATAGCGACTGGTGACGAGGATCGACGAGTCTGCGATTCCCAACTGTTCAATGATGTCGAGGCCACTTTCCGGGTGATTGCCGATCTCATAGTCCATGAGGAACACGGCCTGATCCAGATCCGAGAAGTTCTTACGGTAGAACGTTTTCAGTTCGGTTGGGGAACTGAAGTGATGGATTTTCAACCCACGTTCTTGCAAGGTGTCGAGTCGGTCTTTCCAGATGTGGTGAACGGAAGCGTCGTCATCGAAAATGACCACGGTCGAATCTGATGGAATATTCAGTTCCGGTACAAACCAGGCAGGGGCTTTCTGTTTCGGAAGAAGAATGGAGATCGTGGTGCCGTTGCCTTCGGTTGATTCGATGCTGATCGACCCACCGGCATCCCGGATGGCATTGAACGCATGGTAAAGCCCTAGGCCGTTTCCGGTAGTCTTTCCGAAGGTCTTTCCCTTCTGCCCCAGTTCCGGAATCAGTTCGGCAGGAATTCCCTTGCCGTTGTCATGGATGCGAATCATCACTTTTGTCGGGTCGTTCGCACACTTTCCGATTTCGATCTCCACCACGCCGTGTTCATTCTCAAAGCTTTCGACCGAGTTATTGACCAGGTTCGAAAGCACACGCTTGAATTCATTGATCCGGATGTTGGCAAAGAGGCCATAGGAATTGCGGCTCTGGTGGTATTCGATACTGACATTGACCAGATCGCGGTACTGGATTCGCTTTTCGGTGGTGATCGAATCCACCACCGTGCTCAACAGGTGCAGTGATGAGGATTCTTCCGTATTGGTCACGGGTGCGCTTTGAGCGAGGCTGACCGGTTGGCGCTTGTTGAAGTTCAGGAGTTCGTTCGCAATGTCCCGGATGCGGTTCACGGAATTGCGGATGATTACCCGCTTTTCTTCAGGAATGTCGTGCAACGATCCCGAGATCATTTCGAGAGCGGCGAGAGGCGATCGGATGTCGTGTGAGACCTGGGCTGCCATGGTGTTCAGTTCCGTACTCCGGAAGTGATCCATCTCGATCTTCTTGAGTCGCTTCAGTTCAATAAAAGTATTTTGCAATTCGCGCAATTCGAATTCCGCGTCCTCGTTCTTCCGGATCATTTCCGGAAAAGTCTCAATCGCATCGGTCAGCTTGCGGAAAACGATCTGAGTCGTCGTCTTGAACAGGTAATAAACCAGCAAGAGCGAGATCATGACGATGATCGGAAAAAACAGAAGGTAATCCCACGGAGCCGAATAATTCACGTCGACGGTGCCGATCCGTTCGTTCTGCGTGTTGAGGATCGGACGGGAGAGGTGGAACAGGCTCTTCTCGGTATCGAAGCGGTCGCAGGGTTCTTCGATCCGGGTGTTCCATTGCTCCTTGGTTTCAGAATTCGCGACGATGCAGTAACCGTCATTGGAGGTGACCACGCGGGAACTCTTCACGCGGGGAAGAAGCAGGATGGATTTATTGATGCGATCAAGCGTGATGCCGTCACCGATCGAAATGCTTTGCCCGAGTTGTTTGACGATCGGGTCCAGTGCTTGTGAACTGCTTTTGTGCTCGCTGTAAAAAAGGATCAGGAAATAAAGGGGAGTGATCAGCAGACATGAGTAGGCGAGCATCCGGTTTTTAGCCCGGCTGAGTTC